>JBDLJJ010000042.1:0-19161 GCA_039714435.1 Gemmatimonadota bacterium | reverse complement strand
CAAGCTCCTGGACATCGTCATCCTGTTGGCCGTGCTGGGCTTCCCCGCCGTCATGCTCATCGGGTGGTTTCACGGAGAAAAGGGCCGGCAGGGAGTCTCGCGCACGGAAATCTGGCTCATCACGACCCTCCTCTTGCTGGCCGCCGTCGGCACGTACCGCATCACTGCCGCGGAGGAGTCACCCGCCGTTACGACCGATGCGAGCAGCGCTCCTGCTGGCGGCGCCGATGGGGTTCGGCAGGTAGGTCAAGGCGGCAACGTAGACCTCGGCCTGGGGTCGGTCGCCATACTTCCCTTCACCAACCACATCGCCGACGCGGCCCTGAGTTGGCTCGGGCCCGGCCTGGCGGACATGCTGACCACGAACTTCGCTCAGCGCCCCGATCTACGCGTAGTCGGCCGGCAGCGTCTGTACGACCTGATGACGGAAGCGGGCCGTGAGGAGACGGACGAGATTCCGGACAATCTGGCCCTGAGCATCGCCAGCAGCGCCGGAGCGCGCCTCGCGGTGCGAGGTTCGATCGCCGGATCCGCCTCGGACCTGGCCATCGACGCGCAGCTTATCGAACTTCAGGATGGCACGGTCATCGGGGGCGAGAGGGTGCGGGGCTCAGACGTGTTTGATCTGGTGGACACGCTGTCAGCCCGACTGATGGGCCGTATGGATTCGCAGACTCAGGAGCAGTCGCCGGCCCCGATGCTGACCACCCGCAACCTGGAGGCGTTCCAGCATTTCTATGAGGGAGTGCAGGCGGAGCGCGAGAATGATCCGGCCCGGGCCCGGAGGAGCTTCGAGGTGGCTGTCGAACGCGATTCGACGTTCTCCCTGGCCTGGTTCAGGCTCGCCTCGATGACCACAGACGAGGAGACTAAGGAAGCGTACATGGAAAACGCGCTTCGCAAGGTGAAGCGCGGCCCTGACCTCGATCCGTCCAGTGAGGATTTCGCCGCTCAATTGGACTCCATCGTCAAGGCAGCCGGGCGGCTGCGAATGGCTGGCGAAGCCAGTGGCGCTCTGTCCTCGATCAGAGTGCTTGTCGAGCCGGACTCAGCGCAGGCCCGGTCACGCGCGCCTACCGAAGGCGACTAGCGCCTGGAATCCACCCGACCCGCATTGCCTCCCACCGGCTGCACTGCCTAGTATCGGAACTTGCCGTGGCTTTTCGATTTGAAGCACGCCAAGGAGTTAGAGGTTTGATAAGCAACGACGTGAGGCTGGGAGACAACGTTGTCGTCCCCCATCCCGATCTGGTGAACCTCTACGGCTGTGAGATCGGGGCGGGCTCGAGAATAGGCCCATTCGTCGAGATTCAAAAAGGCGCACTCGTAGGCGCGAACTGCAAGATCTCGTCGCATTCGTTCATATGTGATGGGGTGACCATTGAAGACGGCGTATTCGTGGGTCACGGAGTCATGTTCATCAACGATATGCATCCACGTGCGGTTACAGAGAGCGGCGAGTTGCAGACCGAAGAAGATTGGCGTCTAGAGAAGACCCTGGTGCGCACTGAGGCATCAATCGGAACCCACGCAACGATCATGGGCGGGATAACCATCGGGAAGGGCGCCATGATCGGGGCTGGGGCGGTGGTGACAAAGGACGTGGCGGATTTCGCGGTCGTGGTGGGTGTGCCGGCGCGCGTCGTCGGTGACGCACGGCGGCAGGACGAGCTATAGGAGGCCTGTTGCTACGTGTGGGCGTAATCGGATACGGGTACTGGGGACCCAATCTGGTCCGTAATTTCTATGAGTCAGGTGTGTCCGAGGTCGCGATGGTCAGTGACCTGAACGACGCGCGTCTGAAGCTGGTCGAGAGGCGGTATCCGTCGGTACAGACCACGCTTGAGCATAGAGATCTGCTCAGCAGCGACTCCGTCGACGCCGTGGTCATTGCCACGCCCGTACATACACACTTCGATCTAGCGATGTCTGCCTTGAAGGCCGGGAAGCACGTGCTTGTCGAGAAACCGCTCGCTGGGACATCGGAGCAGGCCAGGACGCTGATCGCGGAGGCGAAGCAACGCGGCCTGGTGCTCATGGTGGATCACACGTTCATCTACACCGGCGCGGTCAGGAAGCTACGTGAGTTGGTCGAGAGTGGTGAGTTGGGCGATATCTATTACTACGACTCCAAACGCGTCAATCTTGGCTTGTTCCAGCCAGACGTCAGTGTCATCTGGGATCTCGCGGTGCATGACCTTGCCATCATGGCGTATGTCTTCCCACAACAACCCATCGCCGTATCGGCTACCGGGATCGGACATGTGCCGGGCAAGCCCGCCAATGTGGCCTATCTGTCGATCTACTTTGAAGCCCAAATGATGGCACATATCAATGTAAGCTGGCTGTCGCCGGTGAAGCTGCGGCAGACGCTGATCGGCGGCGACCAAAAGATGATCGTCTACGATGACCTCGAGCCCAGTGAGAAGATCAAGGTGTACGATCACGGCATCGAGCTGAAGACGAGGGAGAACATCTACGACACGCTGGTCGGCTATCGAAAAGGCGACATGTGGGCACCGAAGCTGGATGCGACTGAAGCCCTGGGTCGAGAGGCTCGACACTTCGTCGATTGCGTCGAAAACGGTGTCGCACCTGAGAGCGGTGGCGAAGCGGGCCTCTATGTGGTGCGCATTCTGGAAGCGGCTTCCCGCTCCATGGCGCAGCGTGGCGCCCCGGTGGAACTGCCTTGATGGAGTCCAGGGAACAAGCATGATTCCTTTCTTGGACCTGCAAGCACAGTATCGCAGCATTAAGGACGAACTCGAAGCTGCCGTCCTCAAAGCTCTCGCGAGCACTCAGTACGCGCTCGGTAGCGAAGTGGCGGCTCTTGAACAGGAATTTGCCCCGTTTTGTGGGGCGGAGTACGCAGTCGCCGTGAATTCGGGCACCAGTGCCCTGCATGTGGCACTGATGGCGGCAGGCGTCGAGCGGGGTGATGAGGTTATCACGGTGGCCAGCACATTCGTCGCGACCGTGGCCGCGATTGACTACGTGGGCGCCCGCCCCGTGTTCGTGGACGTCGAGCCCGGCACGCTGAATATGGATACCGGCAAGATCATGGCCAGGGTCACAGAGAAGACGAAAGCCATAGTGCCTGTCCATCTGCACGGGCATCCCTCTGACATGGACCCCATCCTCGACATCGCCGCGAACTGCGGGCTGCGAGTGATCGAGGATGCGGCGCAGGCGCACGACTCTGAGTACAAGGGTCGCCGCGTCGGTAGCATCGGCGACGTCGGCTGCTTCAGCTTCTACCCGGGCAAGAACCTCGGTGCGGTTGGCGAAGGTGGCATGCTTGTCACCAATAACGCCGAGTACGCGGATACGGCCCGCAGGCTCAGAGATTGGGGACAATCTGCCAAGTACCATCACGACTTGAAGGGCTTCAACTACCGCATGGATGGCATTCAGGGAGCGGCCTTGCGGATTAAGCTGCGGCATCTGCCGAATTGGACGGCGGCCCGTAGGCGGAACGCGGAGGTCTACAATCAGTTGTTGAACGGCGCGGATGTGGTGACTCCCGTTGAAGAGCCCTACGCGCGTCACGTGTATCACGTGTACTCCATCCGGGCGGCCGATCGTGGCGGGCTCCAGGCTGGGCTGCGCGATCTCGGGATCCAGAGCGGCATTCATTACCCTGTCCCGGTCCATATGCAGAAGGCCTACGCGGAGTTTGGTTTCGGTGAGGGTGATCTGCCGGTCACCGAGCGGGCCGCGACCGAGCAATTATCGTTACCCATGTTCGCGGAGTTGACGGAGGCGCAGATTCAGGAGGTCTGTAGCGCCATTCACCAAGCAGGCTGACGGGGTCAAGCATGGAACGCGATCACGATGGGGAGAGGCCTCTTCCGGCAGTCTGCGTCTCGCCCGAAGAGTTGACTCGAGCCGGCGACCGGCCCCGCCCCCTGCGCTGCACGGGACAGTTGATATCGGAGCTCATTGAGGGAACCCCACTCGTGCTGCACGGCGAGGACCGGGAAATCACCCGCTTTGGCCCCCTCTCCAGCTTGTCCGGCCGCGACGGGCCAGACGTCTTGCTGACCTATCTGAGTTCGGCGCGTTGGGCGCACCACCTGGAGAGCAGCACCGGCCAGGTAGTTATCACCAGCGATGATCTGATCGAGCAGGTGCCTGAGGGCAATGCATTGCTCGTCACGGATCGAAGCCCTCAGGAAGCGTTCTATCGACTCTTTTCAGACAGTGGCGTGCACTATTACGAGCGGCTGGCGCCGCGGATTGATCCGAAGGCGAGAATCGAGCCCTCGGCGGTGATCGGTGACAACGTCTGGATCGAAGCTGATACCTATGTGGGCCACAACTCAGTTGTCCTGCCGAATTCGTACTTGGGCCGGGGCGTCGTCATCAAACCGAATGCGACGGTCGGAGGGGACGGCTTCGAGCCCAAAACCATTGCAGGGAGGCTGCGCGCTGTCCCCCACGCCGGGGGCGTGTGGCTCGCGGACGGAGTCGAAGTAGGATCGAGCACGTGCATAGATCGTGGCCTGTTCGGTGAATTCACCTACCTGGGACCTGACACGAAGGTGGATAATCTGGTCCACGTGGCCCACTCCGTGACTACTGGAGAACGAGTCTGCCTGGTGGCGTGCTCGGAAGTCTCGGGCTCTGCGACCCTGGAAGACGGAGTCTGGCTCGGCCCGAACGCCTCCGTGAATCAGCTCCTGACCCTAGGGGCTCACAGCTATGTAGGAACAGGCTCGGTAGTTACCCGCAATCTCAAGCGCCACTCACTGGCTTTCGGATCACCGGCGAAGCAAAGCGGATGGGTGTGCGTCTGCCGAGAGAAGTTGGACTTCGGCGAATCGGCCGAAGCCGTGTGCGTTTGCGGACGTCGATTCGAACTGGCCCATGACCTGGTTGTTCGGGTTTGATACGGCCCACGCGATGACCAGGCTCGCGTCATTGCTGAAGGAAACGGTTCGCTCGTTAGAACTGGACCTGAGCGACAAGATCGTCATCACGGAAGCAGCCTCCGGCCCATATGCCGTGACGCCGATTCTGGCCGCGATCGCTGGTGCGCAGGTCTTTGCGTTCGGCAGAGATTCGGACTATGGGACATTTGAGGAGGTCGCGGGGCAGATTGAAAGTCTACTGGGCCACCTGGGAAATACACGGGTCACCTTGATAGATGAGCTGGAACCAGATCTGCTCTCACGCGCCGACATCATTACGAACTCGGGGCACCTGCGCCCCATCAATCGAGACATGCTCAGGTATGTGAACGAGACATGCGTCATCCCTCTGATGTACGAAAAATGGGAATTCAGGCAGCAGGACATTGACCTGCCGTTCTGCAACAGCAGGGGCATTCGCGTCGGCGGAACGAACGAACGCCACCCCAGGATTGGCGTGTTCGACTACCTGGGCGACATGGCCATCAAGCTGATCTTTGACGCAGGTCTTTGCCTGCGAGGCAATAGGTTCGTGGTTGTCGCCAACAACGATTTTGGACCCTATGTAGCTCATGGCCTGGCACGAATGGCGGGCCGTGTTGGTGTGATTGGCAGCCCGGAGGATCGCTCGCGATACGACTCCACGGTGGACTGGCTGGCGGATTTCCCCACAATCGACGTCCCCGCAGCCTACCGCGATGCGAGCGCCGTCCTATTCACGGCATATCCCTTTGACACCGAGTGGATAGGTGATGGCACCGCAATCGCCGTACAAGACCTCCAGCAACAGTTTGCCCATCCGTTCGTGCTGCGGTTTGCAGGCGACATACGCGTAGCTGATCTTGATGCACACGGGATCGCTTATCACCCACGTCATGTAAAGAGCGGGCACATGGGGATCCTCCCCTCGGACATCGGACCTGACCCTGTCGTTCGGCTTCAGGCGGGTGGACTCAAGGCCGCCCAACTACTGATGGAAGGCGAAACCGACTACGAGGGCCACGAATTGGTCCAGGTCCTGTAGTCTTGGGCAGCCCGGGAAGTCGCACGCGCATAATGGTCACCGGTGGAGCCGGCTTCATTGGCTCAGAGCTGGTGCGCCAATTGGCTGAAGACGGGTCGCACATCCTGATCGTCGACAACCTGACCAACGGCAAGCGTGAAAACGTTGAGAGTGTCCTCGGTGAGGCTGTCGAGTTGCACGTCGCCGATATCCGCGGTGTCGATAGCATGGACGAACTCATGCGGGGCGTGGACCTGGTCTACCACCTTGCCTGTCTAGGGGTGCGACACTCGATTCACGCGCCTCGAGAGAATCACGATGTCAACGCCAGCGCTACGCTCGGACTGTTGGAGTTGGCCAGAAAGCATGGTGTAGAGCGCTTCGTTTACGTGTCCAGTTCAGAGGTCTATGGCACGGCCTTGTGGGCGCCGATGACGGAAGAGCATCCCACGTTCCCGATGACCGTCTACGGTGCCGGCAAGCTGGCCGGCGAGTGCTATGCTCGTGCCTATCATCACACGTATGACTTGCCCACAGTGGTGGTCCGTCCGTTCAACAGTTTCGGCCCTCGCTGCCATCACGAAGGCGACAGCGGTGAGGTGATTCCCAAGTTCATGCTGCGCTGCCTGGCGGGGAAACCGATGATAATTTTTGGCGATGGGTCCCAGACGCGGGACTTTACTTTCGTTGAAGACACCGCCCGGGGTGTTCTGCTGAGCGGCTTCTCGGAAACCGCCGTGGGGCAGACCATCAATCTTGGTCAGGGAAGAGAGATAACGATCAGGAACCTGGCTGAGGAGGTCAGCGCGGTGGTCGGGCGAGGCAAGGCGGATGTGGTGCATAGGAGTCCTCGCCCCGGCGATGTGATGCGCCTGTATGCTGACTCGACACGCGCCGAGGCGCTGCTGGGCTTCTCGCCCAGAGTGCCGCTCAAGGAGGGACTGGAGCACCTGATGAGGTGGTATGCAGACTCTGACAGGAGCCCCGAGGACATGCTGCGGGATGAGGTTGTGCAAAACTGGGAAGTGGGAGGTTCCGGGTAAGTGGCCGGGCCCACGAATTCAGCCTTCATACCCATCGCCAGGCCGCGGCTCGGGGATGAGGAGTGTCAAGCAATTTCTCGGGCTCTGGCGTCCGGCTGGGTATCCCAGGGCCCGGAGGTCGCCAGCTTTGAACGGGAGTTTTGTGAGGTAGTTGGGACAAACTACGCCTGCGCCGTTTCCAGTTGCACTTCGGCCCTTCACCTGGCCCTGCTCGCGGTGGGCGTGCGACCTGGTGACGAGGTCGTTACGGTCAGTCACTCGTTCATCGCAACGGCCAACGCCATCCGCTACTGTCAAGCGACACCGGTGTTCGTCGATATCCAGCCGGAGACGTTCAATATGGATCCGGCCCTGCTCGAAGCGGCCATAGGTCCGCGTGTCCGAGCGATCCTCTGCGTACATCAGATTGGTATGCCCTGTAATCTAGAGCAGATTCTGGCCGTTGGCCGGGCCCACGGGCTGCCCGTCGTGGAAGATGCCGCTTGTGCCATCGGTAGTGAGATCCGAACTGCTGACGGGTGGCAGATGATCGGCCGCCCTCATGGCGATGTCGCGTGCTTCTCCTTCCATCCCCGTAAGCTGCTGACAACGGGCGACGGTGGTATGCTGACTACGAACAATCCAGACTACGATCGCCAGTTCAGGCTCTTGCGCCACCACTGTATGGATATACCGGATACTACCCGCCACAGCTCTTCGGAAGTGGTGTTCGAGTCCTATCCAGGGTTGGGCTACAATTATCGAATGACTGACATACAGGCGTCCATGGGACGAGTCCAACTGTCCCGTTTGCCAGACATCGTACGCTCCAGGAGGAGACTCGCGCAGCGTTACAAAGAGGGGCTTGCCGGCGTAGGGGGGTTGGGGCTGCCAGTTGAGCCTGAGTGGGCGCGCAGCAACTGGCAAAGCTTCTGCGTACGTCTGCCGGAGGGCCATGATCAACGCGCGGTCATGCAGAGCATGCTGAATGCAGAAATAGCCACCCGCCGCGGTGTAATGTGCATCCACCGGGAGCACTCCTATCCGCGTGAATTATGGCGGAGCGTCTCGGACGAAGGTGATGGTCTGGGTCACAGCGAGTACGCGCAGGATCACACCATCGTACTGCCGCTCTATTCTGAGATGAGCGACGAGCAGCAGGACCGGGTAATGAGCAAGCTTGCGGAGGCGCTTTGTGTCTGACCGAGAGGTGGAAGTCACAGCTAATACGCATCAGCGAAAAGCCTCCGCACCCGCTTTGCTATCGATCGTCTCCCCAGCCTATCGCGAGGCCGAGAACCTGCCGGAACTGTACGGCCGCATCAGGGCCGTGATGGACGGGCTGTCCCTGGATTGGGAGTGGGTGATCCTTGATGATCACTCCCCGGACCAGACCTTCGATGTCGTCCGCGCGCTCGCGGCAAGGGACGACAGGGTCAAAGGCCTCCGATTGGCCCGTAATTCCGGCTCACATATCGCGCTGAGCTGTGCTCTCAACCATGCGCGAGGAGACTGTGTCGTGGCTCTGGCCGCAGATCTACAGGATCCGCCGGAAACCATCCCTGAGTTATTGGATCGATGGCGTGAGGGCGCTCACGTGGTGTGGGCGGCTCGCGGGAAAAAAGGCGGCGAGAGCGTGACGACGACGGGATTGTCGCGGGTCTACTATTGGCTCATGCGTCGCGTGGTGGGCTTCAAGGAGATGCCGTCGGAAGGAGCGGATTTCTTCCTGTTGGATCGTCGTGTGCTCGAGGCCTTCAGCCGGTTTAATGAAAAGAACGTCAGCATCCTGGCGCTCATTACCTGGATGGGATTCCGTCAAACGACGATCACGTACACTAAACAAGAGCGCAGCCAGGGAAAGTCTGGCTGGACTCTGAGGAAGAAGCTCAAGCTGTTGGTGGATTCGGTTACGTCGTTTAGCTACGTGCCGATCCGCGCCATGTCCTATTTGGGTTTCCTGGTTGCGCTGGGCGGATTCGCCTACGCGGCGGTCGTCTTTTACAACGCGTTGGCAGGCTCACCACCCGAGGGTTGGTCGGCCCTGATGGTCGTGGTCTTGCTCGTGGGCGGTACGCTCATGCTGATGTTGGGCGTGCTGGGGGAGTACGTGTGGCGGGCGCTGGACGAGGCCAAGGATAGGCCTCGGTTCATCGTAGAGGATGAGGTGGGAGTCAATCCGGAAGTTGGATCCCTGCGGCCGGACATTCCATGATCAGGTGCGTGGAGGGTATGCGCAGCAGGTTGTGTCTCACATGCGCGTGGACCCCCGGGAAGACAGGCCGCACCAGCTCCAGGTACCGATCGAGATGGCGGACGAACATCCCACGGTCCCTGTCCAACAAGCGGCGCGCCCCCGCTGATTGATCGTCGGTGTAACAGCCGTCTATGGTCACCAGCCGACCGGTCTCCTTGAGACAGCCCCGGGCCAGGGTCAGGAAGTCGCTTAGCTGTCGATCGTCCAGATGGTGCAGGAGTCCCCCGGCCAACACCAGGTCGTAATGTCCCTTCTCCCGCATGGTGCTGTGGTCGACCGGTCCCAACCGAAAGATGGCGCGGTCCCCGAAGCGGCTTCGGGCAGAGTCGATATGAGCCTCATCCATATCGATGCCTACGTATTCGACCTCGGGAAGGAAATCCACGAACACACCCGGTCCACACCCACAGTCCAGAACCCGGTCGCCCTTGTGGGGACGGACGTATTTTTCCACACACTCCGTATGCAAACCTTGCGAGCCAATCAGCGTGCTGAAGAGCCGGTACATCGCCGAGAAGGAGAGGATCTCCCTCAGGTCCAGGCTACCCATCCAGAGCTTCCTTTCTCCTATGCGGGACAGGTCGAGTCGACATGCCGAATCCGTGTCAGGCTTATCGAATAGCGACCGTCCCGGAACTCGCGCACGACCTCCCGGGCAAGATCGGTCTCGGCATCTGCAAGTTGAAACAGTCTGCGAATAAAGGAGCCCCCGAGCCACGGATAGTTATACAACACGTACAAGCAGGTGGGCGGGTCTGGTCCCGAGACAAGATCGGGCACAGACTCCAGTGTAAGATTGTGCCCGTTGAGGAGCGGGCCGCTGGCATACCCAAGCCCCGGATAGCTGAATAGATAGTGCTCAAAGTGACCGTAATAGACCGGAGTGCCATTGGGGAGGGTCTCCAGGTACGCGACGGCCTCCTTTTGGATCGCGTTCAGGCGGATGTAGGCGTGCGATCGCTCGGTGAGTGGGAAGTCGTTTCCCGGCCCTTCGGTGTGAACGTCCAGTGGGTAGAACTGTCCGCCGTGGTTCAGGGCGAAGAATAGCGAAAGCAGCACGAACGTCACGACCGCGGGTCGCTTGACCCTTCCCCCTAACCGCCTGGCCAACGTCCGAGCCGCGTAGCCAACCCAAAGCAATAGAAACGGTAGAATAATGACGTAGTAGCGCGGCAGAACAATCGTAAACCGTGCCGCCAGGGGAAGCGCCACGAGGAAGAGTAACAGGAATCCCACGATCAGAACGCCGCTCAGCGCCAGTGGAAGCCGCGCTTGCTGTTCCGCGCCTCGAGCGGCCGGTGTTGTGGGCTCCTGGCGCAGTACTCGTGACATCCCGGGGCCCGCCGCTATGGCCGCAATCAAGAAAATGATCAAGAAAACGAGAAGATCCGGCACGTTGAAGAGGAATCGATCCAGATAATGCAGTAGGCTCTGGAAGACAAAAGGTGGAAACAGCTCCAAGCCCTCCGGGTTGCCGGACTGCGCGGTGGCTTCAAGGAGCGCCATGGATCCCCACCAAAGAGCGGGGAGGCTGGCGATCTGAGTCGCTCTCCTCAGTCGGACCACGAAGCGGCGGTTTTCGATCAGAACGGCCGTAATCAAAGTGGCCGGGACAAGGATCCCCGTTTCCTTGATCGCGAAAGCCAGGGCTGCCCAAATGACGGCAGGCCAGAAGCGGCCCCGCACCCACGCGAGCAAGGCCGAGACCGCGCACAGAAAGAGTGCAACCTCCAGGTACATGTAGCCCACCTGGACCAAGAACAAGGGGTGGAGAAGCACGCTAAGGCAGAGCAGCAGGGTCGCTGTGCCGCCGAGCACGGGTCGAGCGAAACGAAAGAAGGTGACAAGCGCGCACGCTGCCACAATGAAGTGCAGCAGATGGAGAATCAGCATCGACTTCGCTCCACCGCCGGACAGCGTCAACACGATTGCGGTACCCAGTGTCACGGGTGAAGTGCTGTGCGTATTGGGTCCGCCAGCCCGGTAGTCGGGAGCCCGCAGCAATTCGGGCAGGTCGAACCCGTTCTCTGCCAGCGTGAGTGCGGCCGGGAACAAACCCATCGCGCTGTCCCAAATGGGGGGCTGAGTCAGCGTCCCCCACTTGAGGAGCACAATGAGTATGAACGCCAGGCCTACCTGAGCGTATGCGTTTTGCCGGAGAACGCGCGGCCAACCTGTCAGGCGGCCCCGGAAGGAACTAGCATCCAATTCGGTCTTACCCTCCCGCCATAGCCGGACAGGCTGCCCCGGCGCGCCGAACGCGTATCAGACTGATCTTGTAGCGGCCGTCCCGGAACTCGCGCACTGTTTCCCTGGACAGGTCCTCCCGGGAATCGACGAATTGGACATAGCCCCACATATAGTCCGCAGCCAACCATGGGTGACTGTAGAGGACGTAGAGGCAGTCGGGAAAGATCCCGGGCTTGAGTGAACCGTCCGGTCCCGTCGTGTCAAACGGCACACTGTGCCCGTTGCGTAGCGGACCGCTGGTGTACCCGAGCTCCGGGTAGCTGAACAGGTAGTGCTCGTAGAATCCGTAGAAGACGTGGGCATCCTCCGGTAGGGTCTCGAGATACTGCATGGCCTCCCGCTGGACCGCGTTCAGGCGGCGGTACGCGTTGGAGCGCTCCGTCAGCGGGAAGTTGTTTGTTGCGGGTCCCGAATAGGTTTCGGTATCCAGCGGGTAGTATCGCCCTTCCGTGTTCAGGCTGAAGAAGACTGACAGCAGAATGAAACACCCGCTAGCCGGCGACTTGAACCGTCCGCCCAGGAGCCGCTGAGCCGTGTAACCGGTCCAGAGAAGCAGAAACGGAAGGATGACGACATAGTAGCGTGGCAGGATGAGGGTAAAATGGACCCCGATTGGGAGCGCTATCGTGAACAAGAGGAGGAAGCACAAGATCATGATCCCACTCAGTGCGAGCACGAGTCGTGCCTGACGCTCCTGGTCTCGCGCGGCCAGATCAGACGGCTCCAGCCTGAGCGTTTTGGTGAGTTGTTTGCCAGACAAAAGAGAGGCAATGAGGAAAACGATGATGAATATCAGCAGATCCGGAACATTCAGAAGGAAATGACCCAGGTTGTCGACGAATCCGCCGAACATGCCCTGGAGAGACGGTAGGACTTCAAAGGTTTCTGCACCAAGCATGCTCACCAGTTTGATGGTGCCCAACCAGACCGCTGGCGGTACGGCGATCTGTGCCACCCGTCGGAGTCGCGCCGTCAGGCTCCGACTCTCCAGCAACGTGGCCAGGGCCAGCGTGGCGGGAACGATGATCCCCGCTTCCTTTGTCGCCACAGCGAGAGTCGACCACAGGACAGCCCACCAGAAACGCCCGCGTACCCAGGCCAACAAGGCCGCGACGCCACACAGGAACAAGGGAACCTCCAGGTACATGTAGCCCACCTGGACCGAAAACACAGGGTAAAGAAGAACACTCAGGCAGAGGAGCAGGGTCGCCACACGCCCGAGGACCGGTCGTGCGAGTTGAAACAACGTGACTAGCGCGGCTGCCGCGATCCCGAAATGCAGCAAATGGAGCGCGACGAAGGACTTCAGGCCTCCGCCAGTAAGCATGAGTACGACGGCCGTGAGTAGCGTGACCCATGACGTGCTGTGCACGTTGGGCCCGCCCTGAAGGAACTTGGGCATCTGTAGCAGGGCGATCAGGTCGAACCCGTTACCCGCCAGCGTGAGGGCGGCAGGAAACACGCCCATCGCGGTGTCCCAGACGGGGGCCTGAGTCAGCGTATCCCACTTGAGGAGCAGAATCACCAAGAACGCCAGGATGACCTGAGCGTAGACGTTCTGCAGTAGAATTCGCGGCAAAGCTCTCAGTCGATACCGTGCCTCATCTGGGGCGAACAGCTGAATCAACGGCACTCAACTTGCCGTCTTGAAGCTGCCGCCGACCACAATATCGCCAAGTCACGGAAGGCGCGAACTGACGCCATGACGTACTATCCGATCGCTCATCGAACGCCTACGATCCGTACCTACCGGCAGGGTGGACAGGAGAGTCGAACATCGGCGGAAAGCACGAAGCACACAAAATCGATGTTGTCCGCTCGATCCTGGCGCTCGCAACCGCTGCCGCGTCCGTGGCTGGCTGCGCCAGTGCGGGCTCCGGGACCGTTTCGCCCTATGAAGCGATTCAGCATGTGTCCCGCTACCGCTCCGTGTGCGGAACCGTAGCGGACACCCGTTACGTCGCCATCGAGGGCAACACGACCTACCTCTACTTCGAGAGGGCGCACCCCGGTCATCCCTTTGAAGTAGTGATCTCGGGAAGCATCAGGGGCAGCTTCGTGGAGCGTCCGGAGCGGCTCTACATGGGCAAAACGGTATGCGTGAAAGGAAGGATTAGCCTAGCAGGCGCTCCGCGTATCGTGGTCACGGATCGGGGCCAGATCAGTGTGACCGAAGCGGCGAGCGACTCACTCTGAGTCCGGCGCCAGGACCCAGAGAGTGATTCGCAGCGCTTGCGGCGGACCCCGGACCCCCGCCATAGTGGGAGTGTCTCCTGCCCCGCATAACAAAATGTCAGAACTACGATTAGCATTACAATTGGCGCTGCGACGCGATCAGTCCGGCCAGGATCTGGCCGAGTACGCTATCCTGCTCGCCCTCATCGCCATCATCGTCGTCATCTCTCTGAACACCCTCGCTCCGCAGATCAGCGCCTCGTTCAACAACACCGCATCAGCGATACTAACGGGAGGTAGTTGAGGGGCGGCTCAACGTACCGGCAGACTCCGGGACTGTGCCGGCAGCCCCCGGTTCTTTACGGCTGCCTTCCAGGCCCTGGACAGCCATACAGCCACCAGGATTAACGTGACCGCCTTCAGCCCCACACCGCCCAGCGCTCCGATACCGACAGCGGTAGCCATAGCCGGCGCCGCGAACCAGTAATAGAAACCGGCCGCTACTCCTGCCACGGTGGGCAGTATGATGGACGCCGAGACACGAAACACGAGAACCAGGAGTACGACCGGCACGGCTCCGATCAGCGCCCACAGGGCCACGTGACCGTACACCTGCCCCGCCGTGCTCAGCGGGCCGTTAACCGTCGTAAAGTAGCCCAGCACGAACCCCGGAAATAACGCGGTGAAGGCCCCGTAGGGGGTGCTGAGCCAGGCCGCTGAGTTCCACTTCGCGTTGAGCAGCACCTCAGTCGCCGTGCGAGGCCCCTGGTCGATGCATCCTACCGAGCAGCCGACGCAAGTCGGACACCTCTGGTTGGAGATCTCGAGCAAGGGGCTCTGCCCATAGAGCCGCTCCACCGGCTGCACGGGGCATATGGCGTTGCAGAAGCCAGCCCGCATGATAAACAGGGATCCCGCCACCAGGGCCAGGATCGCTACGGCGGCGATAGTCACCGCGAGCGCCGTTCCATCAGCGTTGAATAGGAAGCGGCGAGCGGGAACGAGAACAAACAACAGCACAATCCCGAGTGCACCCGCGCCGACGGCGAATCGCTTGGACTGCGAGCGGCGTCCGATGCGGCCGTTGGACAGATTGTTCAGCGTGGCCAGCGGACAGGAGTTGCGCCACAGCATGGGGCTGATCAACAGGGACGCAGGAACGAGAGGAATGATCACGTTCCAGAGCAGATTCAGGGACGGCTCGGGCCTCCACACCAGGCCGACGAGCAGGCCGACCGTGGCCAGCAGACCGGCCATCTGCACCGCTCCCCAAACCGGGTTGGTCGCCCCCCAGGGCGGCCGCGCTTCCAACGTTGACGCCTGACCACTCACCTGTCCTCCCATCGTCTCAATCATAGGACTATTCCTATCACTCGCGGTTCGTACGGTACCCAGCACGGTCTGCTCAGCGGATCGAAATATTCCACGGCTGACCCTCCCCTCTGGTAGGACACAGACTAGGGTCAATCTGTTGACATGGGAACCTAACTGTCTTCAAGTTGTTATATAGGTTAGAATCGACGCTGAGATCATTTGTTCTCGGCTAATTAACCGCAGTGACGGAGGAGAGCATGTTCTGCGAATCGACGATGCGACGCCTTATTCTAGCCGGAATGTCAGCCCTGGTGATAGGCAGCACGCTGTTTGTCATCGGAGTACTCCTGTGACCCTTGTCTGAGTTGCTCACGGTGGCCGATTACGAATTCAAGTTCATCGCCGGTAGCCCATGTCTGGATTTCCTCAATACGCTGGGCGGTCGCTTCGCGGCGGCTCCAAACGAGCATCTGACGCAGTACGCGGATCTCGTCGAATGGCTCGAGACTGGTGGTTTAGCGTCATCTGAGGCGGGCGCAGGGCTACGGCGGCTGGCAGATCGCGACAAGACGGAGGCGCACACGGTGCTGAGCCGGGCCATCGCGCTACGGGAGGCGCTGTACCGGGTATTCACCGCCGCGGCAGCGAACACGGCGCCCCAGGCCAGCGACTTGCTCCTCCTCAACGAGGAGCTCGTAGGCGCTCTTGTCCGCCGCCGACTTGTCCTCTCCGAGGCGGGATTCGAGATGGGCTGGTCAGACGAGGGGGCAGACCTGGCTGAGCCGCTCCGGCCGGTCGTCCTCTCCGCGGCCGAGCTACTCACTTCCGGCGCTGTAAGGCGGGTGAAGTCGTGTGCTTCCGACACCTGTGCCTGGGTATTCGTGGACGAGAGCCGTAACAAGAGCCGCCAGTGGTGCCAGATGGAAGTGTGCGGCAACCGGGCCAAGGCCCGCCGCCACTACGCGAAAAGCAGGCCCGCCCGCTAATCAGTTCAGCGCGGCGAATCCGAGCGACGCGAGCCGGCAGGCCTGGCGTGTGCCACACATGTCTTCCGACAGCGCCCAGTAGTCGATAACAGAGCCCCAGAGGCGGACCCGAATGAGGCCCGTCTCACGATACCGGCTCTTCCGGGTGACCCGCCTCACCGGCCGCTCACTGCCCGTGAGCCAACAATCATTGACCCGGAGCAGGGCGAGAGCCCGCGGATGATCCTCCGCGGCCCGAGCGTCGAGATAGCGCTCGATAGTGCTTCGATCCTGACACAGCGCAGCGCCACGCTGTGCATATTTGGCGGGCTGAGTCGGGCCTGGCGGAAGGCAGCCAGCCGAAAACAGCAAACAGATAGCCAGGTACGGCCAGCGCACGATCCTCACCCGACGGCCGTTACTGGGCCAGCGCCTCCGGCAGCGGGTTGTCGCTGTTCCAGATTTCATTGGTGGCCAGCCAGCCCCCGTCAGCCTGCCGCAGCCAGGTCACGATGTACTTCCCGTTGTCGCGGATCACCTGTCCGTCTTCTCTCGGCTCCAGAGTGATGTCGTACGAGCCTCTGAGGATCGCCACGTCTCCCAGCACGACAATTTCATCGGAAGGATTCTCCAGACGAATCGCATACTGGTCCCGCCACGCTTCGTGCCGGGCGCGAATCGCGGCTTTTCCGCTGACGGCGGGCTCATTGGGCGGCATATCGATGGCGCCTTCCGCGTAGTTGTCCATCATTCGGTCCACGTCGCCCGCCGTCATGGCCTCGGCGAACCAAACACGCAGAGAGTCGATCGCCTGGGCAGCGGCCTGCGTAGCCGCGGCCTCATCAGCGCCAGCAGCGGCCGGCTCCTGCGCGTCGTCGACGGGAGCACAAGCCGCCAGGCTAAGCAGAAGACCAGTCGCTACGATCCTTACAGGACGAACCTGTGTCATATGAGCCTCCAATTAAGTCACTCCGGAGACGGTCCCCCCGGAGCGGAACAGGTCACGTCGAAGATCCACCGTAGAGTGGCGCCATCGACGACTGTGACCTTCTGCGGGTTGCTCCCACTCACCGTGCAGTTGCCGGGCAGGTCAGTGAGGGCCAGCAAATGCTGGCCGGTCGACACGCTGGGGAACGAAATCGTCACGTCGTCGCGAATAATTCGCTTTCGAGTACCGTCCAGCCTAACGCTATAGCCGTCCCCCTCGAACAGTCCGGATGTCGCGGTGTTCACGATAATATCGCCCACGGACGTGGTTGTAGGAATCGGCGACGGGGACGGATCTCCCGTACTGACCGGCAGCGGCTCGGCCGGTGAGCGTACGTCGGCACAGGCCACCAGCACGGTGATGCTGGCGAGAAGGCCGCCAATAACCGCGCTGCCATAATGGTTGCGCATGCGATTAGCCTCCACTGAAGGGTGTTCCGCAGTCGGGGCAATATAGGGAGTTTAGTGCTGCCTCGCCGCCAACGCCGCTTTCACGGCCGCGAACGCGTCAACTAGGCCCGCCCCGGTCCGGTTGTCCTTCCCTTCCGGCCCCAGGTCGCGGGCCGTCTGCTCCATCAGCTCCTTGACCCGCCAGGCGGGAAGATCAGGGTTGGCGGATAGCATCAGGGCGGCCACTCCGGAAGCGTGAGGTCCGCTGAACGAATTCCCCCGCAGGACGTCGTTCGGATCCAGGTACCCCACACCCTCGGAGTCGATGAGTGGGTAGCCAGCCCCGGGAAACGCCACAACATCGGGCTTGATTAGTTCTGGATGATCCTCGTAGAACTTCACACTCTGCCACTCCACAGGCCCCATGGAGCTGAACTTGAGGAGATTCATCATGCTGTCCACGCCGCCAGCGCTGATGACGGACGGGATGCCTTCCGGGATGCGTTGCTGCTCTGGAATCTGTTTAGTCTCCCGGAAGTTGCCGGCGCCGGACACGGAGACTAGGCCAGCGACCGCCGCCTGCTCGGCCATGAGCCGCCACACGGCGCGCAGGTGACCGAGATTGGGTCGACTGAAGCTCATGTTGAGCACGTCCGCGCCGTTATCCAGGGCGTACTGGTAGGCCCGCATGTTCGCCACCAGCCCCGTTGCTCTCAGCGGCATGATACGAGCGCGGGGCGCAATTCCGGTCTGAATCCCCCCGGCGCCCGAGCTGGCGACGATCCCCGAGGTCATCGTGCCGTGCTGCCTCGTCCCCGGGGGAGCTCCGACCTCTGCGGTCATAGCTCCGAAATCGAACCCGTACAGATCGTCCACATAGCCGTTGCCGTCGTCGTCGCGGCCGTTGTTGGGAATCTCGTTCGAGTTGATCCAGATGTTATCGATCAGTTCGGTGTGCTGATAGTTGACTCCCAGGTCGAGCATGGCCACGACGCTTCCCTCAGCCGTGACGCCCAGCTCATCCCATACCCGCCGCGCTCCGATTTTTTCGACGTTCCAAGGTACCGTCTTCCCCTCGAGCGAGAACGCGGGTCGCGGCCCCGGCTCCAGCACGAAGGCGACGCCTTGCCGGTCGGGCGGGCGCGGAAGCTGCCCAGCCGGGTAGATGTATCTGACGGAGCTGAGCTCGGAGAGTCGTTGAATCTCGGCTGGAGCAAGTCTGCCTGCGACGGCATTGATGATCCACAGAGACGTGCCCCGCACGCCCGCGATCGCGGCCATCTCCGCCTGCTCCGTGTCCGCGATTCGCTTCAGGCTGTCGATCAGCGCCGCCCTAAGTTCTCGCCGGGGCCGGTCATCCCATCTCCGCGCCGCATGCGCGAATCCGTCCGGGAAGGCGAGCAGCTGGCGGGTCCCAAGCACGAGCACCGAGGCCGAGTCCCCGCGATCGATAACGCGTTGAACGGCAGCGTCGATCTTGTCTGGCGCGGCGGAGACTGCGGAACTCAGCTGCTCGCCAGCCGAGCTGGCAAACCCGGCGCCGGCCGCGAGCAAGGCGAGGGCCGGTATGATGGTGTTTCGCATATTCATGACGAACGATACGCGCAGCGGGCGAGCGGATTCAAGTGGCGCTGGGCCGGACCGACCGACCTCAGGCCCGACACAGCAGGGCGGCCGACCTCAGGTCCGGCCCTGCCGGCACAGCGCAGCTGACAGGCCACCAAACACTAGCACGACCACCACGCTCGGCCACATCGGAATTGCTAGAGTGCCCACTATGAAGTCCCAGCCGAGCACCAGGCGAAACAGGTGAACCACTGCGATAGCGGCGAGAATGACAGCCGCAATGAGAGTTGGCTTCATGAAACTACCCTCCTCTTTCGTG
>JBDLJJ010000041.1:0-19465 GCA_039714435.1 Gemmatimonadota bacterium | reverse complement strand
CTGCTGTTTGTCGCGATAGTACTGAGCGACGCCGTGGTAACGATCGAGGTGGTCCGGACCGAGGTTGAGGAGCACTCCCACATCCGGCCTGAACTGCTCCAGATCGGCGAGCTGGAAAGAGCTGAGCTCGGCCACGATCCAGTCTGGCTGTTGTTCCCGCAAAGCGATTTCGGACAGTGACAGGCCGACGTTGCCCCCGCACTCCACGCTCATGCCGGCGCTGGCCAGAACGTGCGTGAGGAGCTGCGAAACGGTCGTCTTGCCGTTTGTGCCGGTCACGCCGATGATCCGGCTCGTGATATCGCGGTAAGCGAGATCGATCTCGGCGATAGTTCGCACTCCAGCCTCGATCAGTTCGCTGCGCACGGGCGTAGCAGGCCCGATGCCGGGACTGGCCACGACCAGGTCAGCCGCCAGAAGCCGTTCCATGTCGTGGCCACCGGCCTCGGCGTCGATACCTGCGCCGCGGAGCTCCTTGGCCGCAGCGACCTGCTCGTCCCCATCGCTGACGTCGCTCACGTACACGCGGCCGCCGCGAGCGAGAGCCAGCCGTGCGGCGGCAACTCCCGATATCCCCAATCCGAGGACGGCCACGCTGGCCCCGGGCTCGAAGGCGGGCGTGCGAACCATCAGCGCACCTTCAGGGTGGCCAGACTGATCAAAGCGAACAGAATGCCTATGATGTAGAAGCGTATGACGACCCGTGTCTCGGGCCAGCCGAGTTGCTCGAAGTGGTGATGCAGGGGCGCCATTCGAAACACTCTCCGGCCCACTCCGGTGCGCCATCGTGTCAGCTTGAAGCCGGACGTCTGGATGATCACCGACAGCGCCTCGGCGACAAAGACTCCGCCGACGATCAGGAGCATCAACTCGAATTTCAGCAGTAGCGCTACTGCCCCGATCGCGCCGCCGAGGGCCAGTGACCCCGTATCACCCATAAAGACCTGCGAGGGTGGTGCGTTGAACCACAGGAAGCCGATAGCGGCCCCGGCCAGGGCGGCGCAGAACACGGTCAGTTCGCCGGCGCCGGGCAGGTAGGTCAGGTCCAGGTAGTAGGACGTGTCCACGCGGCCCATGACGTAGCCGAACACGCCAAAGGTAAGAGCGGCGATGGCACTCAGGCCGGCGGCCAGGCCGTCCAGACCATCTGTCAGGTTGACCGCGTTGGCGCTTCCCGCCATGACCAGGGCCACGAAGATCGGGAATGCGGGCAGCCAGAATACCACCTGCACATTCTTCAGGAACGGCATCGAGCGCTCCAGAACTCCCTCACTCGCGAACGGGGCCCAGAGCAGGAACACGCCGAGCAACAGCCCGAACGCCATTTGCCAGACCAGCTTGTGACGGGCGATGAGACCCCGTGACTCGTGCCGTACCACCTTCAGGTAGTCATCTGTGAAGCCGATGACACCCATTCCGGCGGTCAAAACGCAAGCGGTGGGTACGAACCATTGGTCCAGCCGGGCCCAGAGCAGGCTAGGAACGAGCAGGGCGATAAGGATTATCAGGCCACCCATGGTGGGAGTGCCCTGCTTGTGCAGGTGGGACTTGGGGCCTTCCAGACGCACGACCTGCCCGATTTTCTGCTTTTCCAAGCGCCTGATGACGGAGGGACCCACGATAAACGTCACGAGCAGCGCGGTCGTCATGGCTCCGGCGGCCCGAAACGAGATGTACTGGAACACGTTGAACAGGATGTGGCGGTCAGCCAGCGGAAACAGGAAGTGGTACAGCATTAGGCCACGCCCCCCGCGTAGGCCCGCTCGAGGCCGTCGACGACTGACTCCAGGCTCACTCCCCGCGACCCCTTGACCAGCACCACCTCGTCCCCGCGCAGTTCGGGCTCCAGGGCGGTCCACGCATCGGAGGCTGTCTGGGCGGCTATGACCTGCACACCGCCGGCGGCGGACTCCAGATTCGAGAACGCGGGGCCGAACTCTCCCTGCGCGACCACCAGATCGAATCCGCCGCGGGCCAGCAGACCCGCGACACGCGCGTGTTCGCGGCCTGAATGTGAACCGAGTTCGAGCATCGTGCCGGCGACAGCGACACGTCGCCGGCCGGGAAAGGACAGACGGCAGTGCACGATGGCCGCCTCGAAAGATTCGGGGTTCGCGTTGTAGCAATCTGCGATCACGGTCAGGTCGCCCAACTGCCGCACCGCTCCCCTCAGCCCCAAGGGCCGGAACTCGGCCAGACCTGCGGCGGCTTCGAGTGGCGCTACGTCCAGCCTCTCCGCCAGCGAGGCGGCCAGCAACGCGTCCCGCAGGTGGTGCATCCCTCCGGCCGCCACCCGGTAGGTAGCCCCGTCCCTGCGGAACCAGACCTCTTCCGCTCCCACCTCGTAGTCGTCGGGCGCGTAGTCGGCCGACTCCCCGATACCCGCGGTGATCGTGTCAGGCCGAATTCGCCGGGCCGCGAGCGGAAGCTCAGCCGGAATCTCGCCCACCACGACATTGCCCTCGTTGCGGGCTCCGCGGATCAGATCGAGCTTCTCCTCCAGTACTCCGTGTATGTCACCCAGGCCCTCCAGATGAGCCGGACCGACGGTCGTCACCACGGCGTCATCCGGGTCGGCGATGGCCGTCAGCTCGGCGATCTCTCCGGGCAGGCTGGTTCCCAGTTCCAGGACCCAGACCTCCGCCTCCGCCGGGGCGCTCAGGATCGACAGCGGAAGCCCGATACGATTATTCAGGTTGCCCTCGGTGCGGTGCGTGTCGAACGAGCCGGCCAGGGCGCAGGCCAGCATTTCCTTGACGGTGGTCTTTCCGGAGCTGCCCGTGACCCCCACCACCCTGACCGCGCTGCGAGTACGGTGGTGGCGGGCCAGACTTCCCAGGGCCCGGGTAGTATCGGCCACCGCGAACATCTCGAAATCGTCCTCCGGCTCTGTGGCGCCGTGCGGCACGACCGCGCCTCTGGCGCCGCTGCGCGCTGCCTGCTCCAGAAAGTCAGCCCCGTCGAAATTCTCCCCCTGCAGGGCGACGAACAGAGCACCAGCGCCCATGGTCCGCGTATCGGTGCTGACCGAGGCATAGCGCCTCGATGAGGACTCCGCCGGGAGGCCCAGCACGTCCCGCACTTCGGCCGAATCAAACGAAGCGCCGCTCACGAGGTATTCTGCCCCAGGATCTCGGCCACGATCGCCGGTTCGTCGAACGGCCTCTTCTCGCCGTTCACAATCTGGTAGGTCTCGTGCCCTTTTCCGGCCAGAAGGAGCGAATCACCGGGGCCGAGAAGCTCGATGCCGCGCTGGATGGCCTGGCGCCGGTCCAGCACGACCTCGTATGCGTCCTCGGGCAGGCCGGAAACGATGTCGGCGATGATTCTTGCCAGGTCCTCGGAGCGCGGATTGTCCTCGGTCACGAGCAGCAGGTCGGCGCCCTCCGCCGCGGCGCTTCCCATCTGGGAGCGCTTTCCCCGGTCCCGGTCGCCGCCACACCCGAACAGCACCATGGCGCGGCCGGCCGTGAGCTTTCGCATCGCCGCCGTGCCGCGGGCCATGGCGTCCGCGGTGTGAGCGTAGTCACGCACGATGAGTCCGGGTTCCAGAGCCAGCACCTCCATTCGGCCCGGAATCTGGCTCATGCTCGCCAGGAGCTCGGCCAGGTCGCCTTCCAGCCCCATGGCCAGAGCCGCGGCGACCGCACCGAGAGCGTTCACCACGTTCACCGCTCCGAGCAGAGGAAGCTCGACGTCCGTCACCTGTCCGTGCGCCGACAGGCGGAACTGACTCCCTCGCAGGCCGGTGCGGATGTCCAGTGCCCGAACATCGGCCTCCGGAGCGAAACCGAACGTCACAACCCGATGGCCACCGAAGTCGGCATCACGCCAGGCGGGCTCATCGGCGCACACGACAGCCGTTCCGCCGGGCGCCAGAAGCGCCGCTAGATGGAGCTTGGCAGCCCGGTAGTCCGACATGCCGGTGTGATAGTTCAGGTGCTCATGGGTCAGATTGGTGAATACCGCACATTCGAACTCGAGAGCGTCGGTCCGTCTCTGATCCAGAGCGTGGGACGACACCTCCATGGCAAGCAGGCGGGTTCCCCGCAGTCGAATTCGCTCCAGCTCCGCCATCAGCTCCACTGGTCCAGGCGTCGTCATGCCGGTCGTCGTCATGCCGGTGGTGGACGCCGCACCGTCCCCTGCATCCGACTCCGCTGCGGCGTGCTCGGGCCAGACCCCTAGCGTACCGAGGGCGGCTGACGTGCCGATCGGCGAGAGCAGATGCTGGAGCAGAAGCACTGTGGACGTCTTCCCGTTCGTGCCCGTCACGCCGACCAGTCTGAGATCCCGGCCGGGGTCAGCGGCGAACAACGAAGCCAGATGGCTGGCCGCCCGACGTGCGTCGGGAGTCACCAGGAGCGGCACCGGGAGATCGTCCAACTCGCGCTCGGTCTCGCGCTCCGTAACGCAGGCTGAGGCTCCACGGTCGACCGCCTGCGGAATGTAGGCGTGCCCGTCGACTACCGTACCGGGGATAGCGCAAAACAGGTCGCCGGGCTCTATGCGCCGAGAATCCGTGTGAAAACCGGTCAGCGCGGCTGGGAGGCCGCCTATCCAGCGGCCGCTCAGGCCGGCCGCGGTGAGCCGGCTCAGCACGAGCTCCGGCTCTACGGAGATTCCGGCCTTACCACCAGGCAGGCGGTCAGTCATGTTCAGTGGCTCCACGCCAGGCCACGCGCCGATCGCCGCCAATCGACGTTTCCTTTCTCCTACTGCAACAAGACGGTAGCACCGGGAACTACCCGACTGCCGCCAGCTGGCACTTGTCTCTGTACACGACCGGAAGCTTCTAGCTCCACGTTCAGGCCCAGCCTGAACAAGCGTGCCGACGCAGTCCTCAGCGAGAGCCCACGCAGGTCCGGAAGGCGGACGAAGGTCGCTCCCTGGCCTTCCGAGGCGAGGGTCGACTCCTCGACCGGCCGGGACGCGACCAGTACCGCGCGGGCCGGAGCGCTGTTCGGCGCTCCCCAGGCCAGCTCGCGCACGGGGCCGGAGTGCGAGGCCACGCGAGCCGCGTACGGCTGGTTGGACGCCAGGGCCGCCTGCAAAATCGCCCTGCTGACCGGGGCGGCCGTCTCGCCGCCGTAGTAGGCTCCCTGCGGATCCTCGAGCTTTACGAGGATTACGAGGGCCGGGTCTTGGACCGGAGCGTAGCCTACGAAGGACGATTGATAACGCCGCTCAGAGTACCCTCCGGCTGACGCTATGCGAGCCGTGCCCGTTTTGCCGGCGATAGACACGGTGTTGAGCGAGGCGCGCGTACCCGTTCCTCCCTCGGCGACCACAGAGCCGAGAACCTCCCCGATATCTGCTGCGACGTCCCTCTCGATGACGCGCCGAACCGGCGTCGGCGACGGCTGATACACCGGCTTCCCGTCCGGTCCGCGGACCTCCCGGATCAGCCGCGGCTTCATGAGCGTTCCACCGTTGGCGAGGGCGCCGTAGGCGGATACCAGTTGCAGAGACGTCACCATCAGTTCGTACCCGATGGCCAGAGAAGCCTGGCTCAGCCCCGACCACTCTTCGGGCCTGCGCAATAATCCCCCGCTCTCGGGAGTGAGAACGACGCCGGTCGGGGTCCCGAAACCAAAGTCCCGCAGATAGGCGTACTGCTGGCCCGGCTGCAGGCGGGTAGAGAGCTTGGCTGACCCGATGTTGCTGGAGTACCTGAGGACCTCGGCCACGGTGAGCGTGTCGTACTCGTGTACGTCCTCGATGCGGCGGCTTCCCATCATCCAGCTTCCCCGCTCCGCATACACTTTGTCCGCCAGGTCCGCTTCACCTTCCTGGAGGAGGGCCGCGAGAAGGAATGGCTTTACCGTAGACCCCGGCTCGAACGGGTCACTGAAGGCGGGAACCCGGAGGCCGGCACCCTGCCTACGGCTGGCGACGGCCAGCAGTTCGCCTGTCTTCGGGTCTGCGATGATGACGTCGCCCCCACTGGCGCCGGTGCGGTCAATGGCGTCGTCCAGAGCGTTCTCCGCGATCGTCTGGAGCTCGGCGTCCAGCGTCAGGTACACGTCGTGCCCGGACACCGGCGGTGAGAGAGGCACCTCGGGATCCCTATACGTCGCACCTCGGGCATCGCGCGTCTGCGCTACCTCACCCGGCCGGCCGCGCAGCAGGCTGTCGTACCGGGCTTCGATGCCAGACTTGCCGGCTCCCTCAGAATCGATGGAGCCGAGGATAGCGCGCGCCAGTCCAGCTTCTGGATACACCCGCGTGGGAGCCGGCACAAAGTGAAGTCCGGAGCCCACAGCGCGTGAAAGCGCATCCCGCTCCTGGCCCGTAATCCGGCGGGGCAGCGCCAGCCAGCCTCTGTCTGCGTTTCTCAGCCGGTCCGCCTGGCTGGCCGAGAGGTCCAGGGCCTTGGCCAGCACAGTCAGGGCGGATTCCGGGTTCTTCACCTCAGCCGGAGCGTAGTAGACCTGGAACTCTTCACGCGAGATAGCGAGCGGCCGGCCCTCGCGGTCAAGAATCCTTCCGCGGGTGGCCGGAAGAACGAGCCGGACCTCAGACTGACCTTCCGCCTGGACCGCCCAGCGCTCACCCTGCACGACCTGAAGCTGCGTCACCCGCGCCACGTACGCAGCGGTGATGAGGCCGAGGCTCAGCGCGATGAACCGCGCCCGATGAGTGTGCATGTTCGTTGAGCGCCGACGCCGGCGGGCCGTCATCTGCGATCTTCCAGGTATGTGACCTGGGTATCTTCGGCCGGCCGGAGACCAAGATCGGAAGCGGCTCGCAGAACCCGGGGACGAGACTCCAGTGACTCCACTCGAACGATCTCGTCAGCCAGTTGAGCCCGCAACATCCCCTCCTCTCGGTCCATGTCACTGATGGTCTCGGAAAGCCGCCGACCTTCGGCGGTCCTGCGTACGGACACTGTCATCGAAACGACCAAGAACAGAACTGACATCATGCCAAGCAACCGGCGGCGAGTGACTCCGGCCTGGCGCCCTCGGCTCTTGCGCCTGCTTCCGCCGCTGCTGCGGCGCGCTGCTGCTGCGGTCACCCGGCCCGCTCCCAAACTCGGAGTTTCGCGCTACGCGCCCTGGGGTTGCGCGCGATCTCGTCTGGTCCCGGAGTTATCGGCCGCCTGGTCACCGTTTTCCCCAGCGCCACCCCGGCGCAGCGGCACTGAGGCAACTCGGGCGGACAAGTGCATGTCCGGCTCCACTCGCGGAAGGCATGCTTGACGATTCGATCCTCCAGCGAGTGATAGGAGATCACCGCCAGCCTCCCTCCCGGTTCGAGCTCATCCCGGAGTGCCGTCAGCCCATCACGCAGAGCCCCGAGTTCATCGTTGACCGCTATTCGTAGTGCTTGAAAGATCCTCGCCTTGTCGGCGGGACCCATCCCCGCTCCGGCAACCTTTCGGTACGCGGCGACAAGATCTTCCGCGACGCGAAAAGGTCTTTGCGCGCGCCGCCGTACGATCTCTCGGGCCAGCGCTCTCCAGCGGCGCTCTTCTCCGAATTCCCGGAAGATCTGTCCCAGCTCTTCTTCTGATTCTGTGTTCAGTAAATCGGCCGCGGTCCCCCAACCACCGGTTGTCCCGCCCATCCGCATTATTAACGGAGTGCCCCGGCGGAAGGAGAACCCGCGAGCCGAAGTGTCGAGCTGGTGAGACGAAACCCCGAGGTCCAGCAGGACGCCCACCAGTTCGATTTTTTCTGTCAAAGAGCCAAGTATTTCGTGCGCCTGGCGGAAGTTTCCCCTCCGCAGCAGAACCCGGTCGCCATAAGGCCTGAGCACAACCTCAGCGGCCTCCAGCGCTTCAGCGTCCTGGTCCAACCCGATAAGGCGCACACCGTCATACGAATCGAGAAGACGCGCTGCGTGTCCTCCCCGTCCCACCGTACCGTCCAGGATCCAGCCGTCCCTCTCGACCCGCAGACATTCCACAACCTCCGACACCAGGACCGGATCGTGAACGAAGTCGGTTGAAGCCATCCGTTCTCCGTTCGAAGCCCACAAACGCCCGGTTAGAGAAAAATCGTCTGGATTGTGTTCAATGCTTCGTCGTCAAGCTGCTTGCCGGTCTCGGCGAATTGTGTCGGATTCCAAAGCTCGATCCGGTTGATCGCCCCCACGATCAGGATGTCATGCTCGATGCCGATAGCGGCACGGAGGCGGTCCGGAATGAGAATGCGGCCCTGCTTGTCGGGCGAAACGGAGTGCGCGTTCGCCGTGAAGCGCAGAGCATCCCGTCGCATTTCCGGGTTGCGTTGGACGAGCTGCGCAAAGCGTTCTTCAACGGTATTCCAGCTTTCTTCCGGGTAGAGGGCCAGGGCGTCTGAGAACGCCTGAACCAACACCAGAGACGAGGACTCGTTTCCGCGGCGAAATGCCGCGGGCAGCGTAACTCGCCCTTTGACGTCTACCTGATACAGGTAGCTCCCGAGAAAACCGGTCAAGAATCACCATTAGTTGTGTTTCTGACTCCCCATTTACACCCACTTTGCCCCACTTCGCCCCATCTTATTGTGAAGACACTGCACTCGCAACCCCCGCGGCGCTTTACCATGCGTGGCCGCACGAGGGTTCCTGGAGGGTATGCAGGAGACAAAAAAAGCCCGGCGAGAAATTCTCGCCGGGCCTTAGAAGCGTCGTTACTGGACGCCGAACCGTCACATACGGCTAGCAGCTCTTACGAATGATCTGCTGCTGGCGGTAGACATATACGTCCGTGCTCTCCCGGATCTGGCCCTGATTGTTGCGCTGAACGCTGCCGGATTTCTGCAGATTCGGCTCCACCTGCTGGAACAGGCCCAGCGCGCGGCGAGCCGGTGCGCACTGTTCGGACGCGTTACCCTTGTCGATACCTACGCCCTGCTGGTAGTACCCGTAGGCCGAGAAGAAGTAGAGCTGGTCACGCACACCAGGTTCCGTCGCGAACTCGGTACCGGCCATGAACATGTCGATCGCCGCCGCATACTGTTTCTTCTGGAAATGGTCCCGGTGCCCGCGAGCGAGAAGCTGCTGGGCAATGATGTTGGGATCAGATCCGGAAGCCACTGCAGCCCGGAAGTCTTCCTTGGCCGCTTCCGTGTCGCCGCCACGCAGGCGGAAAAGTCCACGCCTGAGCACGGCGTTCGGATATGCCGGATCGATCTCGAGAACCTTGTCCAGGGACGCCGCGGCCTCATCGAACCGCTCCTGGCGGCCCAGCACGTCGGCCTTGCTGGACCACAGAGCAGCGTTATCCGGCACCATGGCCAGGGCGCGATCCGCAAATCCAAGCGCGGCCGGATAGTCACCGATCGCCAGGTAGGCGGCGACCACGTTCTGGAGAATATCGGCACCCACGTCTTCGCCTCTGAGCTCCATAACTTTCTCGTACGCCTCAACTGACAGGCGAACCGCAGCCTCGTCAGACACACCCGACTCTGCCGGCTCTGTGCCCTCCGGAAACGTCGTACCCTTGTTGAGTGCCACATCGCCCAGGAATTTCCATAGGTCCGGGTTGGTGTCGTCGAGAGCGATACCCTCCTGTAGAAGAGCGATCGCTTCGCCGTGTCCACCCGCCTGGGCCAGATTGAAGGCCACGCTTAGGCGAACTTCGGCATCCGCCGGATTGAAGTTGAGATACTCGCGGTACAACTCGGTGGCCCGCTCCATGTTGCCGAGATGCGCGTGCGTATAGGCGAGAAGCTGCAAAGCACTCGTTTCGGCCGGGTTGTCAGCCACTACCATTTCCAGGTGCGGTAGCGCCTTATCCCACTCCTCCATGCCTACGTAGATGCTGCCCATGTACAGCGTCGCGCTTGTGCTGCCCGGATTCATCTCGAGGGCCTTCTCGCAGTTACGGAGCGCGTCCTCATACTGCTCCGCCTGCAGATAGTCCTGGCAGAAGAGCACCGACTGCTGGTAGTCGACGTGGCTTTCGAATGCGGTCAGGATAGTAGTAGCGCTTTCCTTGACCTCAGAATTTCCGTCGCCGGCGACGATGAACTCGGGCACGGCCAACTCATCGCCGGTCTTCGCGTCAATGAAGGCCACGTTGACCGCATTGCCGCTTCCGTTCTTGGCGACGGTACCGAACATGACTACCTGGGCGTTCATTCGCCCGGCCAGCTGACGCCACTGAATGGCGCCAAGCTCTTTCTCGTTCAGCTTGAGACGCTTCAGCTCAGCCTTGACCTCTTTTTCTTCGATCGAAGCCATAGTCGGAAAGTCACCGATGTTCTTACGAACTTCGTCGGCGACCTTCTCTCCGAAATTGGAACGCACTCCGTTGCCCGTTTGCAGAGGCGCCACTAGCACCCGGGCGCGGCCTGATTGTTGAGCCGCGGCCTCCGGGGCATCGGCCACGAAAAGTAGGCCGAATGACGCCATAGCGAGCAGGAGTGGTGTTTTCATAGCGTTCGCTCGAAGCATGTTTTTCTCTGTCCTCTTGTTGAGCCGGCACCTTCCGACCTGCGGAAAGCCGCCGTTACCAAACCATATGACACGATCCACCGTCAAATTGTTCCGGATCGACCTGCACAGGCAGGCTCTGTCACACACACACGACAATGGGCGAAACTGGATTCGAACCAGCGACCTCCTGCTTGTAAGGCAGGCGCTCTAGACCAGCTGAGCTATTCGCCCGCGCTTGTTTCGGCATCTTCCTCTGAAGGTCGACGGATCCCCCAGGCGATACCCAGGGGGATCAACACGACGTACCCGATGACCAGAAAGATGGGGGCGCCCGTGACGGATCCACGGTTCAGGAGGAAGTATCCCCACACGATAGACAGCGCTCCCGCGCCGAGAATCGCGACATTGATGGGTCGAAATCCGGCTCCTATCCCAATCTTGTGCATCTAGATAAGATATTTTTATTGGCTCCACTCGTCAACGAATGGTTCTTCAGGCGGCTCCAGGCGCTCCTCCGCCCTCATCTCAGCCAGACGTTCCCGGTCAGTGCGGGCCCGCCGCCCGACCAGCAGAAACAAGAGCAGTGAAACAACCAGCCAGAAAAGCGCCGCCCGGGAGAACACGTACAGCCACCCGTACCGGTCGAGCACCGTCTTTCGCCAGCGCTGCTCGAACTGAGCCTCGGTGAGGCCGTAGACGCTGCGGAGTGCCTGGTCGAAGCGCTGACCGTCTTTGAGCGACCGGAACAAGCCTGCCAACCCCGCATCGCCTCCGAGCGCATAGAGTTGGTCCACAGCCGTATAGGACAGCAGGTAGCCGAGCCGGGCGTCCACGCCTCGGCCACGAAAGCGTAGCCCCTCTTCGCGTAGTGGCGATTCGCCCTTGCGGAGAATGGCGAGGCGAAGCCGCCAGGCCTGGGTGACGTCCCACTGCCCGGACGCGAGCTGAGCGTAGCCCTCCGAAAGCCAGACCGGGACTCGGCCGCCCGTGGCCTGATGGATCGCGAGGTGGGCGACCTCATGCCGCATCGTTCCCATCAGGCCGGGGTTAGTTGATCGCGGCACTACCCGCAGCGCGATTCGCTGACTGCCCGGGTGCGCGGTTCCCGCCACCCAGTCTTCCGTGCGACTCAGCTCCGCCACATTCAGCGCGGCCAGATCCGCCGCTAGCCAGACCTCGATCGTGTCCGCCAGAACGGTCTCGGGAGCTCCGATCCCGGGCATCGGGGCCCAAACATAGCTGCTGCCCCGGAGGCGGTCGCCCAGGAATTCCGAACCGGGTTCCGAGTGAACTACGACCACGGGCAGAGGGGTCAGATCGGGATCGGCGACCGGAGCCATGGTCGTACCACACGCCGCGAGCCATAACATCAAAAGCGCGGCCATCAATGGTCTAGCGGCCAACGGCGCAGCCACCGGGCGCCTGGAACTCAGCATCAGGACGTCTCCAGAGCCCATTCCGCGGCTGAGTCCAGGGGAGGCGGAAGCGCCTCGGTGAACTCCAGCTCCTCACCAGTTACGGGGTGACGCAGCTTCAGCCGCGCCGCATGAAGAAACATGCGGGAGCAGCGCCGGCTGAGCTCCTGCGCCCAGCGTCCCCCTGACCCTACGAAACCCTTCTCCCGACCGGCTGCGTAAAGCATGTCTCCTACCACCGGATGGCCCAGCGACCGGAGGTGGACCCGGATCTGATGCGTTCGCCCCGTTTCCAGCCGCACTTGTAGAAAATCGGCTGACTTCCACTGCTCCAAGCGGCGGAAATGGGTGATGGCCGGCCTTCCCCCATCCACAACCGCCATTCTCTTGCGGTCCCTGCGGCTACGGCCGATGGGCCGGTCCACCGTCACCCTGTCCGTCTTCAGATGACCCCAGGCGGCCGCCAGGTATTCCCTGCCGACCTCGCGTCGGGCCAGCGCGGCTGACAGCGCCAGATGCGCTTCATCACTCTTGGCCACCACCATGAGACCGCTGGTGTCGCGGTCCAGCCGATGCACGATTCCAGGTCGTAGCGGAAGCCCGACGCTGGAGAGACGGCCGACGTGGTGCAGGAGCGCATTCACCAGGGTGCCGCTGGGGTGGCCTGGCGCGGGATGAGAGACCATTCCGGCCGGCTTGGAAACCACGACGACGTGATCGTCATCGAAGATGATGCGTAGCGGAATATCCTCGGGTACGAGTTCCTGATTCGGGGCCTCCGGAAGAATGACCTCGATCACGTCCCCGGCCCTGGGTCGATAGCTCTTCCGGCCTGCCTCGCCATTGACCTTTACGTCTCCGGCCTTGATCAGTTCAGCGGCTACCGATCGTGATAACGGAAGGTGGGCGGCAAGGAATGTGTCGAGCCGGCCGTCCACATCCTCGGATACCTCAAGGCGTTGATGGCTGCGAATCGGACAGTATCTCCCCAGCGGCCTTAATCTGCTTCTCCTCCGTGTAGAAAGAGAACAGGAGCAGAACAGCACCCACACTGACCGCCATATCCGCCACGTTGAATACGTAGAATCGGTGGGTCCCGATACCTACATCCAGAAAATCGACTACGCCCCGCTCATAGCGAATCCGGTCGAGAATGTTGCCAATCGCTCCGCCGCTGACGAGTGCGGTCGCGAAAAGCCGAAGCCGGTCCGTAATCGGGGTCACCTTGTAGATGTAGCTGAGAACTCCGAGCGCCAGGATGGAAAGCAGCAAGAAGAAGACTCTGGAGTGCTCACCGATGTTGACTCCGAAAGCGGCTCCCTTGTTATGCGTGTAGGTGAACCGAATGAAGTCGCCGAGCACCGGCACCGAATGGTACAGGGTGAGGTTCTGAACCACCCACAGCTTGGTGGCTACGTCCACAGCCAGGATCAGGCCGGCCACCCAAAGGAACATGCCTAGACGGCCCGAGTGCCGGGTCTCAGTCTGCGGCACCCGTCTCCTCTAGCTCCTTGCAGCGAATGCACAGCCGCGTGTGTGGCAGCGCGTCCAGACGCTCGAAGCCGATCTCCTCATCACACTGTTCGCACCGTCCGAACCCGTTCGGGCTGCGGTACAGTCTCCGCAGCGCCTCGTCGATGTGATACAAAAACCGGCCTTCTTTGCTGGCGAACAGGAATGCCTTCTCCCGTTCCATGGCATCGGTGCCTTGATCAGCCATGTGGAAGCTATACGCCGAAACATCGTCCCCCGACATCTCACCATTCGTCACAGACTGGTCGAAATGGCCGAGATCCTTCAGCGCCCGGTCCCGCTCCCGAAGGAGACGGTCCTCGAAGTGTTTGAGTTCTTTCTTATTCATCCTATATCCGTGATCCGCTGCAATCCGATCAAGACTGTCTCGTCATCGATAAGTACCTCCCGCACAAACTCCAGTTCCTGCACTGATTCTCTGCCCATATTTAGGGTCTGGGCCAACGTTTCGGCGGCAATATACGCTCTGTGCTGCTTCGCAGCCGCCTCCAGCGGCTCCGGACCGGCAATCGAAACTATCACGCGGTCGCTGATCTGCAGATCAGCCTCTCTCCGCAGGCGCTGAATCCGGTTGACCAGCTCCCGCGCCCGGCCCGCGGCGATGAGATCGTCATCCAGCGCGGCGTCGAGGGCCACGACATATCCGTCCGCCGCCTGTACGACGTCTTCGCCAACCGCTTCCTCCCGCACGATCACGTGGTCGGGCTCGATCAACACGGTTTCACCGTCCGACTTCAGTTCCACCGCTACTCCGTCCCGAAGTCGCCGGACGTGATCGCTTTCCATCTGCTCGATCGCTCGAGCCACCACCGGGGTTCTCTGGCCGAACACCGGACCCAGCTTCGAGAACTCAGGCTTTGCGAACAGCCGTGTAATCTCTTGGTCGGACGCCAGAAATTCAACCCTCTGGACATTAAGTTCGCGGATGAGGACATCGGCCAGTTCGGGGCTCAGGGTTCGGCCTCCCGGAAGCAGAATCCTGACGCTCCTGAGGGGCTGTCTCACCCGGATGGCGGCGTCCTCCCGGCCCGCCCGCCCCAGGGCCGACAGACGGCGGACGTCGTCCATTTCCTGCTCGAGGTCCGGCATGGTCTCGCCATCGCCGGCCGGGAAATCAGCCATGTGCGCGGAGGCGCCGCAAAGCTCGCGGAACAACCAGTCCGACAGGAACGGCGCGAAAGGCGCCAGCAGCAGTGCGCACCCGGACAGCACGGCGTGCAGAGTGGAGAAGGCGGCGCGAGCGTCGCTGGCCGCTTCCTCCCCTCCCCGCGTGGCCCAGAACCGGTCGCGGCACTGCCGTACGTACCAGTTCGATACGTCGTCCAGAACAAAGGCAGTGATCCGCCTCGCCGCCACCGTCAGATCATAGGCCTCCAGGTCCTGACGAACCGCGGCACTGACAGTCTCCAGCCTGCTCAGGAGCCAGTGATCCAGAGCGCAGGCGGGAGCCGGCGCACCGTCAGGCGCCGGCTGCCATGCCTCGAGCTCCGCGTACATGGCGAAGAAGCGATAGGTGCTGCGCAGAGTGTCGAACAGTTTCCGGTTCGTCTCGCGCAGGCCGGCCGGATCCCAGCGCTTGGCTAGCCACGGATTGCTGGCAGAGAGCAAATAGAACCGGACCGCGTCCGCTCCGTGCTCGGAGATGGCCTGCCACGGATCGACCACGTTGCCCTTCGACTTCGACATTTTCTGGCCCGTCTCGTCCAGAATCAGGTCGTTGACGACGACCGAACGATACGCTGTCTGGCCGAAAAGAATCGTCGACAGGGCCTGGAGGGAGTAGAACCAGCCCCGGGTCTGATCGACTCCCTCCGCGATGAAGTCAGCCGGAAAATGGCGCCCGAACTCCTCTTCGTTTTCGAACGGGTAATGCCACTGCGCGTACGGCATCGAACCCGAATCCAGCCAGGCGTCCGCTACCTGCGGAATGCGCAGCATCTCACCCGAGCACCCTTCGCTCGCACAGGGCCAGGCGATCTCGTCAATGCCCGGGCGATGTGGGTCGAAGTCGGCCGGCAGCGAACCCGCAGCCGCGGCCAGCTCGGCGAAGGATCCCACGACCGTGCGGTGCGACGGGTCCTCAGCGCACTGCCAGATGGGTAGCGGAGTGCCCCAGTACCGATCTCTCGACAGAGCCCAGTCCACGTTGTTGGCAAGCCACTCCCCCATGCGGCCCCGGCCGATTTCGGGAGGATGCCAATCGACTCCCGCGTTGTTCTCTACGAGCTCGTCCCGCACCGCGGTCGTCTGGATGTACCAGGCGTCCCGCGCCATGTAGAGCAGAGCGCTGTCGCAGCGCCAGCAGTGGGGGTAATTGTGGGCGTACGACTCGCGCTCGTACAGCAGGTCGGCCCCGGAAAGGTAATCCCGTATCGCACGCTCGGTGGCCGGATCCTTCACGTGCATCCCGGCCAGGCCGCCGGGAACGCTCGCCAAGAAGCGTCCGTCCTCACCCACCGTATGGACCATCGGGAGTCCTGCGCGCTTGCCGAGTTCGAAGTCGTCTTCGCCGTACATGACTGCGGTATGGACCACGCCTGTGCCGTCTTCCGTAGTCACGAAGTCGGCCCCCAGCACGGTCCACGCCGTTTCGCTTTCGCCGCTCTCGAGGGCGCCCGGAAACAGGGGCTTGTATCGGCAGCCCACGAGTTCACGGCCGGGGAACGTGTCGAGCACGTCAACCGGATGCTTCAGGATCTCCAGTCGCGCCTCGGCCAGGATGAACACCTCGCCGGGGGCAGCCTGAGCTCCGGAGACCGGCTCGCTGTCCGGCCTGACTCTGACTTTGACGTACGAGATGTCTTCGCCGACGGCGAGCGCCAGGTTGCCCGGGAGTGTCCAGGGCGTCGTTGTCCAGCTGAGGATCCGGGCGTCGTCCGCATTATCAAGCAGGTGGAACTTCACCACCACCGACGGCTCGACGATGTCCTTATAGCCTTGAGCAACTTCATGGCTGGACAAGCCTGTCCCGCAGCGCGGGCAGTACGGAACGACTCTGTAGCCGGGGTACAGCATTCCCTTCTTATCTATCTCGGCCAGCGCCCACCACACCGATTCGATGTAGTCCGGAGCGCAGGTCACATACGGCCTCGCATAGTCGAGCCAGTAAGCGATGCGGCGCGACAGGCGCTCCCACTCGTCCTGATACGTGAAGATGTTGGATCGGCATTCTTCGTTGAACCTGGCGATCCCCAGCTCTTCGATCTCCGGCTTGCCGGAAATCCCGAGCTTTTTCTCGGCCTCGATTTCAACGGGCAAGCCGTGCGTATCCCAGCCCGCGATCCGGGTGACGTGAAAGCCCGCCATGGAGCGGTACCGGGCAACAACGTCCTTGATCGTGCGTGATATCACGTGGTGAACGCCAGGCCTCCCGTTGGCCGTCGGAGGACCTTCATAGAACACGAACTCGGGGGCGTCAGAGCGTCTGGCCAGACTGCGTTCGAAGGTCTTCTCCTCGTCCCACAGGACGAGGATCTCCTGTTCCAGCGCCTCAGCCGTGTCGGGGAGGGGGCGGAAGCTCATCGCCTCAGGCTGCGAGGATCTGGGCTAGCGACGGCAGCAGGTCCGCGGCCGCTTCCAGCGCTGCCACTTCCAGAGCGGCCGCACCGGCGCCTCCGTCCGGACTCGGGCTCGACTGCGACGAGACCAGTGCGGCCACTGTGAGTCCGGCGTGGCGAGCGGTGATGGCGAGAGGAATGATGGCTGAGCCTGCCACATCGGCCCCGAGAAGCCTGAGCATGTGCACTTCCGCGGCGGTCAGCTGAGGGGCGCCGAGCACTCCTGCGTATACTCCCTCGCGCAGAACAATGCCCCGCTCGAGAGCTTCGGCTCTGGCGGCTTCCCGCGCGTTCACGCTGTACACCTCGGTCATATCCGGAAAGCGGACGCCGTGCTCTTCCACGTCCGGTCCGATCAGCGGGTTGTCGCCGAGGAGATTCAAATGGTCGGTGACCAGGGCCAGACCACCGTCCGGCCAGGCAGGGTTCAGGCAGCGGGAGTGCTCCAGGGCCAGTAGCGACTGCCCGCCCAGCTCACGCAACACGCGCACCCCTTGTCCGAGCGAGCGGGCGGCTCCCTGACTGCTCAGGGGTCCGGACGTCCAGGCCAGCACTTCGATTCCGCCCAGCCGTCCGCAGATGAATGCGTCGAGCTCCACATCCGCTTCCACGGCAGTAGTCAGAGACTCGAACCCGGGCCCCAGGCACAAGCCGACTTTCCGGTTCGTGCAGCCTTTGGCGCGCAGGGCCTCTGCTGACTCCAGAAAAGAGTCAGTCAGGTCAGGCAAAACGGCCATGACTCGCCCCGCTGTCATCAGTGGACTCCTTTTCCTCAGCGGCATAGCCGTCTGGACCCGAGTGCTCCAGATCCTCGTCGTCACTCTCTTCCGCAGCGTCTACTGCCGCTTCTTCCGTCCCTTCTTCCGTCTCTTCTTGCGCCGCTTCTCCAGCCGCCGAGTTTACGTCTGCCGGCGCCGCCGCTTCTCCAGCCGCTTCCTGCGCTGCTTCTTGCCCGTCGTCGGCCGGCTCGGTGATGACCGCCAGGCGCGCCTCCTCGAATTCCACCTCGTCCATGAAGCGAAGCAGAGTGGCCCGAAACGACCGCAGAAAGTGCGTCCGGCGGAGCACGAGTTCGTCGAGACGCTCCTGAGACTGCGCGACCGCGAACTCCGCTCCCCGGGACATCGTCTCGGCCTCACGCTCGGCGTCCCTAAGCCGGCTCTCGGCCATCTGCTCGGCCTGTGCGCGAGCATCCTCCCGGAGCTCCTGCGCGGTGACCAGAGCGTCGTTGAGCGCACGTTCCCTTTCCTGGAAGGTTCGGAGCTGCTCACTCATCATCCGCACCTGCTCGGTGAGCCTCGTCTCCTTCTCGACCAGGGATTCAAATCTCTCCGCTACCAGATCGAGGAACGCTTCCACCTGCTCGGGATCGTACCCGCGCATGGTGCGGCGGAAATCTTCCCGCTTCTTCCTGACGTCGAGGGGCGTCAGCTCAATCATCGCTTCCTTCTCTCTCCGAGGAGGGCCGTTCCCAGCCTCACCTGAGTGCTACCTTCTTCAATCGCGATTTCGAAATCGTTGCTCATCCCCATCGACAGAACTTCGGGCCGAAATCCGTCGACGGCTGCGGCACATCGGTCAAACAGGGCCCGAGCACTCCGAAACGTGCCGCGCAGCACGGAAGTGTCGTCCGTCCAGGGCGCCATCGTCATCATGCCGACCACCGCGAGGCCTGGAAGTTCCACGATCTCAGACAACTCATCGCGAACGGTCTCTTCCGTGAAGCCGCCCTTGGCTGCTTCTCCAGACGTGTTGACCTGCGCCAGAACGCGAACTTCGGACTGGCCCGACGCGCTTGCCTCGGTGCTGAGGCGCCTGGCCAATCGAACCGAGTCGACAGACTCGAACATATCGAACAGCGGCAAAGCGCTCGACACCTTATTGCGCTGCAGGTGTCCCACCATGTGCCAGCTCAGGCCCAGCTTACCCAACTCCTGCTGCTTGGCCTGAGCCTCCCGGACCCGGTTTTCGCCAATATCGGTCATTCCGATCTCGGCGACCGCTTCCAGGATCGAAGCCGGGTGGCCCTTGGTGATGGGAAGTATGCTCACTTCAGATGCCGCGCGACCGGACCTACTGGCCGCCTCCCCCACCCTATCTTCGATTACCCTCAGCCGGGTCTTTATGTCGGTCATCGGCACGATCCGGCAGTCTAGTCGCGTACATGGAGGCGGGCAATGCAGCGGGTAGGTCGATCGGTAGGTCGACAGGTAGGTCGATCGGTAGGTCGATCGTCAAATGCAGCAGCCACGGCAGTCGAGGCAATGGTCGCTAGGGTCGACGCCTCGGAGCTGGAGCGAGAACTGGAACAGCACAAAGTGGAGAGAGTGGACAAAGTGGATCGCCACCGCAGCGGTGATCCCGATGTGCATCCCGATGTGCGTCAAGATGTGCGTCGAGCGCGGGTATCCGTGTTTGAATCGGTCGTTGGCGATTGCAGGCCGAGCGGTACGTGTCCACTTGCCATTATTACCTGCCTCTGGCTGCGGGCTTCGGCGCCCATATCGGCCTCGGCGCGCCTCAGCCGTCCGCCTCAGCCGAGCGCCTCGGCGGCCGTGAGGTAGACGCGGTCCGGGATGTCGGCCTCGC
>JBDLJJ010000040.1:0-21192 GCA_039714435.1 Gemmatimonadota bacterium | reverse complement strand
ACCAGCAAGCCGCTCAGGCCGGCGATGATTACGACCCCGATGACGCTTGATCTCCTCACGAGAACCCCCCCTCTAACCAGTACGGATACACCACGAATTGAATGATCGCCGCGCCGATCCATATAGTGGCGGCGGCCCACAGCACGACTCTCGTCAGCCTGCCTGCCCGAACGGGACACACCTGCCCCTCCGATTCCCTCGGTCGTCTGAACGCTCCCCAGAATCCAAGAGCCAGGAAGAGCGCGGAAATGGCGAGAAGGTGAAACCGGTATGGCTTGATCCCGGCTGCCAGGATGGCGCCGTTGACACCCAGAAGTGCGATCCCCAACGGACCGATACAGCAGATGCTGGCGGCCGCGCTTGCCAGAGCGGATCCCGTGCTTCCGGCCATCGTTCCAATTCGGGTGGCGGCGGACTTCAAGCGCGCCTCAGTTGAGTAATTTGCTTCATGTGGACCGATTCCATTATACGCTTTAGGCGAATAGATTCAGGAGAGTAACCGCCGGGAATGCTGCTTGGTTCCCAGGTTGGAACCAGAAGGCGTTGTTTCCGGTTGTATTCTGCAGGCGTACAGACCTGGCACTGCATGCGATAGAGGATTCCGATGGCGAGACAGCGACAAGCAGATGACTTCCTACCTCTGACAGCGGTCGTGTTCGAGATACTCCTGGCGCTGGCATCGGGAGAGCGGCACGGCTACGCCATCATGCAGGAGGTCGAGCGCCGCACCGAAGGTCGCCTGTCGCTTCATCCGGGCACGCTGTACAGAGCCATCAGCCGCATGGTCAAGACGGGCCTGATCGAGGAACTGGACGAGCGGCCGGACGAGACGGACCGGCGGCGGCGCTACTACCGGATCAGTCAGCTGGGCCGGGGCGTGGCCCGGGCCGAGGGGTGGAGGCTGGCCAGCCAGGTCAGGGCCGCCCAGGCCAAGAGCCTGCTGCCGGAGACAGCCTGATGCGGGCCAGGACGGAGCCCTCGACTGTGGCGTTCTCGTGCTATCGCTTTCTTCTCCTGGCCTATCCCAGGGGCTTTCGGCGTAAGTACGGCGATGAAATGGCCAGTCTGTTCCAGGATCGGTATGAACGCGGCGAAAGAAGCATGGTTCTGACGGCGGGATTGTGGATCAGCACTCTGGCCGATGTGGGCCGGAACGCTCTGTTCGAGCGTTTTGTGTCGGTTGGCGAGCTTCGGCCGCGCGAGCTTGCGGGCGCCGGATCCGGGGCCGGCGCGTCGTCCCTGGCGGGAGTGGCCGCCTATGCTTGCATATGCTGCGTGGCTCCAGCCGCCGTTGCTTTGATGGGCAGTACCGCCCTGTTCGCGGGACACGATCTGCTCGCCCTGCGGCCGCAGCTGCTGTCGGCTTCGTTCGTTCTCGTTGCGGCGAGCCTCTGGATGGCGTACTCCGGGCCAAGTGCGGCTTACTCTGGGCCACGTGCGGCCGCCGAGCCGGGCTGCCAGGGCGGAAGCTGCACGCTGGTCCGAGTTTCGGCCTGGACGGCCTCGCTCATGTGGCTGGTTGGAGTGCTTGCCCCATGGTGGACAGAACTGCTGCACCGGCACGCCCACCTTCTCTGATCGTCGCGGCGGCCAGGCCGCGATAGCGAGGGCGGCTAGTCCGCCGAGCCGCTACTCCGACGGAGCCATGTGCCTTGCCAGGAAGTCCGCCATCAGCATCCAGGAGACGCGCGTCGCGGTTGGATCGAGGTTCTTCCCGTCGTTGAACAACGGCTGAGCGAACGCATGCCGGGCACCCGGATAGATGAACACCTCGGCCAGCCTTTCAGCTTCTTCCATCGATTTCAGGAATCGGAACGCGCCGTCCGGGTCGTCCTTTGATCCCATGATGAACAGAACTGGACTGGCCAGAGCGCTCAGGCGAGCTGGATCCGACTCGGCGTCACCGTAGACAAGCACCGTGGCTGAAACAGCCTCCGGGTCGCGAAGCACCGCCTCCAGAGCGTGCACGGTCCCCGCGCTGAAACCCAGAACCGCCAGCTTGCGGCCAGGACTGCCGAGGTCGGCGAGGTATCGCAGACCGTCCCGGATAACCTCCTGAGCCGTCTCCGCGTCCAGCGCCTTCATCAGGGCAAAGGCCTCGGCGTGCGTCGAGCCGGATTGGCCATCGTACAGATCTACGACGAGAGTGACATATCCCAGCTCGCTGAGTCGCTTCGCCGCGTCGTGTGTCGCGTCTGTCACGCCGAACCAGTCATGCACGATCAGCACGCCGCCCCTGACGGCTCCGGCTTCGGGACGTTTGACGTAGGCCTGGTTTTCTGTACCATTTCCGCTACGCAGCGCGACTAGCTCCGCTTCCTGTGCGGCTGTGGCCGCGGAAGCCACGGCAACGCCGAACTTCTGGCCCTGATTTTCGCCTGACAGGCTGCTGGCCAAGAGGGCGGCTACGAGTCCGGCGTACACGCGCGAGCGGATTAAAGAAGGCAACTGGTCCATTTCTATCTTCCCTGGTTCGGAGTACACATCCGGAGCGCGAAAGGCCGCCTGCCTTCGTCTCGTGTACCTAACCCTCAGGCTCCAGGCCGCGTTGCCCCCACCGATCATCCTGCAGCTTGGGAACCCGATGTCGCATACCCACGTTCTCCTCACTGACTATACGCCTTAAGCGACTAGCAGCGCGAGGCGACGGCACGATGAGTCTGTCACGAGGAAAGCCGAATGCGAAATCTCAGAGTAGCGATGCGGCGACTTCGGCAACGTCCTGGATACGGAGTCACGATCGTCCTCGTGCTGGCGCTCGGCATCGGTGTGAACAGCGCCATGTTCAGCATTACAAAGGGCGTCCTGCTCGAACCCCTTCCCTATTCGAGCCCCGACCAGCTCGCTTTCATCTGGAACCAGTTCCCTGGCTCCGGTGAGGATCAGATCCGGATTTCGCCGCCGGAATTGGCGGACTGGCGCCAGCAGAACGAGATCTTCGAGCGAGTAGCGGGGATCAACACCTCGGAGCAGATGGCGGCCTGGACTCTGACTTTCGGCGACGAAACGGAGGTCCACAGCGGCGCGTACGTCTCGGCCAATTTGTTCGACGTCCTGGGAGTGGGAGCGGCGATGGGCAGGACGTTCGCACCAGGTGAAGAGATCGAGGGCCAGGACATGGTCGTGGTTCTGTCGGATCAACTGTGGCGCAACAGGTTCGGCGCTGACCCGGCGATCGTAGGGCAGGCGGCCGTTATCCGGGGGGACAGCCGGGTCATCATCGGAGTCATGCCTTCGGGCTTCCACACGAATTTCAACGTCATGGGCGCGCGCCAGGCGGATCTCTGGGTTCCTCTCGTACTGCCGCTCGACTCTTCCCGTGAGGGACGCTTCCTGAACGTGATCGGTAGGCTGGCCCCGGGCGTCGACCTGACCCGGGCTAATGCTCAAGCCGCGGCGGTGGCCACCGGGTTCAAGGAGACTTATCCCGATGCATACGCCGAAGACAGCAGCTACGGGATTCACCTCGAGTCCGTACCACACAGAGTCGTCGGCGAGGTCCGAACACCTCTCCTCGTACTGTTCGGAGCCGTCGGAATCCTGCTCCTCATAGCGTGCCTCAATGTCGTCAACCTGCTCCTGGTGATGGGTGAGTACAGGCAGCAGGAAATAGCCGTGCGTATTGCCCTGGGCACCAGCTGGCGCCGAATTGCACGCCTGTTCGTGACGGAGGCTTTGCTGCTGACAGGCGCGGGCGCCGTCGTCGGGTTGGCCGTCGGCTACGGCGGCATCGCTTTTGTACGCACGTTCAACCCAGGCGGGATTCCCAGGATCGAATTGGTCCAGATGGATACTTCGGTTATCGCCTTCACAGCCGTCCTGGCCATCGTCGTCGGGATACTGGTCGGCATTCTGCCGGCACTTCACGCCGCCCGGACCGATGTAGTAACGACCCTCAAGGAAGGAAGCCGCAGTTCCTCCGGCAACCGGTCGCGTCAGCGACTGAGGAGAGCCCTGGTCGTCTCAGAAGTGGCACTCGCCGTGGTATTGGTGGTGGGCGCAGGGCTGTTCGCGCGAAGCTTCAGAGAGCTGGCAGCTATCGACCTCGGCATCGACCCGGAAAACGTCGTGTCCCTCCGTATCGACTACCCGGGCTGGCAGTATCCGGACATCGAGCAGGTGGAACTGATCAACAGGCAAATACTCGATCGAGTGCAACCGATCGCAGGGGTTCGTAGCGCCAGCCTGGCGCATGCCGAGCACCCGCTGCGTCTTAACGGACGCTGGTACTTCCGGGTGGAAGGAAGGCCTATAGATCCCGACACTTCGCGGCCCCTCGTCGGCATACGGATCGTGAGTCCCGGCCACTTCACCACTTTGCAAATTCCTCTCGTTCGGGGAAGGCTGTTTGACGAATTCGACCGGAATCCGGAGAGGCTTGTCATCCTGATCAACGAGTCCATGGCCGAGAGGTGGTTTCCCGACGAAGACCCGATAGGTAAGCAGCTCAAGCTGTGGGGAGATGCGGACCCAAGGCCATATGAAATCGTTGGCGTTGTGGGAGACGTCAAGAATGAGGGTATTCGGGAGCATGTACGGGAAACGATCCTGCTACCGGTATCGAACGCCGGATTTGCCACCGGGTGGCAGCGCCACATGACACTCCACGTGCGTGCGGCAGGAGAGCCCACGGCCCTGGTCGGATCAGTGCGCTCGGCCATGTCGGAGGTGGACGGAAAGCTGTTCGTTTCCAACGTGCAGACTCTGCAGGGAGTGGTGGCGGGAACTGTCGCGGGCCCACGTTTCGTGACATTGCTCACTACTGTTTTCGCCGGTCTCGCCTTGATAATGGCGTCCATCGGCATCTACGGCGTCATTTCATACACTGTGGCGCGCCGAACGCCCGAGCTGGGGATCCGCATGGCGCTTGGCGCCGGGAGTCCCAGAGTGCTGGGGCTGGTGCTGCGGCAGGGCGTCGCGCTTGCCGGCCTCGGTGTAGCGGCCGGCCTGGTTGCCTCTGTGGCGGTATCTAGCCTGATCCGGAGCATGCTATACGCCATAAGCCCCACGGATCCGTGGACGTACGGGAGTGTGGCCCTGTTCCTGGTGGCTGTGGCGTCGCTGGCGTCTTTCGTCCCGGCGTATCGGGCCAGCCGGATTCAGCCTGTCGTCGCACTGCGGCACGAATAGATACGCGGTCGGGGGACGCGGGCCGGTGGCGCGGACGGGTGTACATGTGCGCAACCCTTTGCGGTGACTCGGTGTCTCACGCGCGTCGGCATGCCCTCTTGGATACTTCTGCGCAGCGGAGATTAAGTTGATGAGCAGAGTCAGTGGATGGATAACCCTGGCGATTCTCGGTCTGGCGGGAACGGCCTCGACTGCCTGCGCGGCCTCACCACAAGCAGACGGCGGTACGGAAGGGATGGCGCAGCTTCCTGAAACACCGACCGGGCGACGGGTGGCGGCTCTGGTAACAGCTCTGAATACGGGTGACCCCTCAGCCATCGAGACGTTTGTGGAGCGAAGCTACCGGCCCGATGTGGGCGGCGCCCCGAAGGCTAAATACTGGACTGCAGTCCAGCGTGAGCTGGGCCCCCTGTCGTTTCGTGCCGCCGAAGAAGACGCGATGAGTCACGCGGGCCACGTTTTCTGGTACCGGGGAACCGTCACAGGAGCTTGGGTGGGCCTCGACCTCGAGTTGGAGGCGGACAACCCTTACCGGATAGTGGCCAACGGGGTTCGGCGTGGGATCAGGCCATCCGTTGTTCCCGACGGGCCGGCAGTCCCGCGAGCCGAGCTACCGGATAGCATCGAGGCATTTCTTACCGCTTCGGCGGGCGCCGACCATTTTTCGGGCGTCGTCATCGTCGCCCAGGGAGACGATGTGGTATTCGAGGGAGCGTTCGGGATGGCCGACCGCCAAGATGGAGTTCCGAACACACTCGACACGCCTTTTCGGCTTGCCTCCGCCACCAAGATGTTCACCGGGGTGGCCATCGCCCAGCTCGTCGAACGAGGGAAGCTGTCGTTCGACGACCTGATCAGCCGCATCATCCCTGAATATCCGGAGCATATCGGCCGACAGGTTACGGTGCGCCATCTGCTGACACACACTTCAGGTATCGAACTGGACGACGACCCGGAGTTCAACGCCGCCATAACACGGGCCCGTTCAGTCGAGGAGTTACTGGAGGTTCAGCTTCGGTACATCGAAAGGCTGAACAGCGGCAATTACCAGAATTTCGCTCCCCTGGAGTCGTTCGACTACACTAACGAGGGTATAGATCTTCTCGGCGTGGTGATCGAACGGGCCAGCGGCCAGACCTGGAGCGATTACGTCCGTAGTAACGTACTGGGTCCGGCCGGGATGAAGCGAACCGGGACCGACTTCCTGACTCCGATTCCGGATCTTGCCAAGAGCTATTCGCTGCGCGGCACAGAGCCCGGACAGTGGGTTCCGGAGAGGCGGTTGGTAGCACAAGGAGAGCGGGGTGCAGCATGGATTCGGCCGGCTGGTACGGGCTACGCTACGGCTCCCGACATGCTTCGATTCTTCAGAGCGCTGAGTGAAGGAAAGCTGCTGGGTCCGGACCTGGCGAACACGATCACGTCGCCGCAGATACAACTTCGCGTACCGTCGGGATTGGAGTTCAAACGTTCGTATGGATTTGGGTTCAGAATCGAAGACACCCGAAAAAGTGTACGCGTCGTAGGCCACACGGGCGGCGGACCGGGCATGAGCACGGTCGTGCAGATATACCCGGAACTGGACATCACCGTGATCGTGCTAGCGAATTACGACCGGGCCGCCTCCTGGGTAAACCAGCATATACAAGAGCTACTCGGCATACTGTGAGCTCCGCGTGACCTGCCTCCTGCGCCACAGCAGATAAATGGCCGGAATCACGGCCAGCGTAAGGAATGTGGCGCTTAGCATGCCGCCTATCATGGGCGCCGCGATTCGCTTCATCACGTCCGCCCCGGTTCCGGAACTCCAGAGAATCGGCGCCAGTCCCGCCATGATGGCGGTCACAGTCATGACTACTGGCCGCAGCCGCTCCAGCGCGCCTTCCCGTACCGCGGCCGCCACGTCGGCTGCAGAGTTCATGGCTCCTTCCAGGCTTCCGCGGTGGAAGGCTTCGTCCAGGTAGATGAGCATCACCACACCGGTCTCGGCCGCCACACCCGCCAGGGCGATGAAGCCGACCCACACGGCGACGCTCGTGTTGTAGCCAAGCAGCCACAGAAACCAGATTCCGCCTATCAGTGAGAAGGGGAGAGCTGTCATCACGATGAGCGACTCGGCGACGCCCCTGAAATTGAGGTAGAGAAGAAGGAAAATGATCCCCAGGGTCACCGGGACAACGATGCGCATCTTGTCCTTGACACGCTGCATGAACTCATACTGCCCACTCCACATCAGAGTGTATCCGGCCGGAAGTGTCAGCTGGTCAGCCACGACCCGCTGGGCTTCTCGCACGTAGCCTCCCACGTCCTGACCCTCAATGTCCACGAACACGATCGTAACGGGAAACGCGTCCTCGGTCTTCACGGCCATCGGACCCTGCAGAACCTCCACCCGCGCCACCTGCCCCAGCGGAATCGGCGTACCGTCCATAGCCGGAATCAGAACCTCACGGATCTTCTGCACGTCGTCCCGCAGTTCCCGCGGGTAGCGCACATTGACGGTGTAGCGTTCGCGCCCTTCCACTGTTATCGCCGCGTTCACACCGCCAACCGAGGCCATGATGGCGGCGTGCACGTCGCCTACGTTGAGCCCGTAGCGCGCGGCCTCCATCCGGTCGACATCGATGTCCACGTAGTAACCGGACACGCCACGCTCGGCGAAGGCGCTGCGGGTTCCGGGTACTTGCTGCATGATCCTCTCCGCCTGCTCGCCGAGGGCCTGCAGCGTGTCCAGATCGGGACCGAATATCTTGATCCCGACAGCCGTGCGAACACCTGTTGCCAGCATGTCGATCCGGCCCTTGATGGGCATTGTCCAGGCGTTCGTCACACCAGGTAGTTGCACCGCCCGGTCCAACTCCGCCACGAGCCGGTCGTAGGTCATCCCCGGACGCCACTGCTCTCGGGGGCTGAGCGTGATCGTCGTCTCGAACATGTCCAGCGGCGCCGGGTCCGTCGCCGTTTGGGCGCGTCCCGTCTTGCCGAGCACAGTCTCCACCTCCGGGAACGAGGCGAGCACGCTGTCCTGGTATCGCATGATTCGCAGCGCCTGGGCGATGGACACGCCCGGTACGGTAGTCGGCATGAACAGCAGGGACCCTTCCTTGAGGGGCGGCATGAACTCGCTGCCCAACTGACGCCAGGGGAGAATCGTGGCCGCGAAGACAGCGACGGCTCCAGCCACTACGAGCCAGGGCCGCCGCGTAACGAAGCCAATCACGGGACGGTAGATCCAGCGCAGGAGCCGGTTGAGCGGGTTCCGCGCCTCGGGCCGGACTTTTCCTCTGATCAGGTAGCCCATGAGCACAGGCACGAGCGTGATTGATAGAAAGGCAGAGCCCGCCATGGCGAAGGTCTTGGTAAAGGCGAGTGGCTTGAACAGCCGGCCCTCTTGCTGCTCGAGAGCGAAGACGGGAAGAAAACTGAACGTGATGATCAACAGGGAGAAGAAGAGCGGCGGACCGACCTGCTTGGCGCTGGCCAGCACGATATCCCAGCGAGACACGCGGCCGGCGTCGATCTCGTCAGCTGACCGCTCCAGGTGCTTGTGCATGTTCTCAATCATCACGATGGCCGCGTCGACCATCGCGCCGATGGCGATCGCGATGCCGCCGAGGCTCATGATGTTCGCGTTGACGCCTATCATCCGCATGACGATGAAGGAGATCAGGATGCCCAGCGGTAGCGTCACGATGGCCACGAGAGCCGACCGGAAGTGCACCAGGAAGAGGATCGCCACGAGCGCTACGATGAGCGACTCTTCGATGAGCTTCTCCTGAAGGGTCTCGATGGCCCGATCAATCAGGTCGCTCCGGTCATACGCCGTGCGCAGACGAACTCCGGGCGGCAGTCCCTCCTGTAGCTGCGCTATGCGCTGCTTGATGAGATGAATAGTCTTGTACGCATCGGCGCCGAAGCGCATAACTACTATGCCGGCCACGACTTCACCCCGGCCATCGAGATCCGCGGCGCCCCGCCTGGGGGCCGGCCCGATCTGGACTGTCGCCACGTCAACTACACGGATCGGGGTGCCGTTCGGCGTCGCACCGACGGCGATGTTGCGAATGTCTTCGATGTCGTCCAGATACCCGAGGCCGCGAATCATGTACTCTCGGCCGCCCATCTCAAGCACCCGGGCCCCGATGTCAGCGTTATGTGCTCCTATCGCCTGCGCGACTCGCGTAACTGGAATGTGAAACGCCCGCAGGCGCTCCGGGTCTACTTCCACCTGGTACTGCTTCTGGAACCCCCCGAGACTCGCGACCTCCGACACCCCGGGAACAGATGTCAGCTGATAGCGCAGGTACCAGTCCTGAAGACTGCGCAGCTCGGAAAGGTCCAGGCTGTCGGACTCGAGGACGTACTCGAACACCCAGCCAACTCCGGTGGCATCCGGTCCCAGAGTTGGCTCCACGCCTGGCGGGAGCTGTGTTCGGAGTCCGTTCAGATACTCGAGGACACGGGAACGCGCCCAGTAGATATCGGTCCCATCGTCGAAGATCACGTAGACCAGGCTGAGGCCGAAGAACGAGTAACCGCGTACCACCTGGGCGCCTGGTACCTTCAGCATCTCGGTCGTGATCGGGTAGGTGACCTGATCCTCGACGATATCCGGCGCCTGTTCCCGGAAATCTGTCTGGACAATCACCTGTACGTCTGACAGATCCGGGATGGCGTCGAGCGGCGTCGTGAGCATGGCCCACACGCCCGCCCCAGCGATGGCGGCGGTGGCGAGCAGTACCAGGAAGCGATTGCGCAGCGACCACTCGATGATCCAGTTAATCATGATCGCGCCCCTGCTCCGGCGGGTTCTCCCCCGCCTCAGCCGCGCCGTGCTGCATCCCCGGCATCTCGCCTCCGGTGCTGGCGAGCCGGCTCTCTGCGTCCACGAGGAAGTTCGCCGATCCGACGATCGTCTCACCGGGCTCCAGTCCTGCCAGGATCTGGACAAAGTCACCTGCCCGCGGACCCAGCACGACCTCACGGGGGCGCAGAATTCCCTCCGCGTCACGCAGGAAGACCAGATTGCGCTCGCCAGTCACCAGCACAGCCTCGAGTGGAACCGCGAGGACAGCGGGCAGCTTGATATCGAAGAACATCGTCGCGAACATCCCCGGCTTCAGACGCAGGTCGGGATTTTTCAGCGTAACCCGAACCCGGTTCGTCCGGCTGTCCACATCCACGGTCGGATACACGAAGCTCACCTGGCCCATGAGGTGTTCGCCGGGGTAGGCCGCCACCTCCATGTGCGACTCCGAGTTGAGCTGAATGAACTGGAGATCCTGCTCGAACACGTCGCCTTCGATCCACACTTCCGATAGATCGGCGATGCGGTAGAGAAGCAGCCCCGGAGTTACGCGCTGTCCTGCGAGCACCGTTTTCTCTAGCACGATCCCGTTTACCGGAGACACCAGGGTGAGCGTCTTGGTCACTTGTCCGCTCTTTTCGAGCAGCTCGATCTGCTCGTCGGTGATATCCCAGAACGAAAGGCGGCGGCGGGCCGCCTCGAGCATCGACTGAGCGCCGGCCCACGCTTCCTCAGCCCCCTGATCCACCCGTGCTGCCAGCCTCTTGGCCGTTAGCAACTCCTCCTGGGCGGCCACGAGCTCCGGACTGTACAAAGCGAGCAGGGGCTGGCCACGGCGGACTGCCTCCCCGGTGGTGCTTACGTAGAGATCCTCCACGAAACCGGCGACCTTCAGCGGCACCTCGACCACCCTGTCCTCGGCCACCGCGACCCGGCCCACCGTACGTATCGAGCGCTCCAGTTCTCGCTCTCCTACGGTTGTGTACACGACGCCCAGCGCCCGCTCCTGGTCCGCCGTCAGGTGGACTGGCTGCCGAACCACGGCACCGGTGCTGTCCGCCGTGCCCTGAGTTCCGCCTGCCTGCATGCGCGCGTGCTCTTCTGCGGACATGCCAACCATCGGAGAATCGTCTTCCGCGGCATCGCCACCGCACCCGGCCAGGGCCACGAGGACGACGAGCCACGCGAGGTCGATCTGCTGCTGTGTCTTGCGCTTTCTCATTGTTCGATCTCCATCCCAGAGCCGTCGTTCTCCATCCCAGGGCCCGTGAGCGCCTCGATCCCGGCGACTGAGTCGCGGTACTCTGAGGTGAGACGCACACTCTCTATCTCGAATCGGTTCACTGTCATCTGGTTGGACAGAAGCGTCATGTAATCCACCTTCCCCACGCGGTAGGCCGACAGCGATGATTCCACCGCCGCCGCTGCCTGCGGGATGATCGAAGTTCTGTAGAGCTCCGAGAGATCCCGCGTCCTGCGGGCTGCGGCTCTCAGTTCTGTCAGCCGGGCGAAGGTTTCGTTGTAGAGGTCCAGCTCACGAGCTTCTTCCATCGACTGTAGCGCTCGCATCTCTCTGCGCCTGGGATGCTGCTTTGAGCCTGCCCAGAGGGGCAGGCTGATCCCGACCTGAATCGTCGCCAGATCGACGAACTGGGGTCGCTGACCGTAGCCCAAGGCCAGCGTGAAATCTGGATACTGGCCTCGTTTTGCGGCGCGGTAACCAGCCGCGGCTGCGAGCGACCGCTCGCGGGCTGCTCCGATGGCTGGACGCTTGGCCGCAGCTACCGACAGCAGTGAATCCACATCGGGCAGCGGCTTATCCGGCCGAGCCAGCTCCAGCGCGCCCACTGGCACCGCGGCGAATCGGCCCAGAAGAGAGTTGAGGCGGGCAGCCATTGCAGAGCGGTTCTGCTGCACCACGGTCATGTCGGCAGTCATTCGCGCGATCGCGATTTCGGCCTGCAGGATGTCCTGCTGAAGTCCGGTGCCCACCGAGTACCTGGCCAGGGTGACCTGATGGAAATCACGCAGAAGGTCACGCGTGGCATCCATAACGCTCAGCGCTCGATCCATGAAAGCCAGCTGGAAGTAAACCGATTTCACGCGGGCCACGAGGGCCGCCTCCATCTCGTCCGCGTCCAGCTCCGAGGCGCGCGCCAGATGGTCCGCACGCTTCTCGCTGAAACCGAGCTTCCCGGGCCACGGGAGCCGCTGGGACAGGCCGACCCAGTTCATCGTCATCATCGGATCGGTGCCGAAATCGTCCACCGGCCGGTTCCTCAAGCCCAGAGACAGCATCGGATCCGGGAGCGCGCCCGCTTGCGGAACACGCTCTACTGACGCGTCGGCGCGAAAGCGGGCCGCCTGGAGCATCGGATTGGCGCGGCGCGCTTCCGCTACAGCGTCCGCCAGACGGAGGGTATCAGCCTCCTGTCCCGACGCCTCAGGGGGCGCGACCGCGGCCGCGAAGACTAGAGCCGCTAGCTGTATTTTTCGAGTAAAGACCACGAGATTTCCTGCCTGTTGTTGTTGAGATGGGCCGCCCCGAGAGACACGGCGCTCGCCGACTTGTGTTTGGGGCTTCAGGCTTTTGGAGGCGGGGTCTGGCTGGAGGGCGTGATCGTGTCCGGCTGCCGCACGGTGCTGGCGGACATCTGCTCTTCCAGGTCGGGATCCGGCAGGAGAGCGGTCAGGATGAGTACGGCTGGGCTGCTGACGCAGTGTAGCATCATCGTGCAGGCCCCGGAGGAATCTTGCTCCGAATCGGCCGGCCCGGATGGTTGGCAGGGCCCGCACGACTTACTGTCGGGTCCCGGTTCAGAATGCAGGTTCTGTAGCTGATTGTGGACCGAATGGCCGCCAGCCCCCACACCGGAGTGGGTAACTCGGCGCTCACTGAACTCATCTGATGAAGATATTCCGCAGGCGTTTGTCGCAGCACCCGCAGCCGTCTGTAACAGCAGCGCCGCGACGACCACGTTGGCGGCTAACCTGGGATGCAGATATCGAATGCTGATTCTCGCTCTCCTCAGGTGACCTTAGCGCATATACCGGTAAAACAGATCGACGAGTTCTTCCCGAGCGCGCGAAGCCGAGTCACCGCCCAGTTCGATGGCGTGTGTAGCGCAGTGATCCAGATGGCTCCTCAAGAGGACCTTCTCGGCAGAGCGCAGTGCAGAATGAGCCGCGGAGATCTGCTGCATGATGTCAGGGCAGTAGCGCTCTTCCTCGATCATGCCGCGAACACCGTCGATCTGGCCGCGGACGCGCGACAGGCGATTGAGCAGGTCCTTTTTCGTCTCGTCAGGCATGCCCATCGCGTGAGGGACATCGGCGCGCTGTCTGGCCATCCGAAAACTCGTTGGTTTACCATTTGTGATGGACATATACTATACTAGGGTATAGTATATGTCGTTGACGACTGGGTCAAGGATAGGTCCGTGACATGCCCAGTCCTGAGCCTCCAGAAGTACTCTCAATTTGTGACGCTTCGCCCGGTGCGGGATATACCCCACGGCAGTGGGGCATATCCCCCAAACAGATTGCGCTGCCGCGATTGTCAAATGTCGTAACTAAATACGTACTAGATTGTTACGGTTTTGTCGCCAGCGGCTCGCTACTTGCATTATCAGGCCGTTAGCCGAGCACCGCTCCCAGCCGCCCGAAACTGATATCGGGTGGCTGAGCACGTTCTCCGTGACCACCCGAGGAGACTGAGCATGGATCCGAGTATCGTCTTGAACGTTCAGCACGTGTACTACTGGGACTGGAAAGTCGCCCTCGATCTGTTCTTCGGTGGTGCCGGCGTGGGCGCGTTCGTGTTCGGCATCGCCCTTTACGAATTGTGGGGCCGCCGATACCGGAGGATTCCACAGACCGCCGCGTTCCTCGCACCGGTGCTGGTCGGTGTCGGCCTTCTTTTCTTGATGATGAAGCTGGGCAGGCCACAATACTTCTTCAAGGTGTTCACCAACTTTGCGCCGGCTTCTCCCCTGTGGTGGGGAGGAGTGTTCCAGACGGTGTTCCTGGTCGGTTCGGTCTGGTATGCCCTGCTCTGGCGCGACAAGGAACCGAACGCAAGGCGTCGGCGTATCGGTCTGGCACTCACGCCGGTCGCCATCGTGGTCGGCGCCTATCACGGCATGCTCCTGGCCGTTCTGCCTTCCAGGCCGCTGTGGAATACAGGTCCGACTGTACTGGCGGCCCTGGCGGCCTTCGTAACCACAGGAATCGCCGCCGTCATGATCGTGCACCTGATTCGCATGGCCATGGCAGGGCGGATCAGTGACGAGGGGCATGTGGACACTTTCTTGAGCGCCCTCAGGCCGGTCCGAGATCTTCTGGCCGGCGCGCTGTTGTTCCAGCTCGGCACGTTTTTCCTCTGGTGGATGAGCCTCCGGTTCGGGGATCTCGCCGACCGCGAGGCGTTAGCGGCGGCGAATGACTCGTTCGGACCTATGTTCTGGGGCCTGGGAATCGGAGTCGGCCTGGCGCTGCCCCTCATTATCGGTGCCTCCACCCTGTGGCGCGGCAATCTAGACCAGCCCCGGCTGCACGTTCGGGTCGTTGCCCTGACGAGCGTCCTGATCCTCGCCGGTGGTCTGTTCTTCCGTCTGGCCGTGGTGCTTGCCGGCCAGTTGAATCCAGTTTTTGTGACTCTACCGTAGGGGAGTCTCCATGTTGACCGAGATCAAACCCAGCCAACAGAAGTCTACCGGCCAGGCCGGGATGTCCCGGCGCACCTTCGTAAAGGGGGCCGGCACGGTAGGCCTAGTGGCAACAGTCGGCGGATCGGCTCTACTCCAGTTCTTTACTCAGGACGCGGAAGCACGATCGGCAGAACTCGTTAGCCGGTGGGTGGCTTCGACGTGTCAGGGTTGCACGAGCTGGTGCCCCGTCGTCGTACGAGTAGTGGACGGCCGCGCCGTTCATCTCCAGGGGAACCCCGCCTCGCGGGCAAACCACGGGCAGATGTGTCCGCGACCGCTCCTCGCGCTTCAGCAAGTCTACGACCCCGACCGGGTCAAAGTGCCAATGCGGCGCACCAATCCGCGGAAGGGTCGTGACGAGGATCCGGGTTTCGTTCCCGTCAGTTGGGACGAGGCAATGGGGCTCATCGCCGACAAGATGATGGAGCTGAGGGAAAGCGATGAGACGCACAAATTTGCGGTTTTCCGGGGGCGCTACAGCTATCTGCGGGACGTCATCTACAGCGCCGTGCCGAAGATCTTCGGTTCACCCAACGGGATCAGCCATTCTGCCATCTGTGCCGAAGCCGAGAAATTTGGAGCCTACTACACCGAGGGGTTCTGGGACTACCGCGACTACGACCTCGATCACACTCGATATGTGCTTTGCTGGGGAGCAGATCCTGTATCGTCGAACCGGCAGGTTCCTCACGCTATTAACGTCTGGGGCCATGTTCGGGACCGCGCCCAGATTGCGGTAGTGGACCCGCGCCTGTCCGCCACCGCCGCTAAGGCGAACGAATGGCTCCCCGTGCTGCCCGGAGAGGATGGCGCGCTCGCGGTTGCCATGGCGCACACCATTCTCACAGAGGGCCTTTGGAGCCGCAGGTTCGTCGGGGACTATCAGGATGGAGTCAATCACTTCATCCCGGGTCAGACCGTAGACGAATCAACGTTCGACGAAATCCACACGCACGGGATAGTCCGCTGGTGGAATCTCGAGTTGAAGGATCGGACTCCGGAGTGGGCGGAAACCCAATGCGGGATCCCTGCGGCGCAGATTCGGCGCGTGGCGATCGGATTTGCGAAGGCGGCCCCTGCCGCGATCAGCTGGGTGTCGCCGGGCACGGCGATGCAGGCCCGCGGCGGATACGCCGCGCTGGCCGCTCATGCCCTGAACGGCCTGGTCGGCTCCGCTGACAGCAAGGGCGGGACTGTGCAGAAGACGAAGGTTCCGCAGGACAGTATTCCAGGCTTCTCGGCCTACCAGGACGACCTGGCCAAGACACTCTCCAAGAAGCCGAAAATCGATCAACGAGGAACGCTGGCGTTTCCGGCCCTGAATAAGGGCAAGAGCGGCGGCGGCGTCGTCACGAACAACGCGGCAGACGCGATGCTGCAGGAGGATCCGTACGACATCAAAGTGGCCATCGCCTACTGGGCGAACTTTGCCTTCTCGTGCTCCGGAACGGATCGCTGGGAGCGTGCGCTGGAGAAGCTCCCATTCTTCGTTCATGTAACGACGAATCCTTCGGAGATGAGCCACTACGCCGATGTGGTCCTTCCCGCTGCACATCAACTGTTCGAGAAATGGAGCTTCCTCAAGTCGAAGCAAAACCTGCACGGCTACGCCAGCCTTACACAGCCGATGATCGAACCCGTATGGGACGTGCGGCAGGACGAAACGGAGGTCCCCTGGCTGCTGGCTGAGGCGCTGGCCACGCGGGGTTTCGACAACTTGCAGCGGTACTTCCGCACCGAGTTCGCTGACCCGGAAACGGGACAGCATCCGAGTGACAGCAAGGAGTTCGCCCTGATCGCCACCAAGATGCTCACTCGTCCCTGCTGGGATTCGAGACATAAGGACTATGGGAAGTACGGCGATGCGCTCGACGGGTGGGACGACTTCGTCACCAAGGGCGTGTGGAACTCCCACCGCTACGAATACGGGAAAAAGTGGGGCAATTTCGGGACGGAGACCGGCAAGTTCGAGTTCTACAGCGAGACGCTGAAGAAAGCCCTACAGGGACACGCGGATAAGCACGGCGTCACCGTCGACGAAGTGCTTGCTGCGACCAATTACGTGGCCACGGGTGAACTGGCCTTCGTACCTCACTTCGAACCTGCTCTGCGCTGGGGAGATGAATCCGAGTACCCCCTGATCTTCTTCGAGCACCGCAGCAGGCTGAACCGGGAAGGACGTTCTGCCAACTGCACCTGGTATCAAGCGCACAAGAACGCTGATCCCGGGGATGAGAACTGGGATGACGTGCTCAAGATGAACCCGGTCGATGCGAACAACCTGGACCTCCAGGACCGACAGATGGTGAAGGTAGTATCCACGACCGGCGAGATGGAAGTTCGCCTGAAGTTGTGGGAAGGCGTCCGGCCTGGGACGGTGGCCAAGTGCTACGGGCAGGGTCACTGGGCGTACGGCCGCGTGGCCGCGGCTGACTTCAACCGCCGGATACCCCTCGGCGGCAATAACAACGTCATACTCCCGCCGGAATACGAGCGACTCAGCGGTTCGACCGCCCGTCACGGCGGAGTAGCACGCGTGAAGGTCGTGCGGGCATAACGGATCAAGGAGAATCTAGAGATGGCCAAGCGATATGCGATGGTGATCGACCTCCACCGCTGTGTCGGGTGCGCAGGGTGTGACATCGCCTGCAAGAGCGAGAACAACGTGCCGGAGAGTTTCGCCTGGTCCAACCACGTTCAGGAGACCAGGGGTGTCTTTCCCGACGTGCAATACCGATACGTACCGACCCTTTGCAATCATTGCGAAAACGCGCCGTGCGTGACCAACTGCCCCACAACGGCGATGTACAAGTCCGAAGACGGGCTGACGCTGCATGACGCCAGCAAGTGCATCGGATGCCGCGCGTGTCAGGTCGCGTGTCCATACGGGGTGATCTACTTCAACGAGGACGCACCGCACCCACGCTTCATGCAGGACGAGGAGGCGCTGATTCCCAATTGTACTGCCACCGGCCGGGAGACAGCCGAACGGGTAAAAGCGCCCATTCCATACTACAATCCGGATCGAGCCCAGACGTATGAGGGCATCCGATCGAGGGGCGTAGTCGAAAAGTGCACGTTCTGCGATCATCGCCTGCAGAGAGGCATGCTTCCGGCCTGCGTGGAGGCGTGTCCCGCGGACGCGAGGATCTTCGGCGATCTGAACGATTCCAACAGTCCGCCCAGCCGCGTGCTCGCAAAGCATCATAGCCGAGTTCTGAAGCCGGAGCAGGGGACCCGCCCACGCGTTTTCTACATCAGAGATTTCTGAGGGAGGGCACGATGCTGGAGCTGACCAACGGGTTACTCGATCCAGGGGCCGGCAGCCACGCCAACGTGTTCTATGCCTTGGCCAGGGCGCTCGAGCCGCCGCGAAGCTGGGATGCGGATCTGCCAGGACTTCTGGCCAGTTCACTCGGGACGATGCCTGAACCACTTGGCAAACTCGGACAAAAGCTGTCGCGCCAGGTTTCTGAGATCCTGGAAGATCGGGAGCAAGCGGCGATCGATCACGCGAAACTCTTTCTGGGTCCGTTCGAGATCCTAGTGGCGCCGTGGGCCTCGTTTTATCTGGAAAGAGAGCCCAGGCTGATGGGACCCACGAGCACCTACGCGGCGCGCGCCTATGCCGAAGCGGGGCTGGCGCCAGGAAACAAGCTGAAGGATGTGCCGGATCATGTGACGCATGAGCTGGAGTTCATGTACTTCATGGCGTTCAGTCAGGCTACGACCGGGGATCCGATGTGGGCGGATCGTCAGGCGCGCTTCTGGCGGGAGCATCTCGGATGCTGGCTGCCCAAGTTTGCTGAGGCATTGGAGCACGTGGTGGCCCATCCCTTCTACCAGACACTGGCTCAGACGATCGCAGGTATCTGTGCGATCGAGAGCGACGTGCTGGGCACACCATCGCCCGCTGCGAGCTGCGAGGCCGAAACACCCACGTAACCGATGCGGCTCGAGCCCATCTAGCCGGGCCGCTTAGAACCTTCTTCGGGGGGATAGATCCATGAGGAAGAAACGCGTGACGACCCTACTCGGTTTGCTAAGCGCGTTGTTCATAGCCGGACCAGCGGTAGCACAAGAGCTTCCCGATTGGGTAGAGAAGCTCAAGGTCAGCGGGGTGGCGTTCGGCGACTACTACGATCTCGCGGCGCATCACGATGAAGATCTGGAAGGCAAGCACGGTTTCTGGTTCCGTCGGATTTACCTCACATTCGACTTCAAGGTAGATGAAGATGTGGATTTCCGACTGCGGTTCGAAGGGAACTCGGCTGGCGATTTCTCCTCGTCCTCCAAGATCGAGCCGTTCGTGAAAGACGCCTGGGTCCGCTGGAAGCCCGCTGACCAGAGTGTCTACCTTGGGATTTCCGGAACACCCACCTGGGGCACGGTAGAAAAGGTGTGGGGCTACCGAGCCGTCGAGAAAACTCCGCTCGACCTTCAGAAGATGGGATCGTCCCGCGATTTCGGCGTGGCCGCCAAGGGTCCACTCGACGGCGACGGCAAAATCTACTATCACGCGATGGTCGGAAACGGGGCAAGTACGAAAGGCGAGACCAATTCAGGAAAGGCGGCGTACCTCGCTTTGGGTGTTAAGCCAGGGGGCGGTTTCACGCTTGAGGTGTACGGCGACTACAATGAGCTGCCGGGTGAGGCTGACCGCTATACGCTGCAAGCTTTCGGGGGCTGGCATGGCGAGGGCGGGCGTTTCGGTGTTCAGTATGCGCGTCAGTGGAGGGAGACGGGGCCGGACTCGGACATCGATCTCGACATCTTCTCCGTCTTCGGAGTTCTGGAGGTCGACGAGCGTGTGACTCTTATCGGTCGCTACGACCGCATGTTCGATCCGAATCCGTCCGCCGATGGGATTTCATATCTGCCGATGAGCCCCGACGCGAAGTCGAATTTTGTTCTGGCGGGAATCGATTTAGCGGTTTCTGATCACTTCAGTATTATTCCCAACGTGGAAACAGTGTTCTATGATGCCGTCGGATCATCCGAGGCGCCCGACACAGATGTCGTGCCCCGACTGACGTTCTCGCTGACTTTCTGACCAGGAGTGGTAGCAATGACCGACCTGCCGGCACCGCCAGCCGCCTACCTTCGGTTCACAGAACGTAATCCGGAGATTGCGGAGGCATGGGAGCAAGTCTCCCTGGCCGGAAAGGACGGGCCGCTTGACCCTGCCACCGTTCGCATGGTGAAGCTAGGAGTCGCGATCGGCGCGATGCGCGAAGGGTCAGTGCACGCCAGTGTCCGAAAAGCCCTCGCCCAGGGGATAGAACCCGAAGCACTGGATCAGGTTGTCGCCATAGCGGCCGGAACAATTGGGTTCCCGGCCGCGGTAGCGGTCTTCACCTGGATACAGGACGTCTTAGAGAAGGACGTGTAGCGGCGGATCCGAGGCGCCTTCGCCCCACACTGAGCACGGATCCGTCGCGCCCGTGGCCGACGGCTACCACAGCACCGTCACACGCAAACCGGCGAGACGTTTCAGCTGAAACGCGTGTGCCGTCTTCCAGCTCGGATCGTCCTTGTTCTCCTTCGGCTGCGAGTGTATCAGCGTCCACGTGAAGCGGTACCTGGTAGCGCTCCGCCCGCGACCAGCCAGCAAACTCAAGGCTTCGCGGCCAGCACGCAAACTCAAGAGCTCTCGGCCGCTACCATACTCTGGCGATCGTAAAGTCGGTCACGCCGTAACCAAGAAAGCCACAGGGGCTAGAGGCAGTGCCGAGAAGCCTCGCCCCCTGTAGCGGCTAGAGCCGCACCAACTCCACCCGGCGGTTCTGCTGCTTACCTTCCTCCGTGTCGTTAGGCGCAACGGGAACAGACTCGCCGTGCCCGACTGCTTCCAGGCGGGACGGGTCGATGCCGAAGCTCAAGCCGAGATGGTTCCGTACGGCGGCAGCTCGCTGCTCAGACAGCGTCTGGTTATGGGCTGCATCACCGTCACCATCGGTGTGTCCTTCGATGGACAGGCGCAAGTCGGGGTGATCCTGCAGCATCTGCCCGATTTCCTTCAGTGTGGGCCCCGACTCGAACCGGATCGTCGCGCTGTTCACGTCGAACAGGATTCCCCGCGTCGTAACGCGGCCTTCAGCCTCCAGGGCGTCGTAGAGATCCGCCCCGCCACCTGCGATGCGAATGGGACCGACGAAAATCGGTTTGTCATCGGCAGCGTCCGCGATGACGAAGTACACGTGATCGGACCTGCCCAGTTCTACCTGCGGGACGTTCGCGACTCGCCGCTGATCGACAAAGATCTTCACGTGATCCCCGTCGGCCATCATCTGGATTGTGGCCGGGCTTTCCGTGAACTCGGCCCGCGTCAGTGAGACCGGGCCGTCCTGGTCTATGTCCTGAATGCCCGTGTTCCGCTCATCGAGCTGAAGGTGCGCCCATTTGTACCAGCCCATTCCGCGTGGCTTGACTACCTCGCCTTCGGGGTCACGAAATGTGACGCGTATCCACTGATTGCCGTGCCCGTAAAATATCGGGAACTCTAGCGTGAATTTGTCAGGCAACACGCGAGGCAGCTCAGCCGCG
>JBDLJJ010000039.1:0-21483 GCA_039714435.1 Gemmatimonadota bacterium | reverse complement strand
GGAGGACCCGACCATGTCCGCCGGCTCGGCATCGTGACCGGCGCCGGATCGTCCATGCTGGAAGCGGCGCACGCCGAGGGCCTGGACACCCTGCTGACGGGAGAGGGTCCGCATCACACCTACCACCATGCTCTCGAGCTGGGCATGAACCTCATCTATGCCGGGCACTACGCCACCGAGACCCTGGGGGTGCGCGCCCTGGGCGAGAGACTGGCCGAGCGCTTTGACGTGGAGTGCAGCTTCCTGGACGTGCCGACCGGACTCTGAGCCTGGCCCGGGCCGGCGCACGTCGGCCAGACGCAGGTCCGGCCAGACGCTCCACTAGAAAACCGAGATCTTCAGCTCACCCAGGTAACGCTCCGGTTCATCGCGGATATTCTTGGTAAGGAGCGTCATCTCTTCCGTCATGGACTGGAGGTTTTCCGACACGGCGGCGAGCCGGCCGTACAGCGTGGTGTCGTTCACCATCTTGCCTATCGTGCCCTCGCCGCGGTCGATCTTGCCCAGAATGGAAGCTAAGGAGCTAGTGGTCGAGTCGAGCCCCGAACTGGCCGCCGTGAGACGCATTGTGAGCGAGTCAAGCCGTCCGAGCGCCTGTCCCAGCTCCGGTCCGGATGTGGCGCTGGCCAGTTGAGTCGACGTCTGGCTGAGTCCCTCGATCAACTGTTTCAAGCTCTCTCTCTCCTCCCGCACGAGCCCTTCGATCTCTCCTAGAGCCGCCGCCATTGACTGACTGCTGGCCTGGAAGCCGGCCACGGTCGAGTCCGAGAGAAGCTGCTGCGTGCGCGTCATGATGTCTGACGCCTTGTCGCCCAGATCGCCGGCCATGGACGACAGGTCCGGAAGTCGGGTGCCCTGGATAGTGTCTCCATCGACCAGCGCCTGGCTCGAAGTGCCGGGCAGGAGTTCGACCACCTGAGCGCCGATGAATCCGGAGCTCCGAAACACGCCTTTGGTGTCCCTAGGGAGGGTATGCTCGTGGTTCACTTCGAGCTCGGCGACGACACGCGAATTGGTCATGAGGTGGACCCGAACCACCGAGCCGATGTCAACGCCCAGCAGTTCGACCCGGCTCCCCTTGGCCACCTCGGTAGTTTCGGTCGTCTCCACGAAGAGTTCGAGACGCTCGCCTCCGAGGTTGAATCCTGCCAGCCAGGCCACGCCGGCGATTAGTCCGAAGAATGCCAGGACCACGACCAGCCCCACCTGGAGCTCCGTGCGAAGCTGGTTTCTCAGTCCGGGATCTCTCATGTGACAACTGCCTCTTCAAGCTTGGGGTGAAGGAAATTCTGAACCGCAGGGTTGTCCGAAGCGCGCAGTGCTTCGGGGGTGCCTAGCGCCTGTACCTTTCCGTCGGCGAGGAGGGCTATGCGGTCGCCCAGGTAGAACGCCGATTCCACATCGTGTGTGACGATAACCGTCGTCGCTCCAATTTCGCCCTGCACCCGAGCGATGAGCCGGTTGATCACGTTGGCGTTTACCGGATCGAGGCCTGTAGTAGGCTCGTCATACAGGATATACCTCTGGTTGCCCACGATGGCCCGCGCGATGGCCACCCGCTTCTGCATCCCCCCCGACAGTTCGGCCGGGTACAGCAATAGCACTTCCGGCTGTAGATTCACGTGCCGGATGGCTTCGGCTACAGCCGGGTCGGAGTGGGCTTCCACCTTCAGACAGTGCTCGGCTGGCATGCCGAGCTGGATGTTCTCGCCCGCCGTAAGCGAGTCGAACAGGGCCGAGTTCTGGAATACGTAGCTGACCTTGGATCTGATCTCCTGGATCTCCCGGCCGCCCGCGTTAGGTACGGAGTGCCCGTCGACCAGCACATCTCCCTCGTCGGGGTCGAACAGGCCTACGATGTGCTTGAGCAGGACGCTCTTGCCCGTCCCGGATGGGCCCATGATGACGAGACTCATCCCCTCTTCAATGTCCAGATCGATGCCGTCCAGGACTTTCTTGTCGTTCAGGGTCTTCTTGAGCCCACGAATCTGGATCATCGGCTGAGGCTCACTCTAGGAGACGGCCTTGTAGACAGGCGCCAGGATCACATCCAGGACCATCACAGACACGATGATCGCCACCACCGCGTTGGTGGCCGTCCGGCCTACACCCGCCGCTCCGCCTTCCGCCTGGAGGCCCACGTAACAGGCGGTAAACGTAATCGTGATCCCGAACATGAATCCTTTGATCAAGGAGAAAATCAGAGAAGCGGGATGATAGTAATCCCGCACTCCGTAGATGTACTCGGCCGATGTCATCGGAAGAAGAGAGATCGCGGACAACCAGCCGCTGAACATACCCATGATGTTGGCCAGAATGACCAACGGCACGAGCATGATCGCTCCGGCGATCACCCGCGGCACCACCAACTCCACGACAGGGTCGCGGCCCAGTGTGAGCAAGGCATCCACCTGGTCCGTGACCTTCATCGTGCCCAGCTCGGCTCCGATTCCAGCTCCGATTCGGCCTGCAAGCACGATAGCCGTGAGCAGCGGCGCCAGCTCCGTGAGCATTCCCGCCGCTACGGCCGAACCGACGATCCACATGGGAAGATTGGTAAACTGGTATCCGCTCTGCTGGGCCAGCACGGAGCCGCTCAGGGCTGCTACCAGAAGCACCAGGCCCAGGCTGTTGACCCCGATGATCTTGGCCTGGGCGAGAGTGGCGCGGGCATACATGCGCGGCTTGCGCAGCGCCGCAACAGTCGCCACAGCCAGGATCCCGGCTCGGCCGAGATGGCGTCCCGCGGCGAGGCCGACGCGGCCCAGTCGCCTAAACCAGTCTGTCAACCTGCTGCTCTCAGCTGCAACTCCTTGTAAGTGAACCCGGTAGTTTACTGCGATGTGGGGCAGGGGCAACCGGTTGGATAGTCGTTAGGGCTGCGGAACTCCGCGCTGTCTGATGCGATCTCGAATCGCGCGGATCTTGGCCGAGTCGGCGAGCGGGGGCTGAGGGTCTGCGGTCGCCGAATCCTGGCCGGACGCCTCAGGCGCCGTGTCACGTGCCACCCCTCCGGTGACGACTGACCCGAATCCGGTCTCGGCTGGAGCGTTTGCCGCGGAATCGCTCGCGGTCTGGGCCGAATCCATGGCCGCCTGAATAGCCGTCCACAGCCGTTCCATGCGCTCGGGATCACGGCCCGCAGCCTCGGCAAAGGCCAGAATCTGTTCCTGGTTCGTGCCCACGCGCTCGAGTACAGCTTCCCGAGCGGAATCTGCGGGCTCTCCTCGGGTCGAGTCAGCCAGAGCCTGCAGCTCCGCCATGGCTCTGATGTATGTGTCATCTGAAAGGGCCACCGAGTCTGCGCCTGAACAGGCGGCGATTTGCGCAGTGAGAATCACTCCAGGCACCACACTTAGCGCGCGCCGCAGAATTATACGATCCATGAGGCACCGTAGACTCACTCGTCCGCCGCCGTCAAGGAAGCTGCCGAAACGGCAGCCAGCCGCCGTGGGCGCAGGAAAAAGGCGACAAAAAGGCGCCTTTCGAGGCTCCAGATAGGGCACATGACTTGCTTTGCATCCTTATACGGTGCACGCCGACTGGCCCTCCTCGAGCGGCAAATGCTTCGCATTTGAAGGCTCGCTCCGGGTCAGCCGACCGGCACCGCACACGACATCAACGGGAGGAAGCATGGGAGAGTACACGGAGGACCGAGGTCTGGAGCAAGACGTGACTGTGGAGACGGTCGAGCAGGGAGCAGAAGAGCAGACGCCGCACGCCGAGGGCGGCTGCACGGACGAAGAGTGCGAGTGCGGCGATGAGAAAGGCTGGAGAGGAAGACGCTGGGCTGGTTCGGCCTGGGGACAGCCGATCTCGGATCTGGGCGACATGATGGGAGATATCTTCGAGGCGGTTCGCGGCGTCCCACACTTCGTCGGCCGCTATCCGGCCCTGGATGTCGTGGAGGGTGAGGGCGAGTTCCTCGTATTCATAGATGTACCCGGGCTGGACCGGTCGGAGCTGGAGCTAAAGGTGGACGGGAATACGCTTACAGTTGCGGGCACGCGCGCCCGCCCGGAAGAGTTCACCGACAGGCAGACTCGGCGGGCTGAGCGTTCGTTTGGTTCTTTCAAGAGAACGATCACGGTGCCAGCCGATGCTGACAGTGACCGGATCTCCGCCAAGCTTACTAACGGAGTGCTGACGATCACGCTGCCTCGGAAGACGGATTCGCCTGAGGGACGTTCGATCAATATCAGCTAGTCTGCCCTCGGTGGCGGGGGCCAACGCCTATCCGCGAGCTGCAAATGCTTCGCATTAGAACGCTCGCTCCAGGCGCCGTCCCTCGCGCCGAGGCGACAAGTGCCAACCGAGCGGAGGAAGGGAGTGGGCCGGCATGAGAATCGTTGTGGGAGTCGCTGCATACCTGGCGGCCCTGACGGTAGGCGGTGTTGGGCTTCGGCGATATTTTCTCCAGCTCTGGCGTGCCACCGGTTTGGCAAGGGCGCTATTGATCTCTGCGATCGCGGGGATCGGCTTGGGGACCCTCTGGCCGGTGTTTGAGGGCGGGTCTTACTACTATTCCGGGTAAGCGAGGTGGCGAAATACAACCTGGTCTACCAGAAGTGTCGCCGCCGGCATCTGACGCCGGGCCGGAGCGGCCGTTCAAATGCTTCGCATTTGCAGTCCGCGGAGGCATGGCGATCAGTGACGGTGGTCGAACGGAGGGATGACACATAGATGATTCCGGCAGATAGACTGACTATCAAAGCCGCGGAAGCCCTGCGCGACGCCGCGCAGGAAGCTGCGAAGGCGGGGAATCCCGCCGTCGAGGACTTGCATCTATTGGCCGCGCTGCTGGCGCAGGCCGAAGGCATTATCGATCCCGTGCTGCGCAAGGTCGGGGCGGATCCTCGTGCTCTGGTCACACCGCTCCAGGAGCGGCTGGAGCGCCTGCCAAAGCAGACGGACGCCTCTCCAGTCGCTAGCCGCGAGCTGGTCCGGGTTCTGGCCGATGCGGATGAGGCGGCGCGGGACATGGACGACCTGTACGTGTCCACGGAGCACATGCTGATCGGGCTGGCCGGAAAGAATGCCAGCGCGACGCGCGAGCTGCTGGCGAAAGCCGGAGCTTCGGTCGATGTGATCAAAGAGGCACTGACAGAGGTGCGCGGGCCGCACCGCGTAACGGATCAGGACGCGGAGGGTAAGTACCGGGCCCTGGAACGGTTCGGCGTGGACCTGACCGCACGCGCCCGGGACGGAAATCTGGACCCGGTGATCGGTAGGGACAACGAGATCAGGCGGGTCATGCAGGTGTTGTCACGGCGCACCAAGAACAACCCAGTCCTCATCGGTGAACCGGGGGTGGGAAAGACGGCCATTGTCGAGGGCCTGGCCCAGCGCATCGTGGAAGGAGACGTGCCAGAATCTCTGCGCGACAAGAAACTGGTTCAGCTTGACATCGCCGCAATGCTGGCCGGCGCCAAGTTCCGGGGCGAGTTCGAAGAACGCCTGAAGGCCACGCTGAAGGAGATCACCGAGGCCAAGGGGAAGTATGTAGTGTTCCTGGACGAGCTGCACACGATCGTGGGTGCGGGTGCGGCTGAAGGGGCGGTGGATGCCGGCAATATGCTCAAGCCTCCTTTGGCCCGTGGTGAGATCCGGCTGGTAGGCGCGACGACTCTGGACGAGTACCGAAAGCATATCGAAAAGGATCCCGCGCTGGAGCGCCGCTTCCAGCCCGTTCTGGTTGGGGAGCCAGCTCCTGAAGAGTCGGTCGCCATCCTGCGAGGACTGAAGGAGAAGTATGAGGTCCACCACGGCGTCCGCATCACCGATCCCGCACTCGTGGCGGCGGTTCGTTTCTCCGACCGCTACATAGGTGATCGCTTTCTACCTGACAAGGCTATCGATCTCATCGACGAAGCCGCGTCGCGCCTGCGGATGGAGATCGACTCGATGCCGGAAGAGATCGACCTTCTGGAGCGCCGACAGACGCAGCTGCAGATCGAACGTGAGGCGTTGAAAGGTGAGAAGGATGCCAAGAGCGCAGAGCGCCTGCGGGCTCTGGAAGGCGAGCTGGCCGAAGTGCGCGAAAAACTGGCCGGGATGAAGGCCAGCTGGACGCTGGAGAAGGAGTCTATCGAGAAGGTCCGGACGGTTAAGCGCGAGATCGAGGAGCTCAGCGTAGCGGCGGATCAGGCTACGAGGGCCGGAGATCTCCAGCGGGCGGCCGAGATTTCTTACGGGCAGACACCGAAGAAGCGAGAAGAGCTTCAGCAGGCCGAGCAGGCTTTGGCCGAGATGCAGGCCGAAGGCAGCTTTTTGCGGGAAGAGGTCGGGCCCGATGACGTAGCGGACGTAGTGGCGTCGTGGACGGGCATTCCGGTGTCGCGAATGCTGGAGAGCGAGCGCGATCGGCTGGCCAAGCTCGAGGATCACCTGCATCAACGGGTCGTGAGTCAGGCGGCCCCGATTACGGCGGTAGCCAACGCCGTGCGGCGCAGCCGGGCCGGTCTCCAGGACCCAGACCGTCCGGTTGGAAGCTTCATCTTTCTCGGCCCCACGGGAGTCGGGAAGACGGAGACGGCCCGGGCTCTGGCGGAGTTCCTGTTCGACGACGAACACGCCATGGTGCGGATCGACATGTCGGAGTACATGGAGAGGCACGCGGTGTCACGGCTGCTTGGCGCGCCTCCCGGCTACGTGGGCTACGAGGAGGGCGGGCAACTCACCGAGCAGGTTCGAAGACGCCCTTACAGCGTGGTCCTGTTCGACGAGATCGAGAAGGCGCATCCGGATGTGTTCAACGTTCTGCTCCAGATTCTAGACGATGGCCGACTCACGGACGGGCAGGGGCGGACGGTGGATTTTCGTAATACGGTTCTGATCATGACAAGCAATATCGGCAGCGCTCACATCGTGGAGCACACAGGTGAGGCATGGGGACCGGTTGAGGCTCGCGTGCGGGAGGATCTGCACGGATACTTCCGGCCCGAGTTCCTCAACCGGGTGGACGAAATACTGGTGTTCCAGCCGCTCGGCCGTGAGCACCTGGCCGAGATCGTCGGCCTGCAGCTCGAGCGCCTCGCCGATCACCTGCGGGAACGTGAGATTCAACTCGAGGTTACGCCGGCGGCCCGCGGCCTTATCGCGGAACAGGGCTACGATCCGGCTTTCGGAGCACGTCCGCTCAAGCGTGCCATCCAGCGGTTGGTTTCCGATCCGCTGGCGATGGCGTTCCTGGAAGGGCGATTCCAGGACGGAGATACGATAAGTGTAGATACCGACCCGGCGGGGGGCGGACTCCGTTTCGAGCGCCTCGAGCCGGCTGCCAGGGTTGCTTCGTCTTGACGTCCACACCTCTACCATCACAATTAGTCGGTGGAGAAGTTTCGGCACCCCTCGGAGCACTGGTGGAATGATGCGGATCGGGAATCTGAAGATGCTTCTGGCTGCGGTCGCTGCGGCCGCTACAGTCACTGCCGCTGGCTGTGCTTCCGGTGGGGGAGAAGTTCCGGCCGGGATGGTGGTAGGCGGCGGGTCGTCTAAGGCCGTCGCTGAGGATTTTCTTCAGGCGGCCAACGCGGAAAACTACGCTCGAATGACAGCTCTGTTCGGTACCGAAAAGGGTTCGGCCGTGAAGCGCTTCGGTCTGTCGGATGTAGAGCGGCGGATGATCGTGCTTTCGGCGCTGCTGAAGCACAGTGCCTATGATCTGCAGCCAGAGAGCAGCCGGGCTGTAAAGGCAAGTCAGATCCGATACGTGGCCCGGTTGGAGGGAACCCGCCGTGGCACCGTAGATGTTCCGATCATTACAGCGACCGATGGCAGTCGCTGGTTCGTAGAGAAGCTTGAAATGGAACAGCTGGCGGGAGGTTAGTCGCCCTGAAGCTCGAGAAGCACTCCATCATTCTGTTTTGGATCCAGGAAGGCGACGCGGTGTCCGCCGGCTCCAGAACGGATTCTGGGAGAAATGATTCGCAGCCCCGCAGACTCGGCTCGCGCGAGCGCAAGCTCGAGGTCTGGAACATGGACACAAACGTGGTGAATTCCTGGCCCCCGGCGGTCGATGAAGCGTGCTATGGGCGAGTCATCGGCGGTGGCTTGGAGAAGTTCGATGCGCCCCGTCGAGGTACCGAAAAAGGCCACGCGTACTTGTTCGCTGGGAACATTCTCGGTTCCTTCAGGTTCCGTTCCGAGAAGGGCGGACCAACGGCGCACGGACTCTTCGAGATCAGACGTCGCGATACCGATGTGATCTATTTGGGTCACACATACCTCCACTAGAGAAAAGAACCCTTAGCAAACTTTAACAACTAGGAATATACAGTGACTACTTCTGCAGAACCTATCACGCTTACCGATGCCAATTTCGCAGCTGAAATCGAAGCATTGGAGGGCTTGGCCATAGTAGACTTCTGGGCTGAGTGGTGCGGCCCGTGCCGGATGGTGGCTCCGGTAGTGAAGGAGCTTGCGAGCGACTACGAAGGCCGGGTCAAGGTGGGCAAGGTCGATGTTGACGCGAACGGGGCCATATCGGCCAAGTTCGGAATACGGTCCATCCCCAGCATCCTCTACTTCAAGGACGGTACGGTTGTCGACGCCGTTATCGGAGCTGTCGACAAGGCGACGCTGGAAGCCAAGATCGCACAGCACGCCTAGCCCGTTTCTTTTCTTGCCTGAATGACTGGGCCCGCCCTCCGCCGCGCGGCGGGGGGCGGCTTTGTCAGCGCATTCTGAAACCGGTGGGAGCGCATGGAACCCGCACTGTACGTAGTAGCGACTCCGATCGGGAATCTATCTGATCTCTCCGCGCGCGCGGAGGAAACGCTGCGACAGGTTTCCGTCGTATACGCCGAGGACACGCGGCGCACCGGACGGTTGCTCAAGCACCTGGACTCTTCCAGGCCGCTCCGATCGCTGCACGCCCACAACGAGGCGAAGCGGATTGCGGAAGTGCTGGCGCGATTGGCTGATGGCGAAACGTGCGCTCTGGTGACGGACGCCGGAACCCCCGCAGTTTCTGATCCTGGCCGCCGGCTGGTGGAGGCCGTAACGAAGGCTGGCTACAAGGTGTCTCCCATACCGGGGCCGTCAGCCGTGTTGGCAGCTCTTTCAGTGGCCGGTATGTCGGGTGACCGGTTTACTTTTCTCGGTTTTCCGCCCCGGCGGGGCTCCGCCCGTGAGGAGTGGATAAGAGTGCTTGCAGTGGCGGCTGTGACGGCGGTGTTCTTCGAGTCACCGAGACGGATCTCGGGCACGCTCGCGGACCTGGAGGCGGCAGGTTTGGGCACGCGCCGCCTGGCGGTCTGCCGAGAACTCACAAAGCTGCATGAGGACACCAGATACGGAACGGTCTCCGAGCTTGCGGGCTATTACGGCGGAGAGGATGTGCGCGGTGAGGTGACGGTGGTAGTGGAGGGGGCTGCCTCAACCGATCTGGACGAGGAGCAGCGCATCGACCCTGAGATTCTGGAGGCGGCAGCGCGGGACATGGCCACCGCCGGAATGACACGGTCATCAATCGCCCAGGAACTTAGACAAGTGTATGGCATTTCACGCAATGAAGCATATCGATTGAGCTTGAACGTGAAGAGCAAAGGATGAGCACGCTGGACGCGACACGTACTGTTCTCGAGCAGGCCGGCAGGCGGCTTCGCACCGTAGCGGTGGTAGGTACCGCGGCCGGTGTCGGCGCTGGTCTGTTGGGGCTGCTCGTCGCGTCCGCGCTGCTTCCGTCAGCCTGGCTCACCTCGGCGGGCTCGCCGCTGCCGATGGCTGTCCTCGCCGTCGGGCTGGCCATGATCGGTCTGGCGGGCCAGCGCGTCGGGGCCCATCTGCGACACCTGAGGGCGGACCGCCTGGCGCCGGAAATCGAGGGCGCCAGCGGACTGCAGCCGGGCGAGTTGCTGGGCGGACTGGAGCTGGACAGCGTCGGGCTCGGTGAGTCACAGGAACTGGCCGAGGCACAGCAGCGGCGAGTGCACGAAGCGGTGCGTGGCCGCCCGGTGCGGGGGCTCGTTCCTTACAGTTGGCCTATGTTGATGAGGGCTGCTCGGCGCGGGTCGGCGGCGTTTGGAGTGACGATCGTCGCTTTCGGTTTCCTGGCCGGGGCCCAGCCCAACCGGATGGCAGGCACCGCGCGTGTTCTGGCGGCTCCCTGGCTGGTGACGTTTCCTCCTCCCCCGCCCACCATACTTGTGCGTCCCGGAGATGTTCAGGTCACGCGAGGCGCCACGCTTCGGGTTCAGGTGCAGGCGCCTACCCGCCAGGTCGTCACGCTCGTCTGGCAGGCGGAGGGTGAGCCGCCGCGAAGCGTGAACGTGCGAGTCGATCCTCAGAGCAGCGAGGCCGAGGGCGAGCTGGGTCCGTTCGAATCTCGCTCGCGATACTGGGCCCGGGACGCGGCTGGACTTTCGAGCGACACGTTTTCCGTCGAACCTCTGGATCCGCTTCTCCTGACCAGTCTCGAGGTGGATGTCGAGTACGCCTCGCACGTGGGCCGGGCCGCCGAGCGCTGGTCACGTCCGCTGCCTCCGCTCACTGTTCCGAGAGGCACCCGGCTGCGGCTGAACGGTTCGGCGAACTACCAGCTCGGGGCGGCCTCGCTTGTTGACGATCGGGGAGTGACGCACGAGCTGACGGTGGACGGAAACTCCTTTCGGGGTGAGCTGGCGCCCAGGTTGTCGTCTGCTTACCGCTGGCAGCTGAGGGCGGACGTGGAAGTCCCGGGCGTTCAATTGCCGGAGCCGGTCAGCATCACTGTACTGTCCGATGCAGTACCTGTCGTCCAGATCACGTTTCCGGCCAGAGATACCACGCTGGGGCCCGACATGCGCCTGCCTCTGGTCGTGGATGCCCGTGACGACCACGGCCTGCGGGGCGTCGAACTCGTGAGCTGGCGCGTCTCCTCGCTGGGCACGCGCGGCGACGCGGTGCGTGAAAGCATCAGCCAGCCGGGGGGTGCGCAGACACGCGTAATTGCCCGGCCCGTACTGAATCTGGCTGGACGGGATCTACTCCCCGGCGACACGGTCCTCTACTTCGCCCGAGCGCGAGACACCAATCGGGCCAACGGCGCCGGCGTCTCGGATACGTTCAGAGTGCGACTGCCAACGCTGGCCGAAATGCGGCGGCAGGCGGCCCAGGAAGCAGATGACCTGGTGGCGGACTCCCGGCAGTTGAGCGTGGCGGCGGAAGCACTTGGCCGCGCGGCCCGCGAGGCCGAGCGAAGCATGGAACGAACGGAGGCTCCCGGCACGCCGAGCCGTGAGAACAGCAGCGAAACGCCAAGCAGCTTCGGTGCGACGGAGGACGGCCGCCGGGTTCTCGATCAAGCACGAGAACTGGAAGAAGGCATCTCTGACCTGGAGCAGCGCATTCAGCAGATGCGCGAAGAGCTGGCCCAGTCCGGACTCAATGACCCCGGGCTTCAGAAGGAGCTCGCGGAACTGGAGGCTCTGTTCGAAGAAATCCTTCAGTCAGGTTTGCGGGAGCGGATCGAAGAACTGCAGCGGGCTCTGAGCGAGTTGGACTCCGATCGAATGCAGGCGGCGCTGGAAGAGATGTCCTCTCAAATGCGCAACCTTCAGGACCAGATCAAACAGAGCCTGGCCCTCATGGAACGTGTCGCGATGGAGCAGGGCCTGGAGAGCGCGCGGGAACAATCGGAAGATCTGGCCCGGCAGCAGCGCTCGCTAGCGCGCCAGGAGCCCGACGCAGAGGGGTGGTCCGATGAAGAGAGCCGGCTCGCCGATGAAGCGGCGCAGCTTCAGGCCGAGTTGGAGCGCTTGGCCGAGAGACTCGAAGGGTCGAGCGAATCGGACGCCGCCGCGGAAACCCGAGACGCGGCCGCACAGATCGGTGAGGCGGAGCAGGCCATGCGCGGCGCGGCGGAGTCAGCCGCTGAGGCCCAGACTGCGGCCGGCGAGCAGGCATCTGCGCAGCAGCAGCAGGCGGCCGAGTCTGCCGCCGCCCAGGCACAGACGGCGCAGTCCTCAATGCAGCAGGCCTCCGAAGGACTTCAGTCGGCGACGGATAGTCTGGCGGAAGACTGGCGAAGCCAGGTCCTGGAAGCGGTGGGAAGGGCGACCCGCGAGGCTCTCGATCTAGCTCAAGAACAGGCTGCTCAGACAGATCGTTTGTCAGAGTCCGAATCGGGACAGGCCCCTGATCTCCGGGGCAGGCAGGCGTCGGTGCGGCAGGGCCTGGAGAATCTGGTCCAGTCGCTGTCCGAGGCGGGGCAGCAGACCGCCCTCCTCGATCGGCGGACGGGTCCGGGGGCGGCGCGCGCGGCTGAGCAGATGGACGAGATGCTCCAATCCATGTCGACAGGCGGCTCGGCCAGGTCTCAGGCGGAGCTGAGCGAACAGATTACGGAGACGCTCAACGATCTTGCCGGACGTCTTATGGCGAGCCGCAGGGCCATTCAGGAGTCTCAATCCGCTACGGGCATGGAGGAAGCACTCGAGCAACTCGCTCAGATGAGCCAGGCACAGGGCGGCCTCAATCAGGAGACGAGCAGCCTCATGCTGCTCGGGCAAAGCGGCCAGCAAATGGCCTCGCAGCTACAGCGGCTGGCGGCGCAGCAGCGGGCGATCGGAGACCAGCTGGAAGAACTGGGCGCGGGAGGTGAGGACCTGGACGCCTTGGGACGGCTGGAGGAGATGGCCGCGGAGGCACGTGATATCTCGGATCGCCTGGGCGAGGGTCAGCTGGACCGCGAAACCCTGTCGCGGCAAGAGAGGATGTTCAGACGCCTCCTGGACGCCGGACAGACGCTCGAGAAGGATGAAGAGGATCCAAACCGCAGGGAGTCGGAGACCGGCGCTGACCAGGGCCGGCCGGACGTCGAGGCGCTGAATCCAGCCCTCCTGACGGGTCCGCGCTTTGAGTATCCGAACGAGGAACAGTTGCGCTCGGTGCCGCCTGCGTACCGGGGGATGATCCTGGACTATTTCGACCGGCTGAACTCTGAGGAAGACCGCCCGTGAGCCGGCGTTGGCACTTATCCATTGGGCTCGCCGTGGCGGCGTTGACCATGGTCCCGCCGCCTTCAGCGCTGGCCCAGTCCGGAGCGGTCGAGCGGCGTACGCTGGGACGGGCGACGGAGCTTCAGAGGGCTGGGAACCTGGAAGAGGCTCGCTCCGTGCTCGAGCGGCATCTGGATCAGGATCCGGCCTCGGCCAGTGTCCTCGTCCAGTTGGCTCAGCTCGTGACCCTCGGGGGACGCCCCGGAGATGTCTTGGAGCGGGCGGAGCGGGCGGTGGCTGCGACCGGCAATCCCCCGCCTACGGTGCGGCAGGTGTGGATCCGCGCGCTGATCGGAGCCAATCAGGCTGACAGCGCGCTAGCGGCTGCCCGGGCATGGGCTGCGGAGCAGCCGGGCAGCACACTGGCGCATGGGGAGGTGGCCGAAGTGCTGGTGCGCCGCGGTGAGATGCCGGACGCGGTCCTGGCGCTGGTTTCGGGGCGTGAAGCGACGGGCGATCCGACCGCGTTCGCGCAGGAGCTGGGCGACCTGTATACCCGCCTCGGCGCGCCGAGCGCCACGGCGCGGGAGTGGGTCGTGGTCCTGGGCTGGGGCGACGCTGGAGTCGCTGCCGTCGAAACGCGGTTAAGAGCTCACGGGGCCGATTATGAGAGCCTCGTCGGCGCGCTGAGAGCCGAACTGGCCGACGGGCTGAAGATTTTCACCGTACTGAGATCAGCGGCTTTCCTGGCCAATCGGCTGGCGGAGGCGGAGTGGTCGCTGGAGGTGGCAGAGGCCATCACCGAGCGAGTCCCCGGCGATACGCGAGTGGCTTTTCTGCGCGACTACGCCTCGGACGCGAAGAATCACGACCTAAACCGTAATGCGGCGTGGGCCGCCGAGCTGCTGGGGTCGGACGTCTCGGATCCGGAGGAAAGCCTGCGCTGGCGGACACTGGCCGCGGAGTGGTCGCTCGCCGCCGGGGACGGCCCCAACGCTACGTCTGCCTTCGAAGCCATCGTCAGGGATGCACCTCCAGGTAGCGAGGCACACCGGATGGCGACCAGCCACCTGTTCAGCCAGCGGGTTCTAGAGAACCCGGAAGCGGCGGAGCCGCTGCTGCGTTCGTTTGCGCGTCAGTATCAGGATGCGGAGCAGGATCGGGCTACGATGGGCGTCACACTGTCCGCGGAGTGGATCCGCCGGGGCGATCTCGAGCGCGCCGGGCGGGCGCTGGACCTGGCGGGTGAGATCGCGGTAGATCCGACCGCGAGCGCTGTTGTCGAGGGGCAGCGTGGCTGGGTGGCTTTGTATTCCGGCCTCCCACGGGCAGCCCTCGCACATCTGGAGGTTGCGGCCCTCATACCGGCTGGCAGTCCTCAGTCCCGCACCGAGGCGATTGCCTCAGTGGACGCGCTGGGGAGAGCGGATTCGGCCGAGGCGGCGGTCGTGGGTGAAGCCCTGTTTGCACTTGCGCGGGGCGAAGCGCGGGTGGCGGTGCGCGCGGTGACAGAGAAGTTGACCGCGGTGCCCCCGTCTGAGGCCCGGCCAGCGCTGCTGATGCTTCTTGCGCGGCGCCTGGATCAGGATGGGCACTCCGCCCCCGCCGCGACTGTTTATCGCAGTGTGGTTCAGAGCTTCCCGGAAGCGCCGGAAGCGGCGCCCGGAATGCTGGCCCTGGCGCGCGGACTTGCCGCGGCTCAGCCGGCGGCGGCCCGGCAGTGGCTCGAGAAGTTGATCCTTGAACATCCGTCGAGCGCGCTGGCCCCGGTGGCCCGCCGGCTACTGTCCGAACTCGACGGCCAGGTCCCCACATCCTCATGAAAGCGTGTGTGAATCCATTGACTCGACGTCTGTGCCTTACCGTGGCCTCAGTACTCTGTCTGGCCGGGGCGTCTCCGGCCGCCGCGCAGTCTCTTCTCATCCCGATGGACGGCAGTCAGGCGAATCACCTGCGGGCTTACGGGTTGGTCTTCAACGCCATCCAGAGCGGCGCCCGCGCAGAATGGCTGCTCAACTATCGGTACGGATCATTTCTGCTGCCGGATGGTGCCGCTGTGCGGCAGCAGGCGGCCATCATGGGCGTAACCACCGAGTCGCTGGACGGAGGCCGCCTGGCGGCTCTGCGGGCCGACATCGAGAGCTCGAATATGGATGCCGTTCCACTGGAAAAGGCTCCCCGGATTGCCGTCTATACGCCGCCCAACAGTTCACCGTGGGACGACGCCGTCACGATGGCCCTCGAGTACGCGGGCATAGAGTACGACCGGGTGTGGGATCCAGACGTGCTGTCGGGCAGACTCGAGGAGTACGATTGGCTCCACCTGCACCATGAGGATTTCACCGGCCAATACTCCAAATTCTACCTGGCTTACGCAGGCGCTCCATGGCTGCAGGAAGAGGTGTCCCGGAATGAAGGAGTAGCGGCCGAGTTCGGATACGATAACGTGCCCGCACTCAAGAAGGCGGTGGCCGGTACTATCTCCGACTACGTCCGGCAGGGTGGATTCCTGTTTGCCATGTGCACCGCTACCGAGACGCTCGAGCTCGCGCTGGCGGCGCATTCGGCAGACATCGCCGCTGCGTTCGCAGACGGGTCGCCTCCAGCAAGTGATGCGGCAGACCGAATGGATTGGGACGCCACGTTGGCGTTCAGCCGCTCCGAGCTGGTGCTGGACGCGACGATCAGCGCATTCAGTGACATAGACGGGCACCAGGTAAACACCCCCTGGCGCCGGTCGCTGGCCAGTTTCGAACTGTTCGATTTCAGCGCCAAGATAGACCCTGTGCCCTCAATGTTGACGCAGTCCCACGAAACCGTGCTGGCCGACTTTTACGGTCTCACGACCAGTTTTCGGCGCGACAGAGTCAAGCCGGGAGTCACGGTGCTGGCTGAAGAGCCCGGGAGCGGAATCACGAAATACTTGCATGGTTCTCTGGGCGAAGGGAGTTTCACGTTCCTTGGAGGCCACGATCCGGAAGATCCTCAGCATCTCATCGGGGATCAGCCGACTGACCTCGAACTTCACAGACATTCGGCCGGATATCGCCTGATTCTCAACAACGTCCTGTATCCGGCGGCCAAGAAGAAGGCACTGCGCACGTGATCCTAGCCTCGCAAACGGTGAACCTGCCTCAGCGGCTGATGGCTCTACCGGGCTATCCGCTGGTGGAGGTGCCGGCCATCAAGGCCAGGCTGCGTGCGGAGGGAACCGAGATCATCGACCTGGGCATCGGCGACCCGGGTCTGCCGGTTCCCACCGTGGCTGTCGAAACACTGCGGCGGGCGGCGGCCGACCCTGCGCTGCAGGGGTACGGTTTTCAAGGTGGCCTGCCCGATTTTCGGCTGGCGATCGCGTCCTGGTTGGAGCGGCGTTTCGGCACATCGATGGATCCGGGAACAGAGATCCTCCCGGTCATCGGCAGCAAGGAAGCCATAGCCCTATCTGCCTTCGCGCTCCTCGACCCGGGTGACGACGTTCTTATTCCGGATCCGGGGTACGCACCGTACTTCGGAGGCGCTCACTTCGCCGGGGCCAATATCCACCGGGCCGTACTCAGGCCTGAAAACGGGTTTCTGGTTCCGCCCGAAACCATCCGATCCACAGGCCAGCGGCTTCGCCTCGTCGTGCTGAACTATCCCAACAATCCGACCGGAGCGGTTGCCGACAGCGGTTACCTGGCGGACGTCATTTCGGCCTGTGAGGAACGGGGAGCCGCACTTCTGTGGGACAACGCGTACTCGGAAATCGGGTTCGATGATTATCGCCCGGTCGGACTCCTGGAGGTCGAAGGCGGCCGTGATATCGGGATCGAGTTTCATTCGTTCTCCAAGACATACAACATGACCGGGTGGCGGCTGGGTTGGGCCTGCGGGTCGGCGCCGCTGATCGGTGCGCTGGCGCGAGTGAAGTCCTTCTTCGACACCGGATCCTACCTGGCGATCCAGGCGGCGGGCGCGGCAGTACTCCAGAATCCTGACGAGTTTATTCGTGGCAATGTGGAGACGCTTCGGGCGCGCAGGGACGCGGCCGTGGAGGCGTTCAACAGACACGGACTCGACGTATCGGCGCCGCACGCGACTCTGTACCTGTGGATTCCCGTTCCGACGAGCGAGTCCTCAGAGGACTTCTGCCGGCGGGTGCTCGAGGCCTCCGGCGTAGTGCTCATGCCGGGCTCGGCGCTCGGGCCGGGAGGGGAAGGCTTCGTTCGCGCCTCCCTGACGGTAGCTCCTGACCTATACGAGACCGCGGCTTCCCGAGTAGCAGAAACCATATGAGCGGAGCGCGGGAGCGGCACCCGCTCGAGTTGATCGCGGCGAGGCGTGGCACTCAGCGGACAGCACTCCGGGTCGGGATGGCGGTTTCGTTGGCAATCCACGTCCTGCTTCTGGCCACGCTGGGCCGCATGCTCCACCTCGAGGCGTACAGCTATTCGCTGGAGGTAACGGGTCCGCCTGTCCCGGAGGGTCTGATCGTGCTCAATATCGATCAGTCAGAAAGCGCCCCTGAGGAGACTGAGGAACTGCGGCTGGAAGAGGTCGTGCAGGGTGCGCCCATCGACATCGTGCGCGGCGAACTGACTCCAGTCCCGAGCGTCGTGGCCCGCGTCGGTTCTCTGACTAACGCGGAGCGGCTTCGCCTCGAGGAAGGCGACCCCCGGCTGTGGGAAGATTTTGACGAGCGCCCGCTTCCTGAGCAGAGGCTTGCGGCGGCTGCGATAGGCGGCGCGGCGCTGCGAGAGCGCCTGTCGGCCATACTCGACAGCCTGGCCCTGAGCGACGAACAGCGTACCGGAGCTACGGAGTGGCTGTTTGGCGAGGGGGATCAGACCTGGGGGATTACACCGGACGGAATCAGGCTGGGCGGAATCACGATTCCGATCAGCCTCGGACAACTGTTTCAGGAAGAGGGAGCCCGGGGGCGTGAAAGCCGCCAGCGCGAGCGCGACAGACTCGACATCCAGCACCAGGACATGCTGCAGGACGCGGACCGGGTGCTCAAGGAGCGCCGAGCCGCGATACGGGAGCGTTCCCAGGAGGAAGTACTCCGCCGCCAGCAGGCCGACTCTCTGCAAGCCGCCCCACCCGATACCAGCCGGGTCCGGGAACCGCCTACCTCCTAGTCAGCGATTGCCGAGGCCCGAGAGCCTCGGTTACACTAGTCTGCTGCCGGCGTCTGCCGGGATGATCAGATTCGGTAACTGCATGGGGAGCAGGGCACTTTGGAGCTTGGCAGCCGGTACGATCCGTCGGGAATAGAAGACCGACTGTACGCGAAGTGGTTGGATCAGGGTCTCTTCCACCCCAGCGCGGCGGATGCGGAGAATCCATACGTTATCGTTATCCCCCCTCCCAACGTCACCGCGGCCTTGCACATGGGGCACGCGCTCAACAACACGATCCAGGACGCGGTCATTCGGTTCGAGCGCATGCGTGGCCGAGACGCTCTCTGGGTGCCGGGCACCGATCACGCAGGAATAGCGACCCAGAACGTGGTCGAGCGCGAGCTGGCCAAGCAGGGGCAGTCGCGCGACGACCTGGGCCGGGAGGCGTTCGTCCGGCGCGTCTGGGAGTGGGTCGATGAGTACGGTACTCAGATCCGGAAGCAGCTTCAAAAAATCGGCTGTTCATGCGACTGGGAGCGCGACCGGTTCACGTTGGATGAGGGACTGTCGAAGGCAGTTCGCGAGGTCTTCGTCGCGCTGTACGAAAACGACCTGATCTACAGAGGCAACTACATCATCAACTGGTGTCCGCGCTGCCAGACCGCCCTGTCAAACGAAGAAGCGGAGCACGAGGACCTGCCAGGTCATCTGTATCACCTGAAGTATCCGCTGGCGGACGGATCGGGTCGGCATGTTACGGTGGCTACTACGCGTCCGGAGACGATGCTCGGAGACACGGCCGTCGCCATCCATCCGGAGGATGAGCGTCACGCCGATCTGGTGGGCCTGAACGTAGAGCTGCCGCTCACCGGGCGGACGATTCCCGTGATCGCGGACGAGTACGTCGATCCCGAGTTTGGCTCAGGTGTGGTCAAGGTCACACCGGCTCACGATCCGAACGATTTCGAAATCGGGCGGCGCCACGGCCTGCCCGAGATCGACGTTATGAACGAGGACGCCACCATGTCGGCCGCGGTTCCGGAAGCCTACCGGGGGCTGGACCGCTTTGAGGCCCGCAAACGTGTCCTGGCAGACCTGGAGAGCGAGGGTCTACTCGAGCGCACAGAGACTCACGAGCATTCCGTGGGCCACTGCTACCGCTGTCACACTGTCGTCGAGCCGCGTCTCAGCCTGCAGTGGTTCGTCAAGATGAAACCGCTGGCGGAACCTGCCCTGGAGGCCTATCGGGAGGGTCGGCTGCGCTTTCATCCGGCCCGGTTCGGGAACGTCTACGAGAACTGGATGGTCAACGTTCGCGACTGGTGTATCAGCCGCCAACTGTGGTGGGGCCACCGGATTCCCGTGTGGTATTGCCAGAACCCGGACTGCGGTCAGCTTGTCGTTTCCAGGCAGGATCCGACCGAATGCAAGGCTTGCGGCGGCGAGCTGCGCCAGGACGACGATGTGCTCGATACGTGGTTCAGTTCCTGGCTGTGGCCCTTCAGTACCCTGGGCTGGCCTGAGGAAACCGATGACCTCAAGGCGTTCTATCCGACCAACACGCTGGTCACGGCGCCGGAGATTCTTTTCTTCTGGGTGGCCCGGATGGTCATGGCGGGGATCGAGTTCATGGGTGACATTCCGTTCACCGACGTGCTTCTCAACGGGACAGTCCGTGACAGCATAGGCCGCAGAATGTCGAAGTCGCTGGGCAACGGGATCGATCCGCTGGCGGTGGTGGACCAGTTCGGCGCCGACGCGATGCGCTACCGCCTGATCGCCTCAGCCGGTCTGGGGACCGACCTGCAGCTGGATCACGCGGACATCGAGAACGCGTTTCGTGTGGGCAGAAACTTCGGCAACAAGATCTGGAACGCGGTTCGCTTCGCGCTTCCTTACCTGGAGGGATGGGACGGGGCTCCGCCGCAGACGGATGAGGCCTGCTTGGCCGACCGCTGGATTCTGAGCCGATTCAACCGGGCGGCGGCCGACATAGCAGACAGTTTCGAACGATTCCGGCTTCAGGATGCGGCGGATGCCGTGTACCATTTCATCTGGGACGACTTCTGCGACTGGTATCTCGAGCTGAGCAAACACCGGCTGCGAGGCGATGCCGGAGAGGAAGCCCGTGCCACGGCTGCCGCCACGCTCGGAACCGTTCTGGATGGCTGGCTCCGGCTTCTCCATCCTATCATGCCGTTCATCACGGAAGAGCTTGCCGGCCACCTTCCGCAGGTTGTTTCAGGGGACACTCTGGTCAAGGGGCCATGGCCCGTAGCCTCGGGCGAGCTGGCGGATGCGGAGGCCGACCAGGCGTTCGAAGAGCTACGCGAATTCGTCAGCAGCGTTCGCAACATGAGGGCGGAGTACAAACTCGATCCCGGGCGCGGGGTGCCGGTGCTGCTCATCGGGGTGACCGCGCCGCTGAAAGCGGGTCTCGAACACGAGGGAGCGGGCGTGCGGACTCTGGCGAAGCTCACGGATATCGGGTTCGCCGACTCCGTTCCCGATGAACCGGGAGCCCAGGCAGTACTCCGCGGAGGAACACAGGTATTCCTGGCCCTGGAAGGCCTGCTGGATCTGAACAAGGAGAGGGAGCGTATCGAGGCCGAGCACGAGCGCGTCAAGTCGTTCCTCTCTCAGACACGCGCCAAGCTGCAGAACGATAAGTTCACGGCCGGTGCGCCTGCGGAGGTCGTGGCCAGAGAGAGAGAGAAGCTGCAGTCGCTCGAGGAGCGGGAGGCGCTTCTTTTGGAAAAACGGGGCGCCCTCAGCCGGTCCGAATAGGTGCGATTTCCATGCGCTGGATTGAGATTCTCGGCCGCACTGGCGGGCGCCTCGATGCTCTCCTGCGCTAATGAACTCCCACCGCCCGGCAGCGGATCGGACTTTCAGCCGCCTGGCATCGACGAGGTCTTTCCCGCTGTGGGGGCCGTCGCCTCTGATCTTTCGGGCTCGGCCCGGATTCGATTTGATGAACCGCTGGGTGACCCCAACTCGCTCACCAGGCTGGTTACGGCCAGTCCCGCATTTCGGTACGAGTTCAAGGCCAAGCGCAACGGGGTCGAGTTCAAGCCTCAAGATGGCTGGCGGGAGGCGGTATACACGGTTCGCTTGCCAGAGGGAGTGCGAGACCTGCTGGGAAATCAGACCACATCCGCGGTCGATATGCTGTTTTCTACCGGCCCGGCGATCAGCTCCACGGCCGTCTCTGGTGTAGTGTACGACCGGGAGACGGTGCGGCCCCAACGAGACGCACGCGTCCTGTTCCTGGCCGCCGATACGGTGCCGTACACGGCCGTCACCTCCACCGATGGTACGTTCGAGCTGTCGCACCTGCCGACCGACACATACACAGCTATCGCCTTCCTGGACCAGAACCGCAATCTGAGGCCCGAGCGCGAATTCGAGCCACTGGACAGCGCTGTGTTCGTCCTGACCGAGCCAGACGATCGAGT
>JBDLJJ010000038.1:0-21931 GCA_039714435.1 Gemmatimonadota bacterium | reverse complement strand
AGCTGCGGCCCGGAGTGGCCGCCTGGCTGAGATGCAGATTGGCTCCGAGCAGCCTGCCAAAGCAACTAACATGATGCCGGCAGCTGCTAACGCTTGTTAGGCATCGGTCCCGAGCAGGTCTACCGAGGCTGGCCTGGCGTGCGCTCGTCTCCGATGAGATGGCTCGCTATCAGCCAACTCCCTTCGCGCTTCACGAAAACGCGCAAGTGGTTCGTTCGCCTAGGCTCTTCGACTGTGCCGTCCGGAAGCTGTTGACCCGTTCGGATCGCCCAACTCCGGAGTAGCGCCGCATCAGGCCCCAAACCTCGGAGATCGTGGTACTCGTACTCGGTATCGCCGGCCATGACAAATGGGAGCGCGAAGACCTTGATGAGGAGAGCCTCGATGTTCGCCCGTCCGATACGCCGCATCCCGAACGCGTTCGTCCAATCGGCATCGTCGGAATAGTCCTGAGCAGCCAAGCGAGGGTCCTTCTCCACCCACGCCTCCTCCCATCGATCCACAGCCGCGAAGATTGCAGTCGAATCGCTGGAGACGAGATCCTGTCCAGCAACGGTGGAGGTGCAGACCAACAGAAACAGTACCGTGCGAATCCAAAGTCTCATGTCGATACCTTGTGGGTAGAACCGATGTCTAACTCTTCTTAGGCTGCAATCAGCCCCACTAACGTAGCGCACAATCAGTAGCCTAATCGCGATCACAGAGTACGACAACTTTTGTGGATGTGGCCAGCAATCGCGACTAGCGTAAATGCCGCAGGGTTGAGAGCCGGAAAAACGCTGCGGAACGCGTCAGCCTGGTCCGCAGAAACACTGCGAAGGGAATAGCCAGGGGAAAACACAGGGAGAAATCCAGGGAGTGCGTGACCAGCAGAATCGGTCGAAATCGCTAACTAACCATACCACAGCAGCTTACAGCATACGCCCGGAGAGACTCGAACTCCGACGCAGCATAGTCGATGTGCTCCGGTCCATCCTTTTCGCTCGGCTTTGTCAGACCGTTTACGAAGTCGCACACCCGCGGTCGCGAGGTCCTGGGCATGAGCGCGAGACGGTCTTATCCCACAGCTACACCCGGCGTGTCTGCTTGCGGCGGCCACCTGGTGATCCTAGAATAGGTGAAATTATTCTTTCATTTGGTCCGAGGAACATACGGGATGAAGACTATTTACGACCTCACGAGTCCGGGGAAGCTAGTGGCATTGTTGATGTCCTTTTGGGCCGCTCATGGGTGCGCTCAGACTTCCCGGGAGTTGGCCTACCCGCCGACGGCCCGTGGTCAGGACGTGGACGAATTTCATGGGGTCTCGGTGCCCGACCCATACCGCTGGCTCGAGGATCTTGATTCCCGGGAGACCCAGGAATGGCTGGCCGCGCAGGACAGTCTGACGAGTCGCTTCCTCCGCGCGATCCCCGAACGGTCGGGTATCGAACGTCAGCTCCGCTCATACGGGTCCGTCACGTCGTATAGGCGGGCGATGAAGGAGGGGGGACGGTACTTCTACACCAGGACGGAGCCGGGTCGAGTTAGCGTCCTCTTTGTTCAGGAAAGTCTGGAGGGCGAGCCGCGAGTCCTGATTGACCCGCAGGAACAGTTTCCCGAGGGCAACACCTCGGTGGGGCTCGCGACCCCGAGTCGAGATGGGCGGTTGTTGGCTTACTCGCTCAATAGCGGTTTGATGTGGCAGGAGGTTCGGCTCCTCGATGTGGACTCTGGTGGACATCTACCGGAGACGCTGTCTGGAGTTACGTGGTCATCGAGCATCGCGTGGACTCCTGACGGGAGTGGCTTTTTCTACATGCGGTTCGACGAGCCGCCACCCGGTACGGAGATGACGGCGAAACCGACCAACAGCCGGGTAATGTACCACGAACTGAACACGGATCAGTCGCAGGACAAGCTGATCTACCGGAGACCATCTCAACCCACTGTGACCCTCGGTCCGATACAGGTGACTTACGATGGCCGTTTTCTCGTCTTCGGTGCCTCGGGCGAATCGGTCGCGGGAACCAGCCTGCTGTACAAGGACCTCAACGAGCCAGAATCTCCGGTTCAGACCCTCATACAACATGACGACAACGCTCACAGATTCGTCGGGGCCGAGGGCGAGACGTTCTGGATCCAAACGACTCTCGACGCGCCGAACGGCCGGTTCGTCGCCGTCGACCTCGACCGTTCCGAGCCGGACCGATGGCGGACGCTAATCCCCGAGAGCGCGTCCGCGCCCCTCGTTCAGGTCGTGGAGGTTGGCGATCACTTCATCGCGTGGCATACGGTGGATGTGAAGCCACGTCTACAGGTCTATTTGCGAGACGGATCCCAGGTGGGCGAGGTCGAGCTTCCGTCGGTTACCGGGTACATCGGAGGCGGGATGCAGGCGATCAGAGGACGGCGAGACGATCCTGAATTGTTCTTCGACTTCAGTAGCGCGGCGTACCCGTCCTCGCTGTTCATTCACGACACGGAGACCGGCGTGGACAAGGCGTTCTCGGACGAGTCGTTGCCTTGGAACCCGGAGGACATAGCAATCGAGCAGGTGTTCTTCGAGAGCAGAGACGGCACCCGGGTGCCGATGTTCCTGGTATACCGCGAAGGGACGATATTCGATGGCCAGAGCGTGACCTACATGCCCGGCTACGGGGCGGGAGGGTGGATGATGAACGCTGGGTTCAGTCCGCTGTCCCTGGTTCTCGCCGAGAGTGGCGGGCTCGTGGCCATTCCTGGCCTCAGGGGTGGAGGGGAGTATGGGGTCACCTGGCACGAGGCCGGCGCAGGCCGATACAAACAGAACACCTTCGACGACTTCATAGCGGCTGCGGAGTGGCTGATCGAGGAGGGGTATACGTCGCCGCGGCGTCTCATCGTTCAGGGACTCAGCGCGGGCGGCGTCATACCGGCCGCCGCGACGACCCAGCGGCCGGACCTCTTCGGCATGAGTTTACCGACATGGCCGGTGATCGAGATGATCAGGTTCACAGAGTACACCGGTGGCAGCCTGTGGGTGTCCGAGTACGGTTCGCCCGAGGTGCCCGAGGATTTCGAGGCTCTTCACGCTTACTCGCCCTACCATAATGTGCGGGAGGGCACCTGCTACCCAGCGACGCTCGTCGTCGCCGGTGAGAACGATCAGACCGCGATGCCGATGCACGCGTACAAATTCGTGGCCGCGTTGCAGCATGCGCAGTCGTGCGACAACCCGATTCTACTGGACGTGGTGTGGGGCGGGGGCCATATGCCTACGTCGGCCGAGAGGCCGGCCCATTTCGCCGATTACCTCGCATTCGCAGCTCAGACTCTCGGAGCAGACTTCTCGATCGACCAATAGGAAATCGCGATCCGCGTCGCACTCGGCGCACCCAGGTGTTCGAATCGATTGAGGCGAACGCGGGGTGAGTGCCAATCCGGCATGATCAGTCCAAATCACTAACTTACACGATTGCACTGGCTTACGGCATACGCCCGGAGAGACTCGAACTCCCAACCTTCTGATCCGAAGTCAGACGCTCTATCCAATTGAGCTACGGGCGCGTGTGAGGCGGACCGGATCCTACCAGAGCAGTGTGAGACGGGCAAGCAGAACGGGCTAGCGCGGCGGAGTTCCGGCGCTGAAGAAACATTTGAGCCGACACCGCCGTATCTTTGGGTATCTGAGACATTAGGAACCCGGAGGAACGATGCCTGTAGCTATCGCTGAAATGATATTCGCCTTCGCCACGGTGACCGTCATCGGACTGTTTCTGCTGGCCATCCCGATCACCAGGAGGCTTGGCCGCGTCCTCGAGGAATGGGTCAAGATTCGAAAGGACAGCCAGCCGGACCGCGAGCTTACCGAGTATTTAGTCGGAGAAGTGCGGGAACTGAGACAGCAGTTCGATTCATTGGAGCAGCGCGTGTCTCTCGTCGGAGAGAGACAGGATTTCACCGAGTCACTGATCGAATCCGGCCGCAAGGCGCAGATCCCGGAGTCCTTCTAGCCGGAGCCCCTATTTAGGAGCCACTACCGCGGCCCCTGCGCCGGCCCTATTCGAAGGCGGGAATCCCCGTGATCGCCTGGCCCAGAATGAGGGCGTGGATGTCGTGCGTCCCTTCATAGGTGTACACAGACTCGAGATTGGCCATGTGCCGCATGGACTGGTACTCGATCAGAATGCCGTTTCCGCCCAGCAGCCGGCGCGCCTCACGGGCGCACTCGCAGGCGATGTCGACGTTGTTGCGCTTAGCCATGGAGACCTGCTGCGGCGTCATGGTACCGGCATCCTTCATTCGGCCGAGCTGAAGCACCAGGAGCTGAGCCTTGGTGATCTCGGTGAGCATCTCGGCCAACCGTACCTGCTGAATCTGTGTTCCGCCGATCGGGCCCCTGAACTGCACCCGGTTCTTGGCGTAGTCCTGCGCCTCGCAGAAGCAGGCCATCGCCGCTCCCACGGCGCCCCAGGCGATACCGTAGCGGGCCTGCGTGAGACACTTGAGCGGGCTCTTGAGCCCACCGCTCTCCGGCAGGATTGCCGAGGCCGGCACGCGCACGTCCTGCAGCACCAATTCGCTGGTATCGGAAGCCAGTAGCGAGAGTTTGCCCTTCTGGTCCTTGGCGGAGAAGCCCTCTCGGTCTGTCTCGACCACGAATCCCTTGATCGAGCTCACATCGTCGATGTCACCTGTCTTGGCCCAGATGATGGCCACGTCGGCCATGGACCCGTTCGTGATCCACATCTTGGCGCCGTTCAGCACCCACTCGTCGCCGTCCTGGACGGCGCGCGTGATCATGCCGCCGGGATTGGAGCCGAAGTCCGGTTCGGTGAGGCCGAAGCAGCCGACTTTCTCGCCCCTGGCCAGCTGAGGAAGCCACTCCTGTTTCTGCTCTTCAGAGCCGAAGGCGTAGATGGGGTACATCACGAGGGCTCCCTGCACCGAGGCGAACGACCTGAGGCCCGAATCGCCGCGCTCCAGCTCCTGGTTGATCAGTCCGTAGGCTACGTTGTTGAGGCCCGCGCAGCCGTATTCTTCCGGCAGGTTGGCACCGAAGAATCCGAGCTCTCCCATCTGGGGAATGAGCTGGCGGGGGAACGTGCGGCCGATGTAGGCGTCGCCGATAATGGGCATGAGCTCTTCATCGACCCACTCCCGGACCATATCCCGCACGGCCCGCTCTTCCTCGCTGAGAAGGCCGTCCACATCGTAGAAATCCACACCGGAAAAACTCATCGAAGCCTCGCTTACGTGTCAGTCAGTGCGCCCGGATTCAGCCAGTCGTCTGGGTTAGGGTCGCCCGCTCTGCCTTCTCGCGCCGCGCCCGCAGCACGCCCTTCACGATCTCGCGGCCGATGCGCATGCCCAGGTAGTAGGCTGCGGCCAGGGGCAGAAGCCAGGCGTAGGGCGGAAGAGTGCCGTTCGTCCCCTCGAGCACGATCCACACGGCGAACGGTATGGTGATGGCGGCCGCGATGGCGTGGCGCCAGCGCCCGGCTCGCCGGTCTATCTCCGAGCGGCAGCCGTGGCACCACAGATGGCTGTCCAGGCCCGAGCGCTTGCTCTCTCTGCCGCAGATCCGGCACTCGAGATCGGCGTGAAAATCAAACCGCGGCGGCATCTGTCTCCAGCTCTTTGATGATGGCGTCCGAGAACTCTTCTGTGGACGCGGTTCCACCCAGATCCCTTGTCATTGTGCTGCCTCCTCGCAGAACGGACTCCAGGGCGGTGCGGATCCGGGCCCCGCGGTCCCGCTGTCCTATATGGTCCAGCATCAGGCACGCCGCCAGTAGTAGCGAGGACGGGTTGGCGATGCCGCGGCCCGCGATGTCTGGCGCCGACCCGTGTACGGCCTCGAAGATAGCTTCGTTCTTCCCGATATTGGCTCCCGGAGCCAGTCCCAGACCACCTACCAGGCCAGCCACCTGATCGGACAGAATGTCGCCGAACATGTTCTCGGTCACGATGACGTCGAACTGATAGGGATCGAGGACCAGCTGCATGGCGGTGTTGTCTACGATCTTCTCTTCGAACTCGATCTGGCCGGCGTAGTTCTTCGCCACCTCGTGCCCGACCTCCAGAAACAGGCCCTGCGTGCACTTGAGGATGTTGGCTTTGTGGACCAGGGTGACCTTCTTGCGCTTGTGCTCGATCGCGTACTCGAAGGCGTAGCGCACGATCCGATCGGAGCCGTAGCGGGTGATCAGCATCACCGACTCGGCCACGGCCTTCGGATCTTGACGCATCCCGATGAAATGCTCGATACCCGCGTACAGCCCCTCCGTGTTCTCGCGCACGATGACGAGGTCGATGCCCTCGTAGCGGCCGCCCTGCAGGAGCGTCTTGGCTGGCCGCACGTTGGCGTACAGGTCGAACTCCTTGCGCAGCGCCACGTTGACGGACCGGAACCCCTTCCCCGATGGGGTGGTGAGCGGACCTTTGAGGGCGATCCGGTTGCGCTGGATCGAGTCCAGCGTCTCCTGCGGAAGCAGATCGTGTCCCGCCTCGAGAGCCGACAGTCCGGCCTCCTTGCGATCCCACTCCATGGGAACTCCGGCGGCATCGACGATTCGCACCACGGCGTCGGCGATGCTGGGACCGATCCCGTCGCCGGGAATGAGCGTTACAGTGTGTTTCATAGAATCAGGGCTGCGTCGTGATTTTGATGGTCTTATTGGTCGGCGTTATTCGCCCGTGAAGGCGGGATTATACTCGAACTGGGCTGTTTCTTCACCATAGCGGACGAGGTTCTCCATGAAGCTCGGGCGGCGGGTGCCCTCCAGACGCGCCTCGCTCACCAGCCGCAGCGCTCGTCTCCAGGTGATGTCGTTCAGGTCGCCGCGCTCCAGCATGGCTTCGGCGACCTGGGTTCCGGACGATGTGAAGGTGCGTACTCGCACGCCTCCCAGGCCGGACCAGTTCTCGAACAGTTCCTTGGTCTGGGGAGAAAAGAGGTAGATATAGGGGCCCACTTTGGCCCACAGCTTTCCGCCCCTGATTAGCTGGTCTCTATCCTGGACGACCCTGACGTCCACCACGTTCCCGTTGAGCGCCACCTGCGGCGCGGCGCCGTACAGACCCGCCAGGTCCGCCTCTGCGGGATAGTTGAGCGACTTGTCCTGGCAGGCTCCGGCCACTGAAACCGCGGCCAGCGCCAGCGTCAGGCTCAGGACGTGCGATCGCCGCGTCAGGTCCGGCGTGCGAAGCATCGCGGCTGGCTGGCTCATTGCGGCGCCAGGACATTGACGACGCGCTGGGCCAGCTGAGCCAGAAGCGCCGGGGATCCAGGCTCGGCCGGGACGCTCTTTATCTCGCCGTGCCACATGACGTGGCTGCGCCGGATGTCTATCAGGGCCACCAGCAGCGTCGGGCGCACGTGGCCCGCGCTGGCCGCGGACGGTTCGCCCTCCTCCGGCGAGTAGCGCGGGGCGCTGACGGCCAGGGGCAGGACCACGTAGCGCGTCTCGAACAGGGCGGCCACAGCGCGCAACTCTCCGTGCAGGGGCTCGTATATCTGGCCCTTGATCGGAGCACGCAGACCTTGGTAGGCGAGCCTGCGGGGCGTCACGCGAACGGTCGGATTGCGGCCCACCCGGCGCACTACCGCGTCGGGAGAGGCCCAGGCGGCAGATCCCCGATGCTCAGCCATGGCGAAGCCCAGTTCGGAGTCGAAGGCCCGCAGCGTCTCCTCCAGCGAACTGTTTCCGCCCGGCCAGGCACCGGACGCCAGCGGAGCGGCTGACTGCAGGGGGAGAACCGCCACTGGCGTGCCGGCAGGAAACAGCGGGATGCGCTCGCCCTGTGCGAACGCAGGCGCCCCCGCACCCGCCGCCAGGCTCCACATCGCCAACATGACCGGGCCGGCAAACTGAAGCCGCCGGCCGCCTGTTCTCGTTCGGCGCGTCATTCGTGTGTACCGTCTTTGAGCAGCGAGACCGCCACCCGCACATCGTTCGTTATAATTCCGTCCACTCCCCAATCGGCCATTCGGCTCATCGTATCCTGTTCGTCCACTGTCCAGACCTGCACGCTCCGGTGGTGCTCATGCATGCGCCTCACAAACGCCGGCGTGATGATCGGAATCCCCCACCGGCTCAGCGGAGTGTGTACAACCTCCGGAACCTCTCGTTCCGCGCTGCGCGCGGGCCAGCCCCGATCCAGCGCCAGCCGCAGGGCCTGCCAGGTCGATGTGGCTCGGCGTCCCCTGTAGGCGCGGAATTCAGGCAGCCCCGTACCGTCCTCAATGTACAGGATCGTGCGCTCCGTGCGCTCGAATCGCTGGATAAGCGCCACCACGTCCGCCGCCGCACGAGAGGCCTTCACGTCCACCGTTATTTCGACGTCCGGGAAGCGCTCGAATACGTCGTTGAGCCTGGACAGGGGCGGGCCTGGGTCCGCCCCCGGCTTGGGCCTCAGGCGAACGTCCCGCAGATCGGACCATGCCATTTCCGCGATCACACCTTCCGCGTCGGCCGTCCGCTGCAGCGTGGGATCATGAATGACGACGATGGCGCCGTCTACCGACTGCTGAACGTCCAGCTCGAGCGCGTCCGCGCCCAGCCGCACGGCCAGCTCCAGGGCCGGCATGCTGTTCTCCGGGGACTCGGCGGCGGCTCCCCGGTGGCCGATGATCGCCGGCCGGGTCACCACGGGACTGGTCATCGAGCAGCCCAGCGGGTCATCGAGCGCCCGGCCAGTCAGCGCTCAGCGGAATTCCCTCGCAGCATCCGGAACGCCACCCCGAGCAGAGCCAGGCCGATGATGGCGGCTACCGCGGCCGCTCCCCCGTGGCCGGAGGCCTGCAGGGTGAGGCCGCTGAACCCGATCATGAGCCCAGCGAAGCCTATCGCCAGGGCGAGCAGGCGGCTGGAAACCGGCGAGAGGTTCATAGGCGCTTACCCATCCTGGGCCGACGCCTGGTAGAGCTCGATCTCGGCCTCGATCTCTTCAGCCGCCAGCGTGTGGTCGGTGCGCTTGGCCAGACCGAAGACGGCGTCGCACAAACCCTTGTCTTCGGCATCGTATCCGTGTTCGCCGAGCCAGAAGCGAACGTTGCTCAGGCCTGATACCGGGGAAATCTCGATCGTCTGTTCGAGACCGAAGAAGGAAGCCGGAACACCGCTGTAGACACGGTCGATGAGCCAGTCGTCTTTCATACCGATGGCTTTGATAATGGCCGCGGCGTGAACGCCGGTTCCGGTTCGGAAGGCGTCGCTGCCGACGACTGGATAGGCGTGCGGAATCTCGAGACCGCACATGTCCGCGGCAAGAGCGCAGTAGGCCGGAAGTCCTGTCAGATCATGGTCGTGCATGCCGAGTAGCTTCAGGTTCACGAGCAGAAGGTCCATCTCCGTGTTGCCGACGCGCTCTCCGATCCCCAGCGCCGTTCCGTGTACGCGGTCCACACCTTCCTCGATCGCAGCCAGCGCGTTGGGGATGCCGAGCCCGCGGTCGCGGTGCCCGTGCCAGTCGATCTTCACCGGCTGGCCCGAATCAGCGACGACCTTCTTGATGAAGCGGACCAGTTGACGGACCCCGTGCGGCGTGGCGTGACCCACCGTGTCGGCCAGGCAAATGCGGCCCGCGCCGTTGTCGATCGCCGCCGTGTACAGTCTGCGCAGGGTTTCCGGCGTGGAGCGGGTCGTGTCCTCCGTTACATACATGACGTCGAGGCCGTTGGACACGGCGAACGTGATCGCCTTCTCCGTGGAGCGCAGAAGCATCTCCTCATCCCAGCCCTCGGCGTACTGACGAATAGGCGAGCTTCCGATGAAAGCGCCCACCTCCATGCGCAGACCGGTGGCGTTGGCGATATCCACGATCGGCTCGATATCGACCTGGACCGTGCGGGCCGCGCAATTCGGAGCTATGGGCAGATTGTGGTCCGCGATCTCGCGCGCCAGCGCAAGCGCCGCCTCGCGTGCCCGCGGTCCGGCCCCCGGCAGGCCGATGTCGGCCGCCTGAATGCCAAGCCCCGCGATGAGATGAAGCATCTCGATCTTTTGCGGCGTGGAGGGATCACGTACAGACGGATTCTGCAGCCCGTCGCGCAGAGTTTCATCGTCCAGTTCGACGGTCAGGCCGGAATAATCGAAGCTGCCCGGGAGCCGGTTCCAGTCGTAGATGAGATCCTTCGAGCTAGCCGACATGTCAGGCAGTCTCAATCAGGGTATGATCGCCGAGGCTGACTGTGCCCCTCAGGCCCGTAACCTCGACGTGATCACCGATGAGCGAGTCGGTCAGATCGCAGTCCACGAGCGTGGCTCCCTCCCCCACGATACAGTTGGCCAGGCGCGACCCCCTGATCACGCTCCCGGCGGCAATACTCACGTTGGGACCGATGTTCGATGCCTCTATGGTTACACCCTCCGCCACGCACACGGGGTCCACGACCTCGGATCCGTCCGCCACCGCCGGCCGGGCGGCCCCGCCGCTCTCCAGCACCAACCGGTTCGTTTCCAGGATCGTCTCGATCTTCCCGCAGTCCCACCAGGCGCTCACCTGAGCTGTAAGAAGCTTGTCGCCCTTATCGATCATGAACTGGAAGGCGTCGGTAAGGTAATACTCGCCCCCGCGCGGAGGCGCGTCCATCGTATGGCGAATACCCTCGAACATGAGCCGCCAGTCACGGATGAAATAGACACCGATATTGGCCAGGCGGGAAATCGGCTCGGACGGCTTCTCGACAATCTTCTGCATGTAGCCTTCGTCGTCGTGGACGATCACGCCGAAGCGCTGATAGTCCTCGACCTCCTTGGCCCAGATGATCCCGTCCACATCGGGCCTCGCCTCGATAAGGCCCAGGTCGGCGTCGAACAGGGTGTCCACGAAAACGATCAGTACCGGTCCGTCCACCAGCGGTTCGGCCAGGCGAATCGCGTCGGCCGTGCCCAGCTGCTGCACCTGCTCGACCTGGCGAAACGACAGGCCCGCGTGCCGCTCCGCCAGATGAGTCTCGATCTGGGGCGCCAGATGGCCCATGATGCCTATGATCTCGTCTACTCCGGCTTCCTTCAGCTGCTCCAGGACGTAGTCCAGCACGGGCCGGTTGGCCACCCGGAGCAGAGGCTTGGGCCGTGTATGAGTCTGCGGCCGGAGACGGGTCCCTTTTCCGGCCAGTGGGAGTATGGCTTGCATGTAGTGTTCTCAGTAGTTCTGATTGAGGTTCGGCATCGAACGTATGCCGGTTATTCAGGGCCGGCAACGGAGGAGTAGAGGATGGAATCGGGGCGGGAACAAGCAGCGTCGGCGAACGGAGGAGGGGTCGATACCCGCAGCCGGGGCGGTCCGGAAGGCCGAATCTATTCCGTTCCCTTCGCCCGAGTCTGGGATACGATCGTGGCTGAGATCCAGAACCGGCCACGCTGGCGCCTCGTGCACTCCGATGAAGGCCTCGGCCTGCTCACAGTGACATGCCGTTCGCGGCTGCCGCGCCGCCTGGATGACCTCGCCATCTGGGTCAGTCTGGACGAAAACGGCTTTACCAGGGTGGACCTTCGGTCCGGGCCCCGCGCGACGGAAAAGCACCCGGACGGAACCGTGAAGCCTAGCCACGGCAAGCGGATCACGAGCATCCTGGCGGCCCTGGATGATCGCCTGGGTCACGAAACGCGGCTGACCTACACCCGCTAAGCCGCTAAAGCCTCCTCCAGTTCGGGCATACTCAGCTCGCCTTCCGAGCGGGCGATCACCGCCGCCGCCGTCAGGTCACCCGTAACGTTGAGGGCCGTGCGGCACATATCCAGGATCCGGTCCACTCCGAGCACGAGCGCGATTCCTACGGCCGGATCCACCCCGGTACCGGCCAGCGCCTGCTGGAGGACGACCACGAGGATCACGAGGCCCGCGCTGGGCACCCCGGCCGCTCCGATGGAGGCCAGCGTGGCGGTCAGAACGATCCCGAACTGAGCGCTGAGCGAGATGCCGCCCACCAGAACCTGAGCGATGAACATCGTGGCCACGGCCTGATAGAGCGCGGTTCCGTCCAGGTTGACCGTTGCTCCCAGCGGCAACACGAAGCTCGACACCTCCTTGCTCACTCCTACCTTGTGCTCGGCTGTCTCCATCGTCACCGGAAGGGTGGCGTTCGAGCTGGATGTGGAGAAGGCGATCAACTGAGCCTCTCGTATACGGCGGATGAAGTCCAGCGGCTTGACCTTGGCCAGAAGTCTGAGCGCCGTCGTATAGGTGATCACCAGGTGCAGAAGAAGACCCAGGACAACGACGAAACTGTACATCGCCAGCCCGCGCAGGACCTCCGTTCCGAATCGGGCGATCACGGCTGCGATGAGTGCGAAAACGGCGTACGGGGCCAGAATCATGATCCAGTGAATCATCTTCATGGCGGCCTCGTTGATACCGTCGAAGAAGCCGACTACTGGCAGGCGCTGAGGATCCGGAAGCGCGGCCAGAGCCGCCCCGAAGAAGATCGTGAAGAAGATAATCGGGAGCATGTCTCCTGACGCCATTGCAGCCACCGGATTACTCGGTATGAGGTCGACCAGCAGGTCTACGATGCTGGGTGTGGAGGCGGAGAGCTCTACGCCGGCTGCGCCCTGCTCCATATACGTGGACCGGAGATCGGCCAGTACGGCCGCATCGATACCGGCGCCGGGACGAAATACATTGGACAGCACCAGACCGATCACCACTGCGATGACTGTCGTAACAAGATAGTAGCCCATCGTCTTGCCACCGATCCGGCCTACTTTGCTGATATCCCCCAGGCTCGCTGTTCCCACCACCAGGCTGGCGACGACCAGCGGTACGACTACCATGGTGATCATGCGGATCCAGGCTTTTCCGGCCGGCTCGATCGCGACTAGGAAGTCCCTCAGCCACCCGATGTCCGCCAGGTTGGACGCGAGGCCCGCAACGACGCCGAGAATCAGTCCGATCGTAATCTTCGTATAGAGTTGCATGGATAGCCGCTTTCAACAGGTTCCGAAGGCCTGGCGAGCCCAGCAAGGTACGCTGCCGCCGGATTCCTGTCAGCCTGACGCTTTGCGGCGTACGTTGTTGCCCGGGGCGGCGATGCGGCGCTTCAGTCCCCGAATCAGGCCGCCGGATGAACGACAAATAGGACGCTTAGTGCGACAAGTGGTTCGAGACAGGTGAGGCTTCGTTGAGGATCCCGACCCAGGATTGGTGCGTGGTCCTTGTGGCTCTGGCGCTCGTGGGCTGCCGGGGAGAGAGCGATCCTTCCGGGGAGACCGTTCCCGACGCGCCGGGAGGCCAGGACCTGGCTCTGGTCACCCCGGCACACTACCGGGCCAGCCTCACGTTCGTGGGCACAGGCTCCCGGGCGCTCCTCATGCACGCGGCTCTCGACAACCGCACCTCGGCCGGCGAGACGCGTCTCGCATACAGGGGCTGGCTCAGAGGCGCCGAAGGCTGGACCCTGGTGCTGAACGAGAGCTCCTCACTTCCGATTCCGAGGGCCGCGTGGCGTGTACTGCCCACCCCCTCAATGCGTGTCATAATCGGCCCCGCGGGCGACGTCACAGGGCTGAACATCCAGGACGGAGAGAGGAACATCCGACTGCGCTCTTCGGGGATACTGGCCAGCTGGGCCGGGGCTACAGGACAGCCCGAAAGCCTGGCGATCGCCACGCTATCCGACGGAACCGTCTCGCAGGCGGGCTTCCTCCTCGCGCGCCGCGGGGCTCGATCGAACCAGTCTCCCATGCCCAGTTCCCGGCCGCAGCAGTTCCTGTTGGCGGACACACTCGGCAACGCCTTCCTGCTCATGCGAAGCCATGTGGACCCCGGATCTCCGGCTACCGCCTGGACGGTGATCGATGGAGTCGAGAACGAGTGGCCGGATCTGGTTATCGAGAATGCGGACCCGTCTCGCGTCGTGTCCGACCGCTGGCGGATCACGCTACCTGAAGCGGGCATCACCGGGGAACTGAGCGGAATAGTGCCCTTTGTGGACGATCTGGCCCGGCGGGACTCTGGAGTTCGTGCCTACCGCGTGGTGGGCACGCTCGTGGTGGCGGGAATGCGGCGCCCGATCGTGGGAGTGGGAACCGAAGAAAGAGGTCCATGAGCGAAACCGCGCTTCAGTGGATCAGGGACGGTCTGACCGTACTGTTCGGTGCGCTCGCAGGCGGTGTGACGAACCGCGTCGCGATCATGATGCTATTTCATCCGTACGAGCCTCCGCGCTTGTTCGGGCGGGAGGTGAGATGGCTTCAGGGCGCTGTACCCAAGAACCAGGGCCGTCTGGCGGCCACGATCGGACGGACGATCGGGACGCGGCTTCTCACACCCGAAGATGTGGCGGCCGAGCTGCAGGACGAGCGTCTGCGGGAAGCCTTCGACGACCAGCTCCGAAAGCTCATCGTGGACCTGCTCGAAGGAGAAAAGCCGGCCCTCGGCGAGCTGATCCCGGAGACAGCCCTACCTGAGGTTCGTGACACCCTGCACGCTATAGCCGAGACGCTGTGCGAGCGCGCCATCGATACGCTGGACTCGGACGAGTTCGGGGAAGATGCTGAGCGTATTCTGGCCACTCTGGCGGAGTCGCTGGAGTCTGAGTCCCTGGCCGACTCTGTGAGCCCTGAGGTCGTCGCGGATCTCCGGGCGCGGGCCGAGGCCTGGCTGGACACGGTCGCCGCCTCGGACAGCTTCACCGACACGGTCAGGCAGCATTTGACGCGGGCAGCGGAACGTCTCCTTCAGCCCGGACGCTCGTTCGAGCAGCTGTTGCCGGTGGGCCTGGTCGGCGCCGTGGAGCACGCGATCAGCGACTACCTGCCGGTCGCCATTGAGCGAGTGGGCCGATTTCTGGAAGATCCCGCCGCCCGAGCCGGCGTCGAGCGATCCATTCACGATCTTCTCGAACGCTTCATGCGGGACCTGCGCTTCCACCAGCGCGTTGTGGCGAAGCTGATTATCACCGAGGAAACGGTCAGCAAGGTCATCGACACGCTCGAAGCGGAAGGGGCGGACCGTCTCGGAGAGCTACTCCGCGAGCCCGAGGCGCAGTCCGCGATCGCCCGCAGCGTAAACGAGGGCATAGTCGAGTTTCTGCGCCGGCCGGTGGTGCAGGTGCTGGGCGAGCCCGGGGATCCGCAGGTGGAAACGGCGCTGGACGCGATTGCAGGGTGGGTGGTGCAGGCCACCGGAGACGATCATGTGCGAGCCTTCCTCCTGGATCGAGCTGAGACGGCCGTATTCAAAGCAGGCAAGCGCAGCTGGGCGGACCTGGTCCGATTGGTACCGGCCCAGCGGGCGGGCGGCTGGGTAGCGGGCGGCCTGCGATCCGAGCGCGGAACGGTGCTTGTAGCGCGCTTCCAGGAGTGGCTTGTCGAACGGGCCCTGACTCAGCCGCTCGGGACGGTGAACGGCCTGGCCCGCGAGGGTACAGCAGATCGTCTCACCGAGGCACTATCGGTGCCCGTCTGGGCATGGATAGCGGCCAAGATCCCGGAGGTCACGGCCAACGTCCGTGTCGCGGAGCGGGTCGAGACCAAGATCCTGGAATTTCCGCTCTCGGACCTCGAGCAACTGATTCGGTCAGTGACGCACCAGGAACTGAATCTGATCGTACGCCTGGGCTACCTGCTGGGTGCGTTTATCGGGCTGACTCTCGTCGGGATTCGCTGGCTCTTGCCGCTCTGATCGGCCTGCCGCGTGCCGCCTTCCGCGCTGGGCGGCCGGCGGCGCAGCGGCCGGCGGCGCTCAGGTCTGGCCCAGTTCCCTCGCCTGACGATACATGTCAGAAGCCAGATCGGGGCGCTGCAGCCGGTCGTACAGAATGCCCATCAGGTAGAAGGACCGGGCGTGCTTGGGCTTTAGCTGGATCGCGCGCTCGAGGGCCTCGAGCGCCTCGTCAAAACGTCCCAGCCGGTTCAGGGCTTCGCCCAGATAGAACCAGGCCTGCCCTTTTCCTTCGTCCAGTTCGATAGCATGCCTCAGCTCCACCGCCGCAGCATCGTACAGGCCCTTCTTGAAGAATACGAGTCCGAGATTGAGAGCCGTATCCGCCGCATCCGGGTCAATTCGTAGCGCCCGCCGTAGCTCTGTCTCGGCTTCCGAGTACTGCCCCAGCGCGGCCAGCACGGCGCCAATGTTATTGAGCAAGCGGACGTTTTCCGGGTCGAGTTCGAGCGCCGCCCGGTACTGTTCGAGCGCCCGCTCGGGCTCTCCCAGCTGATCGTAGGCGTAACCCAGATTGTTGCGCGCTTTGAGGTGGTCCGGCTTGCGGCCCAGAAGACGGCTATATACGGCCACCGCTCCCTCCAGGTCACCACTCTGGGTCAACTCCTTGGCCTGCCCGTACAATGCATCGATGTCCCGCTGCCCGGGTGGAGGGCCGCGCTCCAGCTCGATCTTACCCAGTCCGGCGGGAGCGCGACCCGTCTCGGGAGCATCTACGTCAGTCTCGGACGCATCGGCATCGATAGCGGCTTCCACATCAGCGCCGCCCGCAGGATCCTCAGCGGGGGCCGGGTCGGCTGCTGGTTCAGCGGGGGTCGGGTCGGCGGCTGGCGCATCGGCGGCTGGCGCCAGCTCGGGTAGATCGAGCTGCGAGACGTCGGCGCCCGGCTCGCCGGCTGGTCCGGCTTCCGGCACTCCCGGGTCAGGGCGTATCGTCTTCTTGGCTCGCTTTCTCGCTACCACCCTACTCTCCTTCGACACAGTCATGGACCCAGTCCGCATACGCCCTGGAACCGCCGGTCGAGGTCAGCACCACGACCTCGGGAACCTCGTACGGGTGCAGCTCGCTGACGCGCCGCTCCAGAAGCTCTGCCCGATCCGGTACGGTCTTCAGAATCACCATCACTTCCTCGGCCGTCTCGATTCTGCCCTCCCAACGATAAACGGATACCGCCCCGGGAAGCAGGTTGGCGCACGCGGCCAGACGTTCGTTCACGACCGTGTTAGCCAGCTCCCGCATCGAGGCGAGATCGGGCCCGGACACCAGAATCACAGCGACTGGCTTCAGCGAACTCACCCGTCAGCCCCGTCGTTCTCATCAGCCCCGTCTCTTTCGTCCATTTCGGCCTCGGCCTGCTCGTACATGGCCTCTATGGCTTCCGCATACTGCGCGGCCACCACCCGCCGCTTTACCTTCAGCGTGGGAGTGAGGGTGCCGTTTTCGATCGAGAACGGCTCGTTGGCCAGCAGAACCTTCTTCGGCCTTTCAAACCTGGCCAGTCCGTCCAGGGCGCCCAGAACGGCATTCTCCACGATCTCTTGAACCCTGGCGCTGCCACTCAGTTCTTCACCTTCCGGGTCCGAATACTCGTCGCCGGGCGTGGCTGCCCGGAGTGCCTGAGCGCTCGGCACAACAATCACGAACGGAAAGCGGCGGCGATCGCCCAGCATCACCACTTGCTCGACGAGTGACGAGCGGCCAATCAACTCTTCGATTGGCTGGGGAGCGATATTCTTGCCCGCCGCCGTGACTATCAGGTTCTTCTTACGGTCCGTAATCGTCAGGTACCCGTCGGCGTCCATCTTGCCGATGTCACCGGTACTGAACCACCCGTCCGCCGTGAGCGCATCCCTAGTCAACTCGGGAAGCCCGTAGTAGCCCATCATGACCTGGGCTCCTCGCACCTGGATTTCTCCGTCGGCCGCGATTCGGATCTCGGTTCCTTGCAGGGGCGGGCCCACCGTGCCGAAACGAATCGCATCGATCGGATTCACGTTGGTGACTGGCGAGGTTTCGCTGAGGCCGTACCCCTCGATCACGGGCAGGCCGGCGGAGTAGAAAAACCGGGCTATCAACGGAGACAGAGGCGCGGCGCCACTGACAAAGGCCCTTATCCGGCCGCCGGCGCGGGCCCGCAGCTTGGCGAATACCAGGCGATCCGCGACTTTGTGGGCCAAGTCCAGTCCGAAGGGGACGTCCTTCCCGGCCTGCCGAACCTCGGTTACCCGGTCGCCCACGCGCTTGGCCCAGGCGAGAATGAGTTTCTTGACCGCACCTCCCGCCTCCGCGGCTTCCTCGACCGCCTCATACACCTTCTCGTACAGTCGCGGCACGCCGATTGCTATCGTGGGGCGGATTTCTCGTAGGTCGCGCGCGACGGTCAGAGGCGATTCGGCGTAGGCGATCTCCGCTCCGACGTACCAGAAAAGAAAATGTCCCGCAGTGCGTTCGAAGGCGTGCGACAGGGGCAGCCAACTCAAGGCGCGATCCGCGGGTGTGAGGGAAAGCGCCTGCTGCGCGAAAACGGCATTACTATATAAATTCGAATGGCTGAGCATAACTCCCTTGGGCTTACCGGTAGTGCCCGACGTGTAGATGAGGGTGGCGAGATCGGTCGGCTTGACGCTGCGCGCTCTCGCTTCGTAGGCACCCGGCCGGCCTTCCGCTTCCAGGCGGCTGGCCTCGCGGACCCCCTCCGCTTCCAGCTCCGCCAGGGTTACGACGGACTCGCCTGGCCTTACGCCCGCGGACGGCGCCTCCAGCAGAATAATCTCTCGCAGGTCAGGCAGCTCTGCCCGGACCGCATCCAGCTTCTCGGCCTGGACCTCGTTCTCGGCGAACACGGCGACGGAACCAGAGTTCTGGAGGATATACGCTACCTGATCCGCGGGAAGCGTTGGGTAAACGGTGACCACGACCAGCCCCGCCATGAGTGAGCCGTAGTCGCACAGCGCCCACTCCAGCCGTGTATTGGAGAGAATGGCCACCCGGTCGCCGGGCTCATACCCGTGCGCCTGGAGGGCCAGCGAGAGGGCACGAACCCGCTCCACAAATGCCGCGCGCGAAACCTCCTGCCACTCGCCGTCCGTGTCTCTCCGGAAGAGTGAGCCACCGTCCTGCCGGCTGGCTCCCGCCAGGAACAGATCCACGAGAGATCCCGGCGTGTAGTCGTCGGGAAGCGGGACCTTTATGTGGTCGAGGTTTGATTCCCGGTCAGAGCCCAAGCTCCAGATCCTGTTTGAGAACTGGGGTCTCGGACTCGGCGGAGACAGGCGGCGCTGTAGTCTGCGGACGAAGGCGTACGAGCGCTTCCTTGGCGTGCTGGACATGGTCGGCACTGGCGCTGACCCCGGGCAAACTCAGAAACGTGTCCAGATGCCGCTCGGCTCTTTCCTCATCTCCCCGTTTTAGAAAGATAAAGCCCAGCCCGTAATGTGAAGCGGGCGAGTCGTGATCCTTCTCCAGGGCACGCTGGTACATCTTTACCGCCTCTTCCGCCATGCCCATGCGGGTATAGACGACACCCATCTGTTCCAGCGTCGCTACATCGCCCGGACGTTCACGTAGGGAAAGCCGCAGTGAAGTGAGAGCCTCGTGGAATCGCTCGGCGCGGGCGAGGCTCAGCCCCTCCTCGTAGTAGTCCGGTTTCTCTTCGGTTCCCTTTGCCGTCCCCGTTAAGAAGCTCAGCAGTCCCATCTCAAATGTCCTTGCATTCGGTGGCAGTCCGGCAGTACGGCCAAAGTAGAGCGGGGGAAACGGAGCGGCAAACGGGGCTAGTAGGCTCGCCGGGCAGCTATACCGCGGTCCTCCGCCGCCAGAATCTGAGCTCCGGCTTCAACCAGCAGCGCCTGGGTGTCCGGAAGCGGGTCCAGAACGGCCAGGTTGGCGCCGGGCCGAACGGCGGCATAGGCAGCCAAGCACAGGTCCGGCGGAGCGGCCGCCAGGCCCGCCCCGGTCAGCCGATTGTTGAGCAGCGGAAGCCGGCCGGAACGAGTGCCGCGGACGACGCTGACCCGAGAGGTGCGAGCCCTCGCGTCCAGGGGCCCTGCGAGTGGCGAACTGAGAAGGACGAACTCGCTCTCGCCGGCCAGCCGCGACAACTCCGCCGCCACTGTCTCCAGCGTTGGTCCGAGCAAGACGTACCCGGACACTTCGTGCAGGCCCAGAAGCGCCGCCAGGAGCACAGCCCTGCCGGGCGCGGCAGGGTCGGAAGAGCCGTCGCGGTGTGAGGCGGGTGCGGGGACGCCCAGGCAATCGGCGGCCTCCGGCCCTCCGAAAAAAACCACGCCCGCCTCGATCGGAAACCGGGTTTCGCAGTTCGGACAGTCCAGTCTTCCCTCACTGACGCGGCGTTCGGCCATCTGGTCAACCAGCACGATGAGACCCTGCGGTGGCCCGCACAGTGGGCAGGCCAAAGCCTCCGCCAGCTCCAGAAACACTCCAGGCCTAAGCGCGACTACCGCGCGCGAATGCCAGGTCGAGGAACTCCTCGCGGGTTCTGGCGTCACTGCGAAACGTCCCGCGCACTGCACTGGTTATCGTCATGCTGTTCTGCTTCTCGACGCCCCGCATCATCATGCACAGATGACTGGCCTCGATCACCACCCCGACCCCGGCTGGTGCCAGCCAGTCCCAGATGGCCGTGGCGATCTGCTCCGTGAGCCGCTCCTGTACCTGCAGCCGGCGCGCAAACACGTCCACCACGCGCGGAAGCTTGCTGAGACCCAGAATTCGGCCCGCTGGAATATAGGCGATATGCGCTTTGCCGAAGAACGGGAGCATGTGATGCTCGCACAGCGAATACAGCTCGATGTCCTTTACGAGAACCATGCTGTCATGGTCCTCTTCGAAAATGGCTTCGCCAATCGCATCCTCGACGCTCATCCGGTAGCCACGAGTGAGCCAGGCCAGCGAGCGGCCGACGCGCTGCGGAGTGTCCTCCAGACCTTCTCTCTGCACATCTTCACCGAGGAGTTGCAGCTGCTGGCGGACCAGCTCGGAAAGCTCTAGCACATCGGGTTCCCCGGGGCCGCGGTCCGGAATCAACTTTCGCTCCATCATCATCTCCGCCTCAGGACAGAAGAAGGGCGACCGAAATGTCGGCCGCCCTTCAAAGCGACGTGAGGGGGTTTTTGAGACCCGCTAAACACGGTTGTCCCCTCCCCCCGGCCTTCGCCGTCCCTGTTGTGGGCATGGCGTCCTCCGAAAAATCAGGGATTCTCGACCCTTAATGTTGGTTCAAAAACATTTCCTCACATCAGCCCTGAAAACGTAACTCGGGCCCGGAAACCGGTCAAATCTCAGGCCTCCGAATCCGGGTCCTAGACGGACAGCCAGACGCCCACTCCGACGAAGGCTATGATAGCAACCGCCGCGGCCAGCAGGGCGTACGGAAGCTGGGTGCGCACGTGTTCGATGTGGTCGGACGCCGAAGCCAGGGAAGCCACGATCGTCGTGTCGCTGATGGGACTCGAATGATCGCCAAAGATCCCGCCCGACAGGGATACGGCCACAAACGGTGCGACAGGCGCCCCGATAGCGACCGCGATGGGCACGGAAATTGGAAGCATGATCGCGAACGTTCCCCAGCTACTTCCGGTCGAGAACGCGATCACGGCCGCGACTCCGAATAGAAGCGGGAGAAGAACAGGGAGGGGTACCCGCCCGGCCACCAGGCTGGCCACATACTCTCCGGTGCCGAGTTCTTTGGTCACTTCACCCAGGGCGATGGCGAGAAGGAGAACGAGGGCCATTCCGGTGAGCGCTGCGGCGCCCTCAAGAGCCACTTCACTCGCCTTCTGCAGACTGAGCAGCCGCTGCGACACCGAGAGAACGCCCGCGATCAGCAGCGCGCCCAGAACGGACCACATAACGCTCCTGGCGCCTTCCCCGGCCATAATATCGCCCGACCCGGTTGCGTACATCGCGACCGGCATGAGCAGCACCATTGCCGCCAGCGGCACGACCATATTGCGGGCTCGGAGCGGAGTTCCATCAGCCGGCGGGGGAGACATACGCTCCGGATCGCCCAGGCTGACGGCGTGTGGCCACTGCACGCTTCCATCCCTTGTCCGCTCCTCGGCTGCCCGCATGGGTCCGATGTTCGTACCGCGAGTCGCGACGAAACCCGCCAGGGCTATCGCCGCCAGCGGGTAAACGTTGAACGGAATCGAGGCAACGAGAACCTCCAGGCTGTTTTCGATCCCGAGCGCGGCCAGGATTCCCAGGATATACGCGCCCCAGGCGTTGAACGGGACCAGGACGCAGATCGGTGCTGAAGTGGAGTCGGCCAGGTAG
>JBDLJJ010000037.1:0-22638 GCA_039714435.1 Gemmatimonadota bacterium | reverse complement strand
GGTGGGTATCCATCCAGCACTCGTCGACCTTCATGCGCGTGGTGTTTCGCAGCGGCGACCAGGAAGGAAACGAGCTTAAGAACATCCCAAGGCGTGCTCTGGCCACGGCGGTCAATCTGTCGCTTTCCGAAGCATTCCAGCTCAGTCTCACCCACCGGCACACGGGCAGCCTGTATCTCGACGACGAGAATTCACATGAGACTGAAGGCTATCACAGGTTCGGGATGCGAGCTGACTGGAACCTGGGCCCTGCCTCGATCTTCCTGTCCGGCGACAATCTGTTCGATAGACGGGCGAGCAGCCTCGGTTTTCTCTCCTTTGATCCTGCTTCCGGCGGGCAGGTACCGTTTGTCTACCCGATAGGTGGCCGCGCGTTACGGGCTGGACTAGCAGTTTCCGGCTGAGGCCCTAGGTCGTGAACCCTGACCCCGCCTTTGACAGACGTAGATTCTCTGACTAAAGTCAGACAATGAACAACGAAGCCATTCCCACCGTGCGCAGCTTCAGTCGCGCCGTCACTCTCCGCGTCGGTGGCTTTACGGACCGTTTCCTCGGCAGGGACAGACCCCTCGGGGAAGCCAGGCTGATCTTCGAGATCGGTCGGCAGGGCACAGACGTTCGGGAGCTACGCGCTCGTCTCGAGCTCGATTCCGGCCATCTCAGCCGACTCCTGCGCTCCCTCGAGAAGCAGGGCCTGGTAGCGGTCACCGCTCTCGAGTCGGATCGACGAGTTCGTCAAGCGTGCCTAACGCGGGACGGAGAGAAGGAGCTCGCCGAGTTGAATCGGCGCGGTGATCAATTCGCGCAGTCGATGCTCGACCCCCTAAGCGGGCCGGAACGGGAGCGAATCGTCGAAGCGATGTCCGAGGTCGAGAGGCTTCTCGATCTCTCCTTCACCAGGATCACGGTAGAAGATCCGTCCGGCTATGAAGCCAGATGGTGCCTCGCGCGGTACTGCGCAGAACTGGAAGAACGCTTCGAAGAGGGCTTCGATGCCACAAAGTCGATAACGGCTGACAGTCGAGACCTGAAGCCTCCCCGGGGTGCGTTCCTGGTAGCGCGCCTGGACGGTCGACCGGTCGGCTGCGGCGCCGTCAAAGGCCTTTCCCCCGGGGTCGGATCGATCAAGCGAATGTGGGTGTCGCCAGCAGTCCGTGGCATTGGCATCGGGAGGCGTTTGCTTCAGCAGCTCGAGAATGAAGCTGCCAAGCTGGGCTTCGGCCTGCTGCGCCTCGAAACGAACAAGAACCTCGATGAGGCCAGGAAACTCTACCGCCGAAACGGCTATCAGGAAGTTGGCGCGTTCAATGATGATCCGTATGCCGACCACTGGTTCGAGAAGAACCTTGCTACTCGAAAGTCAAACTGAAAAGAGTATGAAGAAAAATAGATTTCTTGTTATCAGCAGCTTTCTTCTCATATGCCTTACAAGCGCTCCGATGTTCGCTCAGGAGGAAGCATCCGTTCCGGCTAGTATTGACGAACTCAAGCAATCGGTCGCTGAAATTATCGATCGCTACGATGTGCCTGCGGTCGGGATCGCGATGGTCGATCAGAGCGGACCTGTTTGGATTGGTGCTCTGGGCAAGGCAAATATCGAACAGAACAGAGACGCCGACGAAAACACGCTTTTTCGTATCGCTTCCACCTCAAAAATATTTGTCGCCCTATCCGTCCTGAAACTGGTCGAAGAAGGCAAGCTGAACCTGAGCGACAAACTGGCCGATCTAGCGCCGGAGATAGCCTTCAAGAACCGCTGGGAAGCAGGCAATCCGATTCGAGTGGTTCATCTGTTGGAACACACAACGGGCTGGGACGAGACGCATTATCCTGAACTCGCCCATAACGATCCGACGCCAGCAACGCTGAGAGAAGGCCTGGATTTTCATCCGCACTCCAGGCAGTCCCGCTGGCAGCCGGGAACCAGATTCTCGTACAGCAACTCGGGGCCCTCAGTAGCCGCATACATCGTTGAGAAAATATCCGGGCGGATTTTCGAAGATTACGTTCAGGAGAATTTCTTCGATCCCCTGGGCATGACGAGCGCCACTTTTTTCTTGTCTGCTGCTTTTGAAAGGAGAGGGGCGACTCTGTATGAGAGGGGCGATAGGCCTCTCGATTATTCGCATCTTATTATGCGGCCGGCCGGTTCAATCAACGCCTCGCCGCATGACATGGCTCAACTGATCCAGTTCTTCCTTGATCGCGGCAAGGTAAACGGAAACGCGATTATTTCAGAAATCTCCGTTGACCGCATGGAAAGGGTTGAATCGACCAGCGGTGCAAAAGCCGGGCAGGAGCTTGGATATGGCCCAAACAACTACTCGTCGATTCACAAGCAATGGGTTTACCGTGAGCACAATGGCGGCTTTGATGGTGCGATGGCCGAGTTCGCCTATCTTCCCGAGGCAAACGCTGGACACGCCATCATGATCAACTCGAAACACCCCCTCGCGTTTAGAAAACTTTCAAGATTGATCCGTGATTACGAAACGCGAAACCTGCCGGACAAAGTGATCGAGCCCGAACAAACCGTCACCGATCAGCATCGCGAAATCGCTGGACTATATCTTCCCATTGCCCCGCGCATGCAGAAGTTAGCCGTTCTGTTTCAGTCCCTGAATGTTCAGAGATTCGGGTTTGAAGGCGATGCCTTGGCTCAAACAGGGTTGTTGGGAGGCAGGCCGGACTATTTCTATCCCGTTTCAACTTCACTTTACAGATCGAAAAACACCGGCCTGATAGCTCTTTCGAAAGTTGTTGACCCGCTGGCAGGGGACGTGATACACATCGCCGGGAAGAACGGCGTGGGGGGCAATCTCGTGCTAAGGAAGGTGCCGAGTTGGATCGTCTACCCGCTACTTGTCATATCGTTGTTATGGGTCGTGGTCATCTTCAGCTCGGTTGCCTACTTCCTGGTTTGGTCTATCCGAAGACTTCTTGGAAGGATACCGGCCGGTGCCACGATTCGGGTTCGTTTATGGCCGTTACTCGCCACCATGTCTATCGTACTGACGATTGTTCTCATGAGACTCGCGTCCAGTGACTTTCATGGGTATCTGGGCAGGCCAACCGGCCTTTCCGTCGGTGTAATGCTCACAACGATCGCTTTCGCTGTTTTTTCACTCCTGGCTGTCATCACGGTCTATCGAGAACGTCGAACGCCGATGAACCGAGCGAATTATTGGTATTCGGCCGGCTCCTCCGTCGTCCACCTCGTAATGGCGATCTACCTGATGAAGTTCGGCGCTATCGGCATCATGTTTTGGTCATGACAATCAGTAGAAGGCCCGCCGCACTCGCGAGACTATTCGAGTAAGGCCTTGCCTTGTCCGTGAGGTTCAGGGCCTCCGGGTGACCAGTCGGAGCAAACCAGGGAGCGCCTGCGGCCAGGGCCGCATAGAATGAGATCATGCACCTGCATCTCGACCCCCTGGGGGGAATCGCTGGCGACATGTTCGCGGCCGCGCTCCTGGACGCGTTTCCAGACTTGGTGGCCGAACTCGAGGCCTCCCTGGCGGAAACGGCCATTTCGCGGCTGGCCACGATCCGGGTCGAATCGCACGGGGACCACGGGCTTACCGGCTCGCGCTTCCAGGTGATAGGCGCGGAGGAAAAGCATCCCCACAGAAGCTTCGCCGAGATTCGGACGTTTCTGGACGATCTCGAATGCGACGCGCGTGTGCGGGAGCGGTCGGTAGCGATGTTCGAGCTTCTGGCGCAGGCGGAGGGTAGTGTGCACGGCGCCGAGCCGGATGACGTGACGTTTCACGAGGTAGGTGCCTGGGACTCGATCACGGATATTTTAACCGCGGCCTGGTTGATTGAAGCACTCAGCCCGGCCGGTTGGTCCTGTGGACCTCTTCCGCTCGGATCCGGAAGAGTTCAGTCGTCACACGGACCGCTCCCCGTGCCCGCGCCGGCTACTGCGCTTCTTCTCGAGGGCTTTCCGTGCCTGCAGGACGGTGTAGAAGGGGAGCGAGTCACTCCCACGGGCGCCGCCATCCTCAGGCATATCGATCCTGATTTTTCGGCACTTGGGGAGTTCGGTAGGCTCACGGCGACCGGAATGGGCTTCGGGAGCCGGACACTCAATGGAGTATCCAATGTGCTGCGGGTTCTGGCCTTCGAACAGGCCGGGGCCGGCGCGGCTGCGGACCGGGTGGCCGTCTGCGAGTTCGAGCTTGACGATCAAACGCCCGAAGATCTAGCGGTGGCGCTGGATCGTCTCCGCGCCCAAAGCGGAGTGCTGGACATTCTGCAGTCCCCCGTGTTCGGAAAGAAAGGTCGCCTCGGCTTTCACGTGCGGATAATAGCCGAGCCATCCGGCCTCAGCCGCGTTCTACGAAACTGTTTCTCTGAGACGACCACTCTGGGGGTTCGCTGGTACACGGTGTCGCGAGCGGTGCTGGAGCGGGATATGCGCAGCGCGGAAGCGGATGGTGTGCGGGTGCGCGTAAAGAGGGCGCGGCGCCCGGACGCGGCAACGACGGAGAAAGCGGAGATGGACGATCTGGCGGCGGGCGATCGTGACCGCGCTGGCCGGGAGGCTCTCCGCCGCCAGGTCGAGCAGGGAAGTGCACCGGATGCGTGAAACGCGGCTGGCTATCGCTCGGCTCAAACAGCTGATCGTGGGCCTTGAAGACGCCGCCGTGGCGGTAAGCGGGGGTGTCGACAGCATGACTCTGGCTGTCATCGCGGGCCGGGTGCTGGGGCGCCGGGCGCGGATGATCCACGCTGTTTCTCCGGCGGTTCCTCCCCAGGCCACTGAACGCGTCCGGCGATACGCCGAAGCCGAGAATTGGTCTCTCGCTTTGCTTGATGCTGGAGAATTCGAGGACCAGCGCTATCGAGCTAACCCTGTTGACCGCTGCTTCTACTGCAAGCACAGCCTGTACACGGCGATTAGGGGCGAGACAGCGGCGGTAATCCTCTCCGGCACAAACATGGTCGATTTGGAGGACTTCCGGCCTGGTCTGGAAGCCGCCCGCCAACACGAAGTGCGGCACCCTTATGTAGAGGCGGGAATAGACAAGAGCGGCGTACGAGCCATCGCTCGAGCGCTGGAATTGGACGATCTGGCTGATCTTCCGGCGGCGCCGTGCCTGTCTAGCCGCATCGAAACGGGTATACGGATCGAGGCAGACAGTCTGGCATTTATCAATCGGGTTGAGCTAAGGATCCAGGATGCCACGGCGGCTTCTGTCGTTCGCTGCCGGGTTCGGGCGGACGGAATCGAGATAGAGCTGGATGCGGCGTCGCTGCTGCGACTTGGTTCCGAGTCCCGCGCGGCGCTCGAGAGGGAAGTGGCGGCTATGGCAGGTGAATGGGGGATTGGTGAAAAACGGGGCTCGCCATCGGTGAGGTTCGCTCCGTACCGGCAGGGGAGCGCTTTTCTACGCGCGGAATCGGGAATCTAGTGGCCCCCAGTTCGAAGCGGTTTGAAGAATTCTCGTTGGGATCTCATTTCAGGGCGGACGAGGGTCGCGCCGAGCGGCTCGGATTTGATGAAGCGATCCTGTGCGAGCCCAAGACGGAGAGCCAGGTGCACTCTATCGTGGATGACGCGCAGCAGAGGGGAGCGTCCCTGCTTCTGACACGGCTCGAAGCAGATCGAGCCGGCCGGCTGGCGGCTGTCTTCGGTGAGCAGTTGGACTACGACGAACTCTCGCGCACCGCTTACTTCGGAGATGTCGCCGCACCTGAAGGCCATGAGCGCGTTGTCGTCGTGTCCGGGGGAACGTCGGACATCGCGGTCTGCCGGGAAGCCGTGAGAACCCTGTACTATTACGGAGTCCGTGCCACGGAGTTGTACGATGTCGGCGTGGCTGGCCTGTCTCGCCTGCTGGATCGGATCGATCACATTCGCGGCTATCCGGTGGCTATCGCGGTAGCCGGGATGGATGCGGCGCTACCGACCGTACTGGCCGGACTTATCCCCGCCTTCGTGGTCGCCGTTCCCACTTCGACCGGGTATGGCACGGCGGAGGGCGGGCGGACGGCTCTCAAGGCGGTGCTGTCCAGTTGTGCGCCCGGCCTGGTGTCCGTCAATATCGACAACGGCTACGGTGCCGCCTGCGCGGCACTCAGGGTTCTCGGGGCCGGCGCCTCGCCTCGTCCGGACGCCGGATAGCCATATGAGTCTGGAGGAACCCGCAGCCGAGTACAGACAGCGCCTCGCGCAGCGCAAAGCGGATCTCGCTCATGCCATGGCCCGGGAGCGCATTTATGGGCACGTGCGGCTTACCGTTTTCCTGACAGGCGCCACGCTGGCCTGGCTGTTCGCCGGTCCAAAGCTTCTCTCTCCTGCGTGGCTGATTCTCCCCCTGCTCGGTTTTATTGTCCTTATGGTGGGTCACTCGCGCACGACCCGCAGACGAGAGGTCCTCGAGCGCGCGGTGAGTTTCTACCAGGAAGGACTGGATCGGTTGGCCGGCACCTGGCCCGGGAGAGGAGACGGGGGGAGGCGATTCAGCGATCCCGAGCATCCCTACGCCCGCGACCTCGATCTGTTCGGCCCCGATTCGTTGTTCGCCTTGCTGAACGTGACCCGCACGCGAACGGGCGAAGAGCGCCTGGCTGGCTGGCTGCTCTCGGCCGCGGAACCACACGTGGTTCGGGCGCGTCAGGCCGCCGTGGAAGAGCTGCGGAGTAAGCTGGATTTGCGCGAAGACCTGGCTGTACTGGGCGCTGATCTTGCTGCGTCCGTCGACACAGAAACGCTGGCCGAGTGGAGCCGCGCACCTACCGTCCTGACGGAACCCAGACTGCCCTGGGTGGCCGGTTTTTGCAGCCTGTTTACTGTGAGCATGATCGTAGCCTGGTTCGTACCGGCCATAAGCACGGGAGGCATACCTCTGCTGACGGCCCTGGCCCTGCAGACCGTGGTGGCGCGCGTCTACCGGGGCAGAGCCAGCACGGTCATCGCTCGCGTGTCACACCCGGCCGAGGAGCTGGAAGTGCTGGCTACTCTGCTCGCCCGTTTCGAGGCCGAGCAATTCGAGAGCCCACTATTGGTGAGCCTGCGGGAGCGGTTGATCACGGAATCGCGGCCGCCCTCCGAGCGCATCGCCAGTCTTGGCCGTCTGCGTGAGATGCTCGACTCCAGGCGCAATCAGCTGTTCGCCCCGGTCGCGGCGGTTCTGATGTGGGGAACGCAGTTCGCGGCGGCCATCGAACGCTGGCGTTCACGCTACGGAGCCGCGGTTCCGGTATGGCTGGAAACCGTAGCCCAACTCGAGTCTCTTTCTGCGCTGGCCGGCTACGCGTACGAGCATCCCGGCGATCCCTTCCCGGAGCTGGTCGAGAAAGGCCCGCGCTTCGAGGGACAGGGACTGGGCCACCCGCTGCTCCACAGTGGCTGCGTGGATAACGATGTCAGACTGAACACTGATCAGGCCCTGTGGATCGTCAGCGGCTCCAATATGTCGGGTAAGAGCACATTCCTGCGTACGATCGGAGTCAACGCCGTGCTGGCCCAGGCCGGCGGGCCGGTGCGCGCCAACAGGCTGACGATGTCCGCCCTGGCCATCGGCGCCACGCTGCGGGTAGAAGATTCTCTTCACAAGGGCGCTTCGCGCTTCTATGCCGAAATCTCCAGGCTCCGCTCACTGGTATCCATCGCGGACGAATCTCCGCCCGCTCTGCTGTTCCTGCTGGATGAGATCCTGCACGGAACCAATTCGCATGACAGGTTGATCGGTGCCGAGGCTGTAGTCCGCGGCCTTCTGGAGCGGGGCGCTATCGGGCTGGTCACCACGCACGACCTGGCCCTGTCCAAGATTGCCGACGAGCTGTCCCCGCGAGCAGCGAACGTGCATTTCGCCGACCATCTGGAGAACGGTGAGATCAGGTTCGACTACCTGGTGCGAGAGGGCGTCGTGCGGAAGAGCAACGCGCTGGAACTAATGCGCAGCATCGGGCTCAAGGTCTAAGGGACGGCCTGTAGCACAGGTCAGAGGGCAGGCCACCTGGCTGCTTTACGGGGCGCGATTACCGCTGTGTATTGCAAGGATATCTTGCCGAGATCACTACCTGTTCGCTCTGCGCTCGGTCTCGTCTTTTCGGTGAGCTACCGGCCGGAGAAATCCCCCGCGCCGGTTAACCGATCACCCTAAGCTCCCTTGTCTTTGGCTCCCGGCGCTCTCGTAACTGCCATTATCGCTGGCAGGCAACCTGCGACTGAGCGCTCCCGAGACTCGTGTCTCCAATAGCATTGAACCGCCAACTATCTGGGACGGAGACGAGATGCAGATTCCGAAGCTCAAGCTGCATGAGCATCCCTGGAGCGCGCAGGGAGCGCATGCGTCTCACGCGGGCACAGACGTACCGCTGCACGCCCTTGTGGTCAGCCTGTTCGCCTTCTCGGTAACAGCGGTGGTCAGCTATTTCTGGCCCAGCTCGCTGGGTGATGTAGCCGCCCTCGTTTGGGTCCTCGCGCTGATCCCGCCGTTCCAACTGGCGTATCACAAGTCCTGGCGCGGGGCGGCGGCCGGGCTCGCTGGGTCGATGGTGCTCATGATTGGCATCCAGGTGGTCGTCGTAACGATGATGGGTAAAGAGGTGGACTGGCGGTTGACGGGTGGGCTGACGGTGTTGCTCATTGTGGTGAGCCTCGGAGCAGGCTGGCTGGCTGAAATGTTTCATCGCAGGCAGCGAGTTGTGGCTGACATGGCCTACACGGATGAACTTACCGGCCTGGCCAATCGCAGAGCGTTACTGTACTCGCTATCCCACCACTTTGCGGCCGCCAAGCGAGGAATCAAGACGCTCACAGTCGTAATGTTTGACCTGGATGGTTTCAAGGAGTACAACGATCGATACGGGCACTCGGCGGGCGATGAGGCCTTGCGGATCATCGGTCAAGTTCTCTGGGAGAACACCCGAGCATCTGACATGACCGGTAGATACGGCGGAGATGAATTCTTGAGCCTGCTCCCCGACGCCAGCGCCAAGGATGCTCACACGTTCGCCCAGCGCGTGAGCGGCGCTCTGCAAGAGGCTGACACAGCATCCGGAGACACGCTGACACTCAGCGCCGGCGTCGCCACTTTTGATGCCTCTATGTTCGTGATGCGTGACCTCGTAGCAGCCGCAGACCTGGGTCTCTATGAGGCCAAGTCGAAAGGCGGCAACACCTGTGCGACGAGTCCGTTAAAAGTAGCGCCCAACTTGCATGTAATTGACGGGGATCTGAGCGCAGCAGACATAGGGTAGCCAATCCTGCTGCCAAACCGGCGCCCCTCCCGATCACCTCGTCCAACCGCTCCTCTTCCGCCAGCCACTGGCGATAGCGTCACTTCATCCTGTTCGAAGGCTCGACTTCGGAAGCACCCGTGCGTTAGAGAGTTAAGTACTATTATCGCAGGTAAACTCTGAAACGCGTGATTTCCCAAGTGTAAGATTTGGGCCATTCGTGGCATCTTATATATAGAGGCGTATCCTAAGCGCACTCTCAACGAGTCGAGGCTGAATGGAGCCAGAGCGGGACGCCGCGGGCCTGCTTTCGGAGCTAAAGGCTGGAAAGCCTGCAGCTCTTACTGTCGTCTACAAGCAATACTCCGGATTAGTGTATCGAATAGCGTTTCAGCTGACGGAATCCGCCGCCGATGCGGGCGACGTAACGCAGGATGTGTTTATAGGCCTACCCGAGGCGCTCAGTTCGCTGACCCAGCCCGCCAAGTTAGAGCAGTGGCTTCGACAGACAGCTGCCCGAAACAGTCTCATGCGACTCAGGCAGAGGCGCCGACGACGTGAGGTAAGCGTTGCGCTGCTGCAAGGCTTGTTCGCACGAGCCGATCCTGTGCTCACCAGGGTCGAGCTAGAGAACGCTATTAGTCAGCTTCCTGAACCCCTTCGACTCGTGTTCATCCTCCGGGAGCTAGAGGGATTTACCTACGCCGAAATCGCGGAAACGCTGGGAATCAGGCAGGGGCTGGCAGAGGTACGCCTTTACCGCGCGCGTAAGCGCCTTAGAAAATCTCTATCTGGGAATGTGCAAGCGTGATAGGAAAGCACCTAAGCCTAAGGGATACGAATCGGTTTGCCGACGGTACACTGTCAGCTCAGAAGCTTCTAAGAGCGCAGAAACACGTTGCTGAGTGCCGTCGATGTCAGGAGGCAGTCCAGTTTGTCACGGAGCTTCACGAGGCTGCGGGTGATCTGTACCAACCCGAGCCCCCGGCCCGCATTCTCGAGAATATTTTGGCGGCTCGGGCGGAAGGACACCGGGCGATACTGCCCCAAGCGGCACCCATACGTCGCCGCCGACGACCCAGTCATGCGGTATATGCATTCGTTCTTCTCGGTGTATTGGCGCTGGCAGGTATCCTGCTGCCGTCCAAAGAGGCCGAAGCAGGTCACAGCCAGTTGCTGTTCGATCCGCCCATGCCAATCGACGAGGAGCTCATTCGAGTCGAATACCATCCTGGAGCATTGCTCGCGGGAGAGGAATTCGTGGTTCTTAGGTGTCGATTCCGAACTGCTGAAGAGCAAGCCCCGTCTGCCACGCTCGGAGAGGAGTTCACGATTTCACTCGGCAAGCAAGAGGACGGTGTGTTTAGCGGGAGCGTCGGGCTTCCGCTTGACGTCGTGTATCTTGCAGCTGTCGTTGAGGATGTGCGAGGCGAAAGTATTGACACCAACGGCGGGCGGCTCTGGGACCTGCTGCGGCACGAGACGTATGGTAAGCCCCAGCCTGAGGCGTACCGCCAGCAGTTTCTTGTCTGGCAGCAGAAGCGTTTCGACGTGGCAAGAAAGCCGGCCGAGGATCTGGTTGCCGCCTACCCAAATCGTCCCGAGAGCTGGCTTCTGCTGCTCTTCCAGCAACAAATATCGGGATCCTTCGATGACAGCGCCGCGTTAGAACACCAGCGACGTCTTGCTCAGTTCACGGAAGTACTCGATAGAGATCGGATGTCGGTTGATGACCTGGCTGCGCTAGCTAGCTATGCACGTCGACTGCAGGACGATATTCGGTATCAAGAGTTAGACGAAGCCCTGCAACGACGCTTCCCCCTTCACCGGACATCGGTCAATCACAGAATGCTGCGTGATAGATCAGACGCCGGGACCCAAAGCGAACATTTCTTACAACACCTGGAACGAGAGTGGCAGGTCAGCGGATTCTCGCATCACAATCTCGCCGTGATAGGATGGCAACGGGCACGGGATCTACATGATCCGTTCGCGATGCGACTTTGGTCCGATCGGTATCTGAAGGTCAGACCTTTTGACGCGGCTGATGTTGCTGTTTCGTACGGAGCCGTTTCGGAATTGCTTGCTGACGGCGTGGCTCGCCTAAAGAGAGAGCTCAGCCACTTGGGCGACGGTTATTATTTGAGCTTTCGGCCCCTTGAGATTACGAAGCACGAGTTCTCAAACCTGCTTGAACAGAGGGCACAGAAGGTTCTGGAGGCACTGGGGATTACTGCGCTGGCCGGCGGGGACACCGCCAGCGCAATAGCGTATTCGAGGGAGGCAACGGATAAGCTGTGGGCACCGGACCTCTTCGAAGCTCAGGCTCGTCTTGCTCTGCTCATGGGTGACACTGCTCGTGCGATCTCATTGCTTGCACGACTCTACGTAGATCCCCTAGTAGACCTTCCCAACGATCTGGCGCAAGAGTTCGCTGGGACGACTACCGAATCTGCGTGGGAGGCTGAGATCAGGTTGGCTATGATCAACCTCCGAGGTACGCTGCGTGCAGTCCGATCACCGGCCAGGAGGCTGCCACCGTTTCTAGTTCGCGACGAAGCGGACATCTCAGTCAAGATCCCGGAGACCCTGATAGGCCGCGTTGCGGTCGTGTTCCTGTGGAGCCGTGCCGACACGCTAGGGTTAGAGCGATCCGGTTGGCTTGAAGCGGTATCCACACTGGAAGATCACGACATAAGAGCAGTAACGATTGTTGACGCGCAAGCAACTCCCAAGGGGTTCCCAGATCTTCCGACTCACGCACAGGGCATTCCGCTTTTATATGACCCTAACAGAAACGCTGCTAGAGCCTTCGGGAGCTGGGCAATTAGGCCACTGTTTATCGTGGATGGAGATGGCTACATACGATATCGGGCTGTAACCGTCGAGGACGCTATCCGCCACGCAATTGCTATAGGGCATACGGCACAACTAACCGCATAATCTCACGGGCGGTGTTGCGACCAAAAGGGTAGAACTCGGCCCATCCGATAGGGTGGCGAGCATAATGAGTAGGGGCGAAGTCGGCGTCGTTGGACTACCAACTACGGGGGTGTCCAATGCGCGCACGGTCAATCAGTCGGCTTCGTGTTTTGTCGGTCGCAGTTCTTCTAATGTTAGCACCTTTTTCCCTCTCGTTGTCTAATGGGCTCACTTCAAACGAGGCTTGTGGCCAAAGGAGCACCTCCTGTGTCCCTGAGCTGGATAGTTTCTGCGAATTGGGCGACGAGGTTTTCGAAGACTATGTAACCGAGTAGTCATGGGTCTTTAACCAAATCACTGCACAGAAAAGACGGTCCAATTGCGCTAGCTTCGCCCCTTCACTAGCTGGTGCCAGACGAAGAAAGGAAGCTATGAACTCGCGGCGGGGGGTAATTGCACTAATTGGCCTTTTCACCTTCAGCGTGCTCGTGTTGGGGTTCAGAGAAAAGACTGATCTAGCCAGTCTTGATCATGCAGTTCATAGTCCGCTGCGTATTTCAGGCAGAGTTCTACCTGAGACTCCCGAGCTCGGGCTTCCAAGCGAGATTCGCGTTGCTGGTGAGCACTTGGTCGTCCTAGATCGCTTTGCTGACCTGGCGGTTCACGTGCTACGTCGATCGAGCGGCGCATACGTGGGTGGCTCCGGTCGGGAGGGTGATGGTCCGGGCGAATTCCGTGCACCCTGGAACATGGAGATTGTAGGGGAAGCACGAGTTGGAATTCTAGACCTCAAGCTTCAGCGCATTTCATGGTTTTCTTTGCAAGACTACGAGTTTGCCGGGCAACAATCGCTCAAAGGCCTGGGAACGGTGACAGACTTCGTGCAACTGCCCTCGGGGGACTTGGTCGCAATCGGTAGTTTCGGTGGCGGGCGACTGGCGCTGACCGACGCTCAAGGGGTCTTCAAGCACTACGCCGGCGACCTTCCGCCGTCCACGTCAAACATTCCAACCCCGGTTCTTCTCCACGCCTATCAATCGTACATGGAATCACGTCCGGACGGGGAATACCTGGCTCTGGTAACGCGGCATGCCGGCTGGCTCGAGATTTATGATCAATCTGTTATTTCTATTGTGCGTACGTCGGGCCCGTTTCCGTTCGAGCCGAAATACGAAGTTGCTCAGGGTGCGCGGGGACCGGTGATGAAAAGTGGACCCGACCTTCGTTTCGGCTATCTAGATCTCTCTGCAACGGACAGCCGGATTTATTCACTCTTCTCTGGCCGTCTGCGTGGTGCCTTCCCGGACGGACGCGCGGTCTACGGTAGGTACGTTCACGTCTTCGATTGGGAAGGCAATCTCATCGAAGTGCTCGAGCTTTCAGGTGACACATTTGCTATCGCGGTGGATGAAACGGGCTCTCAAATGTACGCGATCGAGCACCTTCCCGAGCCTAGGATCATGGTGTACGATCTTGGCGCTCGGTCCGCCGGCTGACGGCCGGATTGGTTGCGAACTGCCCCGAGCCGGAAGGTCGTTGCCACCGACTTATCCGGCCCTGGTCCACGCCTAAGATGTGGTATACCAACACTGCCGAAGACGCCGGTATGTGAAACCACCCGACAGTCACAAATCAGCCGTAAACCCAAGTGTAAGATTTGGCCAACTCGTGGCATCTAAGTAATGAGGGGTAGTGCATCGTGCTGCCTGCCGGCCTTACTCCGCGGAGTCGTTCACGCGGGGCGCGGGGGCGATCGAGTGAGGTCGAGCAGGCGGTGCGGACACAAACGGGGAGCAGGACACAAGACCTGGAGGTCAGGCCATGCGACGTCGACCGTTATTGATCGCCGCTCGAGTCACGGCAGCCGAGAAAGCAATCATCGTGGCCGCCGCCGCGGCCGAGGAGTTGTCGGTCTCCGAGTTCGTGCTTCGCGCGGCGCTGAACCGAACAGGACCCCCCCTGAGGCGTCTCAATCAGCTGCGTTTTTCGCGATCGAAGCGATCGCGGAGGCGAACCGCTTAGACTAGGGCTGAACCTCACGCTCCAGCACGATGTCCACCCATTCCAACTGGCCGCCAGGCGCGATCTGAGCCAGCCGCTCGCGCGTCCTGTATCCCTCGCGGACGAGACGCAGGCGGTAGACGCGGGCCGGCAGCCGCCGGTTGATCAGCGGCGTGTCACCCAGACGCGTCTCGCCGTCGTAGACGGTGGCCCACCGCGGTTCGCGAATAGCTACGGTCAGCAACCCGTCAGTGATTTCGAACGCGGCCCGTGCGGTCTGGCCGGCCCGGACCTCCACCGTCTGTTCCTGTGCCAGTACTTCACCCGCCTCCGGCACGAAGCGAAGCGTGTAGGTACCGGTCCGGAGGCGCAGACCTGACAGTGGCGCCGCACCACGAGTTTGGCCGTCGACACTCACGGTGCCTGGCAGGTTGGCTGTAGCGCTGAGCAAGCCGGTGGGCGGCGGCGCACGGGCCAGAGTGAGCTGAACCGTGTCGTTCTGGCTTACCTCGATCGTCTGGTCCGCGGACAGATACCCACGGGCGGACGCCCGCACCCTGTGGGATCCTGGCCTGACCTGAACTGCGCTGCCGGCCGTGACCGAGATCGAGTCGTCCAGAGTGACGCTCGCCGCGTCCGGCTCTACGAGCACGGTCAGCCCAAAGGTCTCAACAACAGGAACGACAGGCTCCGCTGGCTCTGAAGACACAGCTGTTGTTACGGGTTCCTCGGGCGGCTCAGGCGTCTCGGCTTCGGCCGAGTCCGCCGCTCCGGCGAGAACACTGTCCGCGGAGGTCGGGTCGTTGCCGGCTTCGTCGTCTCCAATCAGGCGTGACAACAGGATCACCGCCAGGCCCACAGCGACGACGGCGGCAATAACTCCCAACACGGTACCGGAGCCACGCCGGCGGCGTGTGGTAAACACTCCTGGATTCGAAGGTGGCTCGGGATTCGTCATTGGGTCACCTCGGGTGCAGGGATCTCACCCGCCCGCATCCGAGCTACAAAGTCCCGCACGCTGGGACTGTACTCGTCCGCGTTGGGTTCCCAGCCAGGGGCTCCCGCCAGAATGTAGCCGAACTCGGTGATGGCCTCCTCTTCGTTCCCTTGCGCAAGCGCAAGTGCTCCCAGGTGAGCCCGAATCCGGGTGCGGTCGGAATCGATCAAGAACGCGGTTCGGTCCAGAATATCGTTGTACAGCTCACGCGCGCCGGCGAAGTCGCTTGCTTCCATCCGAACCGCGCTGCTGATGCGTGACTTCGCCGCTAGAGCCGCGAGCCGCAGCTCCCACTGGTCGTCGGGGCGCACCGCTGTGCTCGTCGCGTACAGCCGAAGGTCGCGGGTCATGCGGTCCACCAGTTGCTCCTGAGTCAGATCCGACACTGTGTCCATGATGGCTCCGCTCAGGAAACCGTCCGCGATCTGGGTGGCCAGCTCGAATACGCTCTGATCGTAGTATTCCCGGGCCGTGGGATCCTGGGTTCCGGCTGCGGCCTGCACAAGCGTGGCCAGCGCCGACCTGGTCTGCCCGGCCTCGAGCTGCACTTCGGCAAGAGCCTTGATCAGTTCGGTGCCGGCCAGGCTCCGGTCGCTGCCATGTTTCCGCAGCAGGGAGCTGGCGTTTTCGGAGTCGCCTCCCCGGTCTAGCTCCAGCGCCAGGCGCTCTACGGCAGAGAGCGACTCGGGCGCCGCGCCCGCGATGCTCTCGAGCCAGGCGATCGCTCCCTCGCCAGTTCCGGAAGCCACCGATTCTGTGACCGCGGCCCGGGCTATTTCCGCCCGCACGCTGGCCATGAGCCCGGTACCCAGCCCCTGCTCCCGGCTGTCCAACTCCGAGGACGCACGCTCATAGTCTCCCTGTCCGATGATAGTTCGGACGTAGGCTGCCAGGAGCGGAGCTCTGTCCGCCCGTCCGGCGGACTCGGCCTCTACCAGTTCTTCCGCCAGCCATGCCTCGGCCGCTGGAAGATCACGACCCTCAGACAGGGCTCGCATGGCCGGCGTCAGCCGATCGCTTATGGGGGCGGACCAGCGTCCGCTCTTGCCCTCGGCGTTCACGCCCCGCACGAAGATCTCGCCCGGTTCGTCGCCCCATGCAGCGGAGGCCAGAGTGAGCGCCGCGTTCCTCGCGCTACCTACGGTTTCTTCGCGGTCTCCAATCCGTCGCATGACCTCGTAAGACACGGCGCCGGGCAGGCCGGCGTCCCACTGCAGGACCGGGAGACCGGGGGGCTGGAGGTCGAGGGTCAGCCTCAGGCCCTCGGGTTCCGGGGGCGGGCCTTTGCAGCGGAACCGAATCGTCTGTCCGGCCGCGCCTCCGCTGACAAACATGTCTCCGGCGAGAGAGACGGCGAAATTGCTGAGCGGCTGTAGAAGCCACGGAGCCCCGATTTGGCATTCCGCCCCGTCCTCACCGATCTGCGTCACCAGGCCGGTGCGCTTGTCGAGTAGAAAGGTGCGGCCCCATACGTCCGCCCCGATGCCCACCGCTGTCGCTCCGCTGCTCGATCCAAGAGCGACCGGAATCTCCGAGCGCGCGAAAATTCCGTGCTCGTCGAAACGCTGCAGCCGCGAACCCTCGAGGTCCAGCACGAGCAGTTGTCCGTCGGCCCTGAACACCATTCCCTCTACTCTGGAGATCTCGCCTTCAGAGCGGCCGCGCCGGCCCACCCGCTGCTTGAACGTGCCGTCCGCCGAGAGTAGCTGAATTTCGTCATCGTCCCTGTCATACACTGCAAGCGTTCCGTCCGAAGACCGCCAGGCCAGGGCCGTCGGCCTCTTGAGCTCGCCTCCGGCCGTGGCCAGGGGAAGGGAAGCGATCACCTCTCCGGTCAGCGACACTCTGTGCAGCCGCCGGGTGCGGTCGGCGATCACGAACCCATCGGAGGCGCCGACAGCGACCAGCGTCTGGGGCAAAGCGCCCGGTAGAAGGATTTCGCCCACGCGTTCACCGTCGGCGGACCGAATCACGAGGCGCTGGGCCTCGAGCAGCAATCTGTACTCCACCACCCGGCCTCCCTGACCGGCCGACGAGGAAGTGACGGCCAGCACTCGCCCGTCCAGTGTGTCCACCGCGACCCCGAGGAACGAGCGGGTGCTCGGCTGCAGAAAGGCGCCGCCGGCCGGGAAAGTCATCCTCATTTCCTGGACGATGAGGTCTTTCTGGTCCACGAGGATCATCGCGCCGCGCGCGCCGGATATCGACAGGCCGCTGAGGCGGTCGAAGCGCTTGGGGCGTCCCACCGGCCCGAAGATCTCCTCCCGTAGCTTGCCGGTGGGCTCTACTATCGCTACACGCGATTTGTCCCGGGTGACCAGGTACAGGGCGCCTGTAGGATCGATATCCATGTCGAACAGATCCTTGCCGCCCAGCAACTGCTGAAGATCCAGCGTCCAGCGCAGACTGCCGTCAGGTCTGCCGGCAATTATCGACTTGGCCCCCGCATCGTAGACGTAAACGTCCCGGGCAGGATCCACCACGACCATGACGGGCCGGTCAAACACGGCTCGTTGGAAGCCCCTCACTACGCGCTCGAGCAGCCCCGTGGGGGAAAAGACGTAGATCTGGCCTTTGGCTCCGTCGGCCGCCCACAGCATGTCGTCGGAATCAATGGCGATGTCGTCCAGAGAGCCGAAACGTCCAGCTGTGTTGCCGCGCCCACCTCGGCTTCCGAGGAAAGTCCCGTCCTTGAAAACGTGGATACGGCGCGAGTCCGCGTCGGCGACATAGATCCTGCCGCCGGAGTCGAGCACGGTGCGAATCGGTTTGCCCAGTGTTCGATCGGGGTGTGCCGCGGCCAGGTTGCCGCGCCAGATCAGATTCTCATCGTACCACAGAACGTCAGCCTTCTTGGTATCGGTGAGAAAGAGACGGCCGTCATCGGCCAGCAGGGCCCGCGACGGTTCCCTTACTTCCGCCGGTTGGCGGCCTTTGACCAGGGTCAGCACGCGGCCTGGCGTCAGGACAGCGTTGGCGCTCTCCTCCTGGGCGAAAGCGGGAACGCCAGTAGCATGGAGAGACACAGCGAAGGCCGCGGACCACACAGTTACGGTGACAGCGGCGCGCAGGACTACCGATGAAGCATTACGCACGCGGAACTCCTCTTCGGGAACACGGCAATGTCGGGCCAGGCAGCCTCTGAACAGACTACGCGGACCCGCGACACAGCAGCAAGACCCGGGCCCGGCCGCCAGACTGCTAGGTAGTCAGTATCGCTCGGAAGCGCGAGTCGGTGCGGATGCTGTTCCAGGCGGGATCAATTTCTAGAAGATAGGGGGTGATAACGGACGGCTCCTGGCGAATCTCTTCCAGCACCTGCAGCGCCCGTTCCACCGCACTGGCCGATATCAGCAGCTCCGCCGCTCTGCGGCGCACGTATCCGGATGCAACCGCATTTCGGGACACGGTAGTCGTAGCCAGAGCGCGTTCGGCCAGCCGGATCGCCTCTTCACGCCGTCCGAGCCCGGCGTAAGCCTCGCCGAGCAGTATTACTTCCAGCGCATATCCCGGTTGGTCCGCCGAACTACGCTTCAGACGAGTTTCGAGCAGCCAGGCCGCGGTCTCATAATGCCGGATCTCGTCCACATGGTCGCCAATAGCCCGATGGAGCCATGCCATGTTGAGATCCCAGTGCAGCGGCGAATAACGTTTGGGTGGATGCTCGAGTGCCGCCACCTCCGCCACTCGTTTCCCAAGTACTCGCGTAAGGGCCCGCGACACGGTGATGAGCTCTGCCGCCGAACCCGCTCCCCTCTGTTCGCCTTCTCCAATGATCGCCATGGCCCGGTCCGGATCGCCGTTCCTCAGCAGGCTCAGCCTGGCCCGGGCAGAATATAGGGGCCCGAACTGAGGCTCTATGGATATCGCCCGCCGCAGAAATCGGTCTGCCTTCTCGTAGTCACCGATCTGTGCGTACCCGGCCGCCAGGCTCCGGGCTGCGTCGTAGGCTCTGGGGTCCAAATGGAGAGTTTGCTCGAAATAGATCCTGGCGTCCGGCCACTCTCCCTTCTGCTGGAGTACGCTTCCGATCGCTGACAGGATCTCAGGGTTGTCGGGGTCGAGCGAATCAGCTCGCCGCAGCTCCAGTAGAGCCCTGTCGTAGTCCTGGTATCCTTGCCAGTGCAGGTATCCCCGGGCCAGGAATACCTCTGGCAGAAGTGAGTCCGTAGTAGCGGCGCGGTCCAGGGCTGCATTAGCGAAAGCGAGATACTCAGTATTTCCGTACCGGGCCGCGAGCAGGGAATGCACCATCGCGTGCCGCGCTTGCCCCTGCGCGAACGCCGGCTGGCGGGAGACCGTGCGGTCGAGCAGTTCCTTGGCCTTGGCGATATTCTGCCAGCCGGGCGAGCGCAGGTACTGAACCGCCTGCAGGTAGTACTCGTACTCGGGCTCTCCGTTGGCTGCTCCGTCCCATGACTCGAACGGCGCACCCGCATCGGGTTGCCGGAGCTGGGTCACGGTCCAAGCGGCTGACAGGCCAATCAACAGAGCAGCCGCTGCCCTGAGTGAGAGCGCCGGCCACCGGGCCCGCCGCGGACTAGCGGCGGATGAGTCATCAGCCAGGTCAGTGGCCGGTGCCATAGCGGCGCCGGCTGGCACCGCGAACATGTAACCACGCTTGCGTACGGTGCGGATGTAAGTGGGGGAATGGGCGCTGTCTCCCAATATCTGGCGGATCGTAGCGATGCAGGTATTCAGCCGGTCGTCGAAACCGATGACGGAACCGCCCCATACCAGTTCTTCGATTTCGCTCCGAAGGCAGACCTGTCCGCGGCGCTGGACCAGATAGACGAGAACCTGGGTTGGAAGCTGGGCAAGCATGCAGACTTCGCCCTGGAGACGAAGTTCACCACGTTCCAGGTCCAGCTGGAAGTCTCCGAATTCGACTGTCGGACTGTCAGACATTCCGCGCCTTTCGGAAACATGCTGAAAACCAGTCACCGTACCGCACTGTCGCTGCCATAACCCGCACGACGATAGGTGTTCCCGGGATATCGGTAATTGCCCAGACTTTAGACTGATTTCATTGATTGGTGTCTAATAGACCCTAACGTTGGGCTCGATCAAGGCGCCGGCAAGCGGCGGAAGGGCGGGGGACACGAGGAGCGATAGGATGAACATATGAGCGGTAGTCAGACAGGCCGCACCTGGCGACGTCGTGGAATAGCGGTTATGGGTCTCGCTGGAGTGACGCTATTAGCCGGATGCGGCGGCACCCCAGGCCTCACGTCGCCGGACCCGTCAGTTCCACCGCCGCCAGCGCCCGATCCGCCCCCTCCCACCGCGAACACGGCGCCGTCTTTCGGGTCGCCGATAATACTGGCAGACCACAATCGCGACTATGAATACGTAGTACAGACAACGGACGCCGAGGGTGACGCCATAACGCTGTCGGCGCCGACGCTACCCACATGGCTGGAATTCGATGCCGGCACAAGCACGATCCGGGGTCTGGCCGACTGGCCGAATGTCGGATCGCATTCAGTGAGCCTCCTGGCCACAGATGGCGAGCTACAGACAGCACAGAGTTTCAACATCAACGTCCAGGTGGGAGAAATCATCTGCGACCAGGATTTTGGGGATCCCGCCAGCTCGTCGTACGTGCTTCCGTATGAAGTGGGAACGTCGAGAATGGTAGAGCAAACCTACTGTCCTCCAAACCCGACCTGGGGGCACCACGACTGGTTCGCCTACGACTTCAGGATGCCGATCGGCACCACCGTTACTGCCACAAGGGGCGGAGTCGTAATTTTTGTTCGCGGAACCAACAGAGACGGTAATCGCAGTCCGGGAGACGAGAATTTCGTGTTCATCGAGCACGCGGACGGCACCATTATGCACTACATGCATCTGACGTTCAACGGTCCGCTGGTGGCTGTGGGTGATACCGTGGTGCAGGGTCAGCCGATCGCGCTCAGCGGCGATACCGGCGGCTCGATAGGTCCCCACTTGCATGTAGCCCTGTTCAGACAGAGAAAGTTCGATCGGGAGTACACGCTTCCGATCAACTTCCGGAATACGACCGACGCGCTCGACAGCAATCGAGGGTTAGTCATGAGCACGTTCTATGAGTCGCTCCCGTTCACTCCGGACCCGTGAAGGCTCTGCGGCATGTCGACATGAGTTGACGGGGTCGCGCCCGATGTAAAGCTTGCTGGCCCATGTCCGACAAGCGTTCGCACCTCATTTATAGCGTTGATGAACGGCCACCGTCCTGGTGGGAGACCATCCTGTACGGGTGGCAGCACACCCTGGTCGACATCTCTCCGTTTGTTCTGCCGCTGGCCGTGGCCGCCGCCATGGGAATGGGTTCGGCCGAGGCGGCGCGGCTCATCAACTACTCACTGTTCGCCATGGGCCTGGCCACACTCATTCAGACCACGATCGGCAACCGCCTGCCGATCATTCAGGGACCCTCGGCCACGATGACCGGCACGCTGGCCCCCATCGCGGCACAGCTCGGCCCGGCCGCCATGTGGGGCGGCGCGTTCATTTCCGGCCTGGCGGAGGCGCTGCTGGGAGGGGCCCGGCTGGTGGGTCTGCTCAGGCGTCTATTTCCGCCGGTAGTGGCCGGGACGGTCGTCCTGGTGATCGCCTTCGCTCTGGGCCAGGTGGCCGTGCGCCTCGCTATCGGCGACGGCAGTCAGGCCAGCTTCGGCCTGGCAGCGGGTGTGATCGCGTTGGTGTTCGCGCTGCAGGTCGGACTTCCACGCGTGCTTGGTGGTGTGTTGTCGCGTGGCGCCATCTTCGCCTCCATCTGGATCGTTGGCCTGGGTGTAGGAGGCTGGATGGGCCGGGTGGACTGGGCGCTCCTGGCCAACAAGGACTGGATTGCTCCGCCGGCGCTGTTTCCCTTCGGCGGTCCCGGCTTCGGCTGGGAGTTCGTGGCCGCCGCCATCCTGGCGGCGATGGCGGGTGCATTCGCTTCGATGGTCGAGTCTATCGGCGATTACGCGGCTACGTGTGACGTTACGGAGCAGGAGTTTACCCGGCGTCACATGGACCGCGGCATCTTCGCAGAAGGGCTGGGATCAGTTGTTGCGACGGCCGTAGGCGGCCTGCCATGCACGAGCTACACGCAGAATATTGGAATCATCAGTGCCACCAGAGTGGCCAGCCGGACGGTTGTACGGGTCGCGGCCGTCATCCTGATGCTGTACGGACTCAGCCCGAAGTTCGGGGCCCTGCTAGTGGCCCTGCCGCGGCCTGTGCTGGGAGGCGTATTCATTCTCGTATGCGGCATGATAGCCATGTCCGGCATTCGGCTTATCGCCTCGTCGCGGGCAAGCACGGCCAATCAGCTGGTGGCTGGAACGACACTCATCGCGTCAGTCGGCGTGCCCGTCTACGCGCAATACGTTCTGGGCGAGCCCTGGCTGGCCGAGCTGCCGCTATTCGGGCGGCTGGTGTTTTCGAACCCTGTCGTGTTGGCTGTGCTCCTCGGTGTGGGGCTCCATGCGGCCCTGAACCTGGCGCGGCGCGCTGACTGAAGAGATCCAGCGAGCGTCGTGTGTTGCGTT
>JBDLJJ010000036.1:0-22745 GCA_039714435.1 Gemmatimonadota bacterium | reverse complement strand
GCCAGCGCGGCCGCGGTCACGAACGTGGCGGAAGATCACATGGGCGAGTTCGGCGTCTCCGATCTGGACGAACTGGCGGACGTGAAGCTCGTCGTCACCCGGGCCGCCGCACATGGCACGGCCGTGCTCAACGCCGATGACGGCCAGCTGACGGCGGCGCTGAGACGGAGGGCGGAAGTTGGCGCTGCTCCGCTTCAGATCACATGGTGCACGCTGCGGCCGGACGAGCCAGAGATTCAAAGCCATTTGGCGGCGGGCGGAAGGGTGTGCACGGTGGATGGCGCCGAGTTGGTGATTCTCGAAGGCTCCGGGCGTACGCTGGTGGCCAGCCTGGGAGATATCCCGGTGTGCCTGGACGGAGCGGCCCGCCATAACGTGTATAACGCGATGACGGCTACCGGCCTGGCCACAGCAGTCGGCATCTCGGCCAAGGACATCGCGCGGGGTCTGGCTGCAATCGGGGGCGACGCCGCGGACAATCGCGGCCGAGGCAATTTCTTCCGTTTCGGTGCCACGACCGTCCTGGTCGACTTCGCTCACAACCCGCACGGTTTGCAAGCGCTCGGTCATATGGTCGATCAGCTTCCACACGCACGGCTTCTCCTGTCGATCGGCCAGGCGGGCGACCGCGACGATCAGGCCATCCGGACCCTGGCTCGCACCGCGCTCGGGATGAATCCGGACCACATCCTGATCAAGGGAATGGAACCGTATCTACGTGGCCGGGAGGCCGGTGAAGTCCCGCGGCTCCTGGTAGACGAGTTAGAGCGCGGCGGAGCCATGTCCGATCTGTGGGAGTACGCCGGCTCGGAAACAGAGGCAGCCCGGATGGCCCTCGCCTGGGCCGAGGATGGCGACATGCTGGTCTTGACCGTGCAGAGCGACCAGGAAGGAATCCTCCAGATGATGACGGAACTATCCGAAGGCGGCTGGCGGGCGGGATGCGACCTGTAGCGTACTAGCCCCCGCCTGGCAGGCCTGGCTCACTTTTTCGGCGACCGCCTACCCGCACGACGACGGTCTCGGCCAGCTTGTCATGCACGCCCTGACGGTTCCGATCCCAGAGTATCTGAGCGAATCCGAGCAGGCCGGTGAGCAGTCCAGCTGCGTAGCCTCCGAATCGCTCGAACGAGATCCACCAGCTTATGGGTTTACCGTCCAATCTGAGGACCCGGATTCCGAGCAGTCGCTTACCGGGAGTCTGTCCTCGAGTCAGGCCCGTAAAGAAAGTGAAATAGAGTCCGGACCAGCCAAGTCCGAGGCCGAGATCGTCCAGGAACTTCCGGATCGTCGACAGGAGTCCGCGATTTTCGGCCTCTTCCAGGTCGGCCCTCGTCTGGCTCAGTTCGCCCGCCAGATTGTCATTGCGATCGGATAGCCGCGCGATACGCCGGTCCCGTGCTGCGAGTTCCGGCTGCGCCAACTGTTCCGCGGCGCGCACTCGAATCGACTCGCTGGCGGCGCTGTCACCAGCCGCGCTGGTGGCCAGGAAACTCTGAAGCAGGCTGTCCAAAGCAAGCTGAGCTCCCGAATCAGGCGGCGCCTCTGGAGCTGAAAGAGCTGATACGGCTTTGACTAGCGCCTCCCGAGCTGACTCGCTCAGCCCTGCGTCGGACAGACTCTCTACTTCTGCGGGAATGTCCTCCGGGATGACTCCACTCTCGCTCATCAGGGAGACGAGCCGGTCCGCCGCGGCACTGGTGTTAGCGGAATCCTGGGAGCCGAGGAGAGTACGGATATCGCCTACCGCGGCTCCCGCCTCACGCAGTGTGATCGTGGCACCAGTTTCCGAATCGACCGGAATCTCGACGTCTACGAACCGAGAGGCCCAGATCGCCGAAATAGCGGAGAACAACACGATCGCCCCCAGACAGCCAAAGCTACCCCGCATCAACTTGCTTGCCCGCCCGGTGCCAGCCCCCCGCAAAGCGATGCGAAAGAAGAACAGGCCGGCAGCGACGGCGAGGAGAAGGCCGCTGGCGTTGGCCAGCAGGCCGATGATGGCCAGATCGATCAGAATCGCCAGGGCGCGGCGCCACGGATTCGCCGTGGGCAGGCCGAGGAGATCCGGGGACACGGAAAATGCGTCCGGCGTGACGATGCTTCGGGGATCGGGGGCCGCTTGCGCGCGGCTCACAGGGCTCCAGTAGGCATTCCCCAAGATGAACGCCGCCCCCCGAACCTACAAGCTAAAAAAAAGGGGCGGTCCGCAGGCCGCCCCCGGTACTTCCCTACTCGCGACTTCCCCTGTGGTCAGGCCGAGACAACCGATCGGGTGCGCTGCGGAGCAGGTGCTACATTCTCCGGTGAATCCCAGCGAATGCTGGCATCGTCGAAAGCTCTCTCGAACACTTCGCCTAGTCCCTCGATTTGCTCGAACACGGACTCCAGATCCGGAATGGTTACTTCAAAATCACCAAAGTCCATATCATCGCCGTTGAAGAAGAAGCTCTGCGCTCCAGAGGGGGCTGTGCGACGCCACATCCGGCCTCCCTCTTCACGCTCGGGCAGGTCCACCGTAATCGAGCGCTCCCGCTTTTCACGCAGGATGTTGAGCTCCAGGCTGCCGGCCTCCGCCTCGCGAATCGCCCTGAGCAACTCCTGCGGACCATCGATGTTCTGTCCGTCGACTCCGAGGATGACGTCGCCGGCTAGTAGCCCGCCCTTCTCAGCCGCCGATTCCTCGCTGACTGAAGTCACGAGTACGCCGTCCCTGTCACCCAGGCCGAAATAGTCACCCAGCTGGTCGCCGAGGTTCTGAATCGAGGCGCCGAGACGACCGCCACTGGAGAAGAAACTGAAGGCCCTCGCGCCGGGAGATCGCTCCCGGATACGGCCCAGATGCTCTCGCAGGATCTCGGGGCGAGCGACTCCGAAATTGCCGCGCGGAGCAGTCCGAAACGAGAAAGCGTTCCCGCCTCGCGACTCTCCCAGCTCGACTTCGATAGTCCGTGATCCGCCGTCACGAATCAACTCGAGATCAACCGACCGGCCCGAGGGTGTTTCGTTCAGCATGCGGCGAAGCTGAGCCGTGCTGCGAAGACGCTCGCCGTTCCATGCCACGAGCACATCGTCGACCTCCAGGCCCGCTCTGGCAGCTGGAGTGTCCTCTTCCACGCCCATGATACGGACGCCGTATTCACCGGGCAGGTCCAGTTCCCGAACCGCCTCCTTGTCCACGTCTTCAATATGCACGCCCAGATAGCTGCCACCGAAGCTGAACACACTGATCCGACTCGGCTCGTTGTCGTCTGAGCGCTCCTGAGCTTCCAACGCACGGGCCGCGGCCACGACGCCACCCATGACCAGGATTCCCAGCAACACTGCGCTAAATTTTCTACCCATTTCAAGCCCTCGCTCTCATATCGGTTCACGGTCACCAGCCGTCGCGCACTCGGTGTCGTTCGTCTGCCTGTTTTGACACACTCATTTGCGCCCAAGGTTGCCTGCCGCGGCAAGGCGTGGGAAGATGCTTTTGCGACTGCAGGTAGGTCCAGGGTTGGACTTTCACAAGTCGGTTTCAGGAGTTGATTTCGATGCGCCGACCTCGAGTGATAATCGTGGGTGCCGGATTCGGGGGCCTGGCCTGTTCCCGTTCACTGGCAAAGGCGCCAGTGCACGTAGTGCTTATCGATCGGAACAACTACCACCTGTTTACGCCCCTCCTGTATCAGGTAGCCAGCTCCCTCCTCAACCCCAGCGACATTGTGTTTCCGGTGCGGCAGGTGTTCCGCCGCTCCTCGCACATCGAGTTCGTTTATGGCGAGGTTATGGGTGTCGATCTGGCTGGGCAGGTCGTTCGGCTCTCAGATCACCGGACGATCTTATATGACTTTCTTGTCCTGGCTACCGGGAGCCAGACGAATTTCTACGGTATGGAATCAGTGGAGCGACTGGCGTACGGTCTTAAAGATCTCTCCGAGGCCCTCGAACTCCGAAACCACGTGCTGCGCTGCTTCGAGAATGCCACCGCTGCTGGCCTGGCGCCGGACCGGCAACGCTGGCTGACGTTTGTCGTCGTCGGCGGCGGGCCGACCGGGGTGGAGTACGCTGGAGCACTGTCTGAACTGGTCCATTTGGAGCTCAGCCGCGACTTCCCTGCCCTGGATATGCGGCAGGTCCGGATTGTTCTGGTTGAAGGGGAAGACCGGGTCCTGCCAGCATTTGCCGAAAGCCTGGGTATGGATACGAGTCGGCGGCTTCAGGAAAGGTATGGCATCGAAGTCCGCGTGGGAGAGAGGGTCACGGAGGCGGAATCGGGTTCAGTTTGCCTGGCCGGCGGCGGTCGCATAGAGGCTGAGACCCTGGTGTGGGCTGCTGGAGTGCGGCCCTCCGAGCTCGCGAGTCACGTGGACTCCCCGACCAGCCGCAGTGGGCGTCTATCCGTGAGTGAGAGCCTGCGGCTGCCCGGCCAGGACCGCGTCTACGCGATCGGCGACCTCGCCGCGGCGGACCATGAAGGCGGCGAAGCACCGATGCTGTCAGCCCCGGCGATTCAGGCAGGCCGTACGGTGGCGCGATCTATTAGGCGACAGCTGAAGGGCGAGAAGCCAGTGCCGTTCGCATACCGGGACAAAGGTATCATGGCCACGATCGGCCGTAGTAACGCGGTCGCTCAGGTGGGGCGGTTTCGGCTCAAGGGCTTTCCAGGCTGGATCGCGTGGCTTGCCGTGCATCTCTATTACATCCTGGGAGTCCGCAATCGAATCGCTGTGTTGTCGGGCTGGGCCTGGAATTACCTCTTTCGCGACCGGCCCATCCGGCTCATCGCGCGGGCTCGTGCGCGGGAAACGCCTGCTGACCGCTAGTAGGCCCGGCCCGCCAGCGTGTCGTTGTGGCTCAAAATCAACTCGCGCAAATAGGTCCCGATACGATTCCTGGCTTCGAAGCCGGCGTCCCTGGCTGCCTGCTCAAATGATTCCTGCGGCAGGTCCGGCTCGGCGACGAACTCCGCCCAGTCATTGTAGAAACCGACTGTGAACACGTCCCACGCGGCGCCGCCGATTCGTGTGAACACGAAGTTGCCACGCCGTTCGGTTCCGTTGTAGTACGCGTTCTCCATGTACCGCTGCTCGACCAGCGCCTCGTACTTTCCGGGCAGCGCAATGAACATTTCGATGTGGAAGAGGCCGGCGTCCCGCGCGGCTAGCTGCAGCGCTTCGCGCTCAGGCCCTTCCGCGAACAGTTCCTCACGCCAGGAGAGCATGTCTCGCAGCTCGGCCTCGGGTTCGCGCCGCCCCTCCGAATAGTACTCCTCCAGGCTTCCGATCGGGGCCAGGGACATGAGGTCCCAGTGATCTCCCTGGCTGTGTCGCATCACGAGCGTGGCAGGCTCTCCAGCCGCTTCCATAACCGCCGCACGCTGTTCGAGCAGTTGGATGAGATCCAGGAGACGCCCCGGCGCCGCCCGCATGAGAACTACCCGGTATGCCTCAGTTGGGGCATCCGGGGCGGGGGCTGCGGCACCCGGCCCCTGAACGGGAGTCTGAACGAGGGCCGAGGCCGCCATCAGTAGCGTCCATCCCATCATGTGGTCGTCTCCGTATCGAGGATCAGGATCTGCCTAAATCAAGTCCGCGTCGGCCATGACCTCCACCAGACTCGGCCCCTCCACATTCAGAGCGGCTTCGAGCGCGGGCACCAGATCCGACGCCTCCGTTACCCGATACCCCTCCGCTCCACAAATACTCGCATACTCTGAAAAATCCGGATTGTGCAGAGAGGTCTGCCATACGTCGAAGTTCCCGGAGCGCTGCTCTTTGCTGATCTTCCCCAGCTCCTGATTGTTGATCAGGAGATGAGTGATGTTCATGCCGTACTTGACCGCCGTCGTCAGCTCACCCATGTACTGGCCGAATCCTCCGTCGCCGGAGATCGCGATGACGGGCCGGCCGGCGAACCGTGGATCCTCCTCCTGCGTCGCAGCCCAAGCGCCGATGGCTGCCGGATATGCGAATCCGATCGAGCCCAGATAGCCAGACATTAGAATCGATTGCTTCGTACATTCGAAGTATCGGCCGAACGAATACGTATTGTTGCCTACGTCGACAGCGATGATGGCGTCCTCCGGAGCGACCGAGGTAAGCGCCTCGAAGATGACCGCCGAGCCAATCCCATTTTTTCCCGTCTCTTCGGTGCGGCGCCTCTTTTCCGCTCTCCAGATCCGCCATCGATCCGCAATCTCGCGCCGCTGATCTGCCTTCTCAGCCCCGCCGGCCAGGCGACTTCTCAACAAAGACACGGTGACTCCGATCTCTCCCCATACCGGCACGTCCACCGAGTGAAACTTGCCCAGGATCATCGGATCGAAATCCACCTGAATGGTCGGCTTCTTGGGGGTAATTCCGGTGTGATTGCTGAAGCTGGCGCCGAGAACGAGAAGACAATCCGCCTCGTTCATGAAGTAGCTCGCGATCGGAGTTCCGCTGCGGCCCAGAACCCCGCAGCCCAGCGGATGCAGATCTGAGATCAGGCCCTTGCCCTTGAACGTAGTAATCACCGGGCTGTCCATCTCTTCGGCCAGCTCCGTGATCGCCTCCATGCAGAAGCGGGCCCCGTGGCCCACGATGATTACTGGACGCGTGGCTCGCCGTAGCATGTCGGCCGCCTGCTCCAGCGACGTCTCGGGCGGTGCTATCTCACGCGGTGTCAGACGCCCGGCCGGTCCGCCAGCCGCGGCTCCATCGGGCGCCGGAATCACCTGGACCTCGTCCGGGAGAATCAGATGCGAGACTCCACGATTCAGGATCGCACTCTTGCAGGCCAGGTTCACCAGTTCGGCGTGCTTGCTGCTGGTGAGCACCGGCTGAGCCCACTGCGCGACCCGGCCGAACGCCGCCGCCAGGTCGACCTCCTGGAAGGCGCCGGGCCCCAGCACCTGCGTGTCCACCTGCCCGGTAAGCGCCAGAACAGGCGATCGATCCACGTTGGCGTCCCACAGGCCGGTAAGCAGGTTCGTGGCCCCGGGGCCGGCGATAGTGAAGCAGGCCGCGGGCCGGCCGGTAAGTTTTCCGTAGGCCGAGGCGGCGAAAGACGCGCAGCCCTCGTGCCTGATTCCGTAGTACGAAAGCTGCCCGGCCTCCTCCCGACGGCGCAGCGCATCAGCCAGCCCCAGGTTGGAGTGGCCCACCATGCCCCACACGTGGCGTATCCCCCAGTTGACCAGAGTCTCGGCCATGACATCGGATACGGTCCGGACGTGAGCCTCGTCCTCTGCGAGCGACACATACACGCCGTCCTCTCGCTCTTCGACCGGAAAAGTCTCGACCCCGTCTTCGAAGCCGCCCGGAGCGATTCCGGTCAGCGGATCGAAGTCCCACCCGTGCCAGGGACAGCGCAGGAGCCCGTTTTCGATCGAGCCTTCACCTAGAGGTCCACCCTGATGCGGACACTTGTTATCGAGGGCGCCGTACGTCCCGCCGAATCTGGTCATACACAGAGTGCGATGCCCGCACGTGACAGATCGCACTCGGCCGTCCACCAGTTCGTCCGGAGCCAGAACACGCATCCAGGTGCGCCCGGGAAGGTCGTCGCTATGTCGACTCATGAGCCGGTTTCCTCCCGCGCCGGGCGCGTGTGCAGCATTTCGCCGGGCTGTTCACCGCCGATCAGACGATACGCTTCACGCACCGCCTCGCGTATGAACGTCGCCGTCGCGGCCTGCTGGGCCTCCGAACCGCCAGCCGCCATAAGTGCTGATCTGGAGACGCGGGCCCCGAACCAATCGTCGCTCACCCACTCGCCCGCGCCGCTGAACGGACGTGGCTCCGCATCGGCGCCCGGGCGCGGCCAGGGCAGCACGTAGGCGTACGGCTCCGGATGCCCGCCGTCGCCGGCGGAGAAGCCGACACCCACCGACCGCGCCGTTTCCGGGTCAGCGTCAGGATCCAGCGTGATGAGAGTGGCGATGTCAAAGTGGTGCGGCCAGCAGCGCACCGGAGAGGCGTTCGGATTGTCGGAGGCCAAGGCAAGCAGCAGACCGCTCGCGTTCGAGAACCAGGCCTCCAGCGCCGCCAGAGCCTCGTCATCAGGCGGTGCGCCCGACGAATCCGCCGGGGCTGTGGCCTCGGGGTGAGCCGCATCGGGTTCCGGCGGCTCCAGCAATGCCGCGGCCTCTTCACCCATGCGGACCCTCAGCACGGATTCCAGCCAGGCGTGGGCTTCCTGTGGGCTCAGACCCGCCAGGTCTAGTGTCTCGGCCTCGCCCGCGGGCTGGCCGGCATGAAGGGCCAGGGGCGTCAGAGACAGTCCGGTGCGCAGTCCACCCGGCTCAGACGGTGCTCCCCAGAAAGCTCCGGCGTGCTCAATCCAGGATAGGCTGACATGCCCCCAATCATCTTCCGGCCTGGCCAGCGCCTTGCCGAAGGCGCCCGCGATGCGGGCCGCCCAATGCGCCTGGACTGCGGCGCGGAATACCCGCCCGGCTTCAGCCCCACGTAAGTCGCGCCAGACAGCGGTCACGACACGTCACCCGCATCCGCAGTCTGTATGACCGCGGCCACAAATTGCTCTAGCTTCATCGCGTCCAGCCTTCCGTTGGTTCGAACTCCGGTACAGACGTCTACTCCAAAGGGGCGAACCGTCTCAATCGCCTCGGCCACGTTGGTGGCAGTCAGACCCCCCGCCAGGTAGACAGGCACTTCGACTTCCTCGACGATTCGGCGGCTGACGGCCCAATCATGAGCCCTACCCGTTCCGCCCAGCTCTCGGATCGCCCGATCCGGCTGTCCCGAGTCCAGAAGAATGGCGTCGGAATGCTCCGCCGCCGAGACCGCTTCCGCCACCGATGCGGGCCCCGTAACGTGAACCACTTGAACGATCCGGACCGCGGGTACGCGCCGCCGGAGATCGGCGCGGGCCGGCGCTTCAAGCCGGTCGACAAGCTGCACGGTACGCGGCCCGGTGCGGTCCACCTGGCCCTGGATCGCACCGGGATCCAGCCGCGAGGTGAGAAGGAAGGAATCGGTGCCGGCCGGAAGCGCGCTGACTATCGAAGCGATACCCCGTTCCGAGATCACCCCGGGTCCGCTGGGCATTTTCGATACGAAGCCGAGTGCCAGAGCTCCGCTTGTGAGAGCGAGCGCAGACTCTTCTAAACTGTTTATGCAGCACACTTTGATATGTGTCATCTATGTCTATTTCTAGCTTACGGTTCCGACACCGGCGTAGCGGATGCCCGACAAATCCGCCATGTCGCGCTTCCACGTAACCAGGTCGTCCAGACACAAGTCGTTCAGATGACGGTGCCCGCACGCCGCGGCCAGAACCGTCATGAGCTCTACGGTAGCCTGGAAGAACCGGCCCAGGCGTTGGGCTGACTCGTCTACGACCAGCCGCGTCCGAAGCTGATCCCGCTGCGTGGCGATCCCGACCGGACAGTTGTTGGTGTGACACGCTCTCATGGCCAGACATCCGATCGCCTGCAGGGCGGAGTTGGAGACCGCTACCGCGTCAGCCCCCAACGCCAGGGCCTTTACAAAGTCCGCATCCGTACGAAGGCCACCCGTGATGATAAGTGTCACGTTCTCGGCTTTCCTGTTGTCCAGGTGCCGGCGTGCGCGCGCCAGGGCTGGAATCGTGGGCACGGAGATGTTGTCCTTGAAGATGACGGGAGCGGCGCCAGTGGCCCCTCCTCTTCCGTCCAGGATGATGTAGTCCGCCCCCACCTCCAGCGCGAAATCGAGGTCGTCCTCGATATGCTGCGCCGAGAGTTTGAACCCGATCGGGATCCCTCCGGTTTCCGCGCGCACCTCATCCGCTACGGCCCGGTAGTCAGCCGGAGAATCCAGATCGGGAAAGCGCGACGGGCTGATGGCCGCCTGCCCGGGTTCCAGGTTTCTTACCTGGGCGATCTTCCCGGCCACCTTCTCTCCAGGAAGGTGTCCGCCCGTGCCCGTCTTGGCACCCTGCCCTCCCTTGAAGTGGAAAGCCTGAACCAGCGCGGTCTTCTCCACAGCCCAGCCGAACCGGGCCGAGGCCAACTCATACATATAGCGAGTGTTCTCGGCCTGCTCCTCCGGGAGCATCCCGCCCTCTCCCGAGCAAATTCCTGTTCCGGCCAGTTCTGCGCCTCGCGCCAACGCGACCTTGGCTTCTTCGCTCAGGGCGCCAAAGCTCATGTCACTCACGAAGAGCGGAATCTTCAGCCGTAGCGGCTTGTCGGCCCCGGGGCCGATCACGACATCGGTTCCTACGGGCTCGTCATCGAGGAGAGGTTTTCTGGCCAGCTGAGCCGTGACGACCTGGATGTCGCTCCAGCGCGGGAGCTCGGTAAGCGGGACACCCATGGCAGTGACTCTGCCGTGGTGCCCGACCTTGCTCAAGCCGTCGCGGGCCAGCCTTTGAATGTACTTGTTGTCTGGTTCGGCGGGGGTGCCGCTGTGGTCCGCGTACAGGCCCAAGTAGGCGTTTCGGTCATACACCTGCGGGTTGGCGGCTGCCCAGGCCGCCACCTCGTTTTCGTCCACCAGCACCGCATCGGCATCCTTGTCTACCCAGGCATTGAACTTGTGAAGCACCTCCGAGTTGTCGTATCCGCTCACACCGGTGTCGAAGCGATAGTCCCAGCCGTGCACTCCGCAAATCAGGTCGTCACCGCGGATGTGGCCGTCGGCCATCAGCGCCCCCCGGTGCAGGCAGCGGCCGTACAGCACGGACACATCTTCTCCGTACCTGACCACAACAAGATCTACGTTCGCGACCAGCGCGTATTCCGGCTCACGATCGGAGAGCGCGCTCCACTTTGCGACCGGCGCCGGTGAAGGTTCCGCTTGCACGGTGTCCGCCATTCTTGTTCTCCAGGGGTCTAACCGATTCATTGGCCTAGAGGCGCCGAAGCACCAGTATTGGCTTTGAACAAACGGAAGGTATCAATGATTCTGCTACTGGCGACACTGACTGTCTTGAGCCAGGGGGTCGACCCCGTCCAAGACGGGTCGGCTTTGGTCGAGGCCATGCACGAACGATATCAGAGCTCCTGGTACGAGACGTTGACGTTCGAACAGCAGGCGACGTTCTACCGTTCCGACGGGTCAGTGGCGCGAGAGCAGACATGGTCAGAGTACATGGCAGTTCCGGGCAGACTGCGGATCGAGGTCGGCGCCAGGGAGTACGGCAACGGAATCATCTTTCGGAGTGACTCCGCCTATCAGTTCCAGTCTGGAGCGATGACGGGAGTGACCCGGCAGGTGCATTCGCTGCTGCTGCTGGGCTTCGACGTGTATCGCTCCGATCCGCGCCAGACCGTGAGTAAACTGGAGGCACTCGGCTTCGACCTCACCAAGCTCCGCAGGGCCGAATGGCAGGAGCGGCCTGCGTATGTCGTGGGCGCGGACGAGGGCGACGAACTGTCAGCCCAGTTCTGGGTCGACGTCGAGCGCCTTGTTTTCGTGCGCCAGATTCTGCCCGCCGGCCCCGAGGGCCAGATTGCCAGTGAGGTACAATTCAACCGGTATGAGCCGCTGGAGGGTGGCTGGATAGCTCCTGAGGTCAGGTTTCTAAACGACGGCCGCCTTACTCTGCTGGAGGAGTACAGTTTGATTCAGGCCAATGTCGCTTTGGAAGACTCCCTGTTTGATCCGGGCCACTGGTAGTCGGAGCAGGCCTGAGACCGGGCTAGAACAGAGCGTCCAGGTAGGCGTGTAGCCTCCAACGCAGAGGCTCAGGCCCCATGAATCCCCGGGCCAGATCGACGCGCACCAAGCCGTCGAGGGCCGAAATGCCCGCACCCACCGAGCCGGCGGTATTCGTGGTTCCGAAATCTGAGCTATCTCCGGCCCACGCGAAGTCAGAAAACGCGAGCAACCGAACCGCGGGCCTGCGGGTGGCCAGCTCGATTCGGGCCAGCCAGAAGGCCTCGCCAAAGATCTGGCCGCCGCGGAACCCGCGAATAGACGTCGGGCCGCCCAGATAGAACAAACGCTGCGCAGGCGCTTCTGAAAATGTCACCCCAGATCCGATCTGAACCGCTGCGCCAAGCGCCGCACCGAGCGGGCTGGCCAGCGAGACGGTCGCAGCCACACGCTGAAACGAGGCGTCTCCCAATCCGACCTCGCCCCAGCTGTCCAGCGCGGCTACGAGCCGCTCCGGGTCGAGACCGATCTGGGTCCTGATCCGGCCCTTCAACCCGAACAGGTCCAGCTCGTCGGCGTCGATGTTCGGACCGAATCCATCCGAGCCGAAAGCGTTGGCCAGTGAGACGTCCGTTTCGCGTAACACGGTCCGGTGTCTCTCCGCGTACACCTGGCCGCTGAATCGAAGTGATCCCGACTCTCCCCGCAGGCCGACGGCGGCGCCACTGGCGCGGTAGTACTGGCCGTCATCGTATCCCAGCGTCAGAGCGTTCAGGGAATTGCCGAGCGACAACGGGTCGCCCCAATCATCCACAGCGGTCAATCTGTGGTAGCCAGCGACCGTCAGCGTACTGGTCGCGCGAGCCCGCTCCAGCTGAAGCTCCGCTCCCGGCACCATATCCCCGGCCCCGATACGGCCTCTCAGACGCAGCCTGGTTTCGGCGGACAGCGGCAGACTCCATTCGGCTCCGAGACTCAGGGCCTCCACCCGATTGTACCGAGGCAAGACAGGGCGAAGCGTCGCTGGCCGCGGAGGCGCGCCCGGTACGGCGAGATCGGCGAGGCGGCCTCTCAGACGGTTCAGGTCGGATGCACTGAAAGCGATGGGCGACGGGTCCGCCGGTGTGTCAGACAGCACGGGTGATCTAACAAGTACGGAGTCCGGCGGCCGGAAGACTATCCTCGTCGGGCCGTCTCCGTCGTCCTCGCTCTCGACTTCGTACCGATCCCAACCCGGCAGTGGCTCGGCGCTGCGATCGAGACCGGCAGATGAGGATGAGTTGACATCGAAATCGTCAGCGAACATCTCGATCGTCACGGGCAGCCGAAGCACACTGCCAGCTTTTCCGTATCCCTCCATACGGATCCGGTGCGGCAACCACCACTGGAGCTCGCGCAGCGCGTAGTCGATTGTGATGAAGTCGACGTCAACCACTATCGGCTGGAGAAAGCCTGGAACATTGTCGCCTCCCTTCGGATCATCGACTTCCATATTGAACGGCCGGGCCGGCCGGTAGGCCGCTCGCACCAGCGCTGCTGTCTCCAGGTCGAACCATAGAGAACCAGCCAGGAGGGAAAAATCGGATCGACGGGGCTCAAGGCGAACCTCTACCAACGTGATCGCCCGGCCCGTTGACAGAAGCACACGCATCGTGTCGCCTGACGCATATCTGTAGTGAGCGGCGGCCGTGTCCGCGAGTGGGTGCAGGAACCTCGATCCGGCCAGTATGAGGCGGTTGCCGGTCGGATCAATCGGGAAGGCATCGAGGTCCTCGTCCTCCTCGATGTCAATTTCGGCCGCAGCTCCGGCGACTGGTACTTCTTTGCGGATTCCGATCCAATGCAGAGTCTCTCCCTGGTCCCGGTCCCAGCGCACCCGGGCGACTCTCTCGCTGCGGTACAATGACCGGAGACGCCGAAACCGGAAGCCCGATAGCCCCAGGTGAATTCGCTCGCGCACCGTGGCTTCGTAGCTGCGCAGCCCGGCCGCTTCAGAGCCGCGCGCCATCCGCGCCCGCTCCAGCAGCGCTTCGGCCGCGGGGTCTGCATACGTGGACGAGTCTGCCGCCTGGAGCGACAGCACGGCCATGAGGAGATGTACAGTTGAAGCCAAGTCGGTCCAGCCTCGTTCGAGGAACGCCGCATCCGTTGAGTTGTTCGTACGGCTGCGAAGCACCGAGGGTTTCTGAACCGTTGACCGGCCGGCACCGAATCGGCAGGTTGCAGTCGGAACCCAGCCCCTTGAAAACCCGTGTTGGAGGACCCTCTGAATCCGTCACTGCAGGACGCTATCAACGATCAGATCCAGGCCGAGTTTTACTCCGCCTACCTGTATCTGTCGATGTCCACCTACTGTACCGAAAGGAACCTCACCGGCTTCGCTAGCTGGATGAGGCTGCAGGCACAGGAAGAGGTCAGTCATGCCATGCGCCTCGTTACGTTCATGCAGGACCGCGGGGCCCCGGTCAAGCTCCAGGCACTGGGAGAGCCACCCCACGAATTCGGCTCTCCGCTGGAGATCATGCAGGCGTCGCTTGATCACGAGCGCCTGGTTACGGGCCGAATTCACAAGCTGTACGCTATGGCCAGCGAGGCCGGAGACTACCCGGCCCAGGTTGAGTTCCAGTGGTTCATCACCGAGCAGGTCGAGGAAGAGGCCAGCATCGACGAAATCGTCCAGCGCCTGAAGATGTTTGGCACTGACGGCACTGCCCTGCTCATGGTCGACACGCAGCTTGGCACCCGAACGCCTGAACAGGAGGCGGAGTGAATCATCTCAGGCGTGCCGGCCTCGCGCTCTTCTTGTTGGCCGCGGCAGCCGGGTGCCGCGGCTCCGGCTCAGAAACGGACACTCAGACGGCTGAGAGAGCGGCGGCGGAAGCCGCTGCGCGAGATGTGTCGCCGGATTTCGCGGCTGAACTCGGCGTCGACCTGGAGAGCATGACCCGATCCACCTCAGGCCTCTACACGCAGGACCTCGTAGATGGCATCGGACTGTCGGCCAGACCCGGGCATCTGATCGTGATCCGCTACTCAGGCTGGATTCCCAACGGGGAGCTGTTTGACAGCACTGAGGATGATCCGGAGCCCTATACGTTCCCCCTCGGCGCCGGACGCGCGATCGAGGGCTGGGAGGAGGGCATCGCCGGAATGAGGATCGGCGGCAAGCGGCGGCTCGTCATTCCTCCGCAGTTGGGGTACGGTTCGCGCGGTGTTCCCGGCGACGTGCCTCCCAACGCTACCCTGGTCTACGAAATCGAGCTCATAGACATTCGGATGTAGCTACGGTCTGGGCCCGCCTACTCTTCTTCTATTTCGGCCGTCCACGTAACTTCGACGGCCCCACGCAGACTCATGGCAGTCGGGCAACGCGAGGCGTGCCGTTCCAGCGCCCGGTCAACAGTCTCCCGAGTCCCGGCCGGAATCTTCAGCCGGTAGTGAACCCGGATTTCCGTCAGCACCGGAACCCGCTCCACGATTTCATTGATTCCCTCTACGTCGGCTACGATCGAGTCAGGTGACAGCTGGATCTCGCGCGCTTCCAGCGCGCCGTTGAGTGTACCCAACATTCAGCCGCCTGTGGCCGCCACCAGATAGTCTACGGGAAGCGGAAGGTCGGGCGAGTCGATGTTGTAATGCTCTTTTATGGCTCCGTGGACGCCCATTTCGAACCGGGCCCCGGCCGCTATGTCCGCTACTCGATGGACACCCGCGACTTTGTGCACCTTACTCAGCGCAACGTAGAAAGGATCCGGCACGAGTCACCTCCATGAGCGTGGTCTATTGTCCTGCGAAAGCCTAAGGTGGCGCCGCTGGGCCGCTTCGGCTACCTATCTGGCATTCTCGGCCACGCTTCGTCTCTTCATGCGCTCCGGAGGACACTCATGCCACAGGAACATGACCGCTCGCAGGCCCACTGGCGTGACAAGCTCACTACGGAGCAATACCGCATCACTCGGGAGAGGGGTACCGAGCCGCCGTTCTCGGGCGAACTGACCGATAACAAGGCGGCCGGCACATACAGTTGCGTATGCTGCGGAAGTCCGCTGTTCGAGTCCGGCGCCAAGTACGACTCGGGGAGTGGCTGGCCGAGTTTCCATTCTGCCCGGCCAGACAAGGTCCGGGAGCAGCAGGACAGCTCGCATGGAATGAGGCGCACGGAGGTCGTGTGCGCCGAGTGTGACGCACACCTGGGACACTTGTTTCCTGACGGACCGCAGCCGACCGGAGCGCGATACTGCATCAACTCGGGTGCGCTGGACTTCGAGCCAGAAGCAGACTCCGGGCGGGACGCGGATTCTCAGCCGTGATCGAGTGGCCGGTAGTACTGCGTACGAAGCGGCTCACACTTCGGCCCTTCGAGCCTGGGGACGCGCCGGACGTGTGCCGGCTCGCCGGTGATCGTGAGATAGCGGCCAACACGCTGACCGTGCCCCACCCTTACGAACAGGACATGGCCTCGGAATGGATAGAAGGCCACGCGCCGGCCGCGGTGGCTGGCGAGAAGGTCGTGTTCGCACTCGTGCATAGTTCCGGACTGGTCGGGGCCATGGGCCTGGATCTCGCGCCGGAGCACTCCCGGGCGGAACTCGGCTACTGGATCGGCAGACCGATGTGGGGTCAGGGATTCGCCAGCGAAGCGGCCCGAGAACTGGTCAGATACGGATTCGAGTTTCTGGGCCTGAACAGGATCGAGGCCCACCACATGACACGAAATCCTGCTTCCGGCCGAGTGCTCGAGAACTGTGGCATGCGCAAAGAGGGCGTCGTTCGGCAGCACCTGAAGAAGTGGGATCAGTTCGAGGATATAGTCCTGTACGGTATTCTCGCCTCTGACTGGGCACACGGCTCGTCAGAGGAAACTTCAACTTGAGCGAGGAGCAACGCGCGTGTCAGCAAACGTCTATCTGATAGCTCACGTGGTCGGAATCACGATGGTGTTCATGGCTCTCGGCGGTGCCGCGCTGCACGCCTTGAACGGTGGCGGTAAGGAAGACAATCGGTCGCGCGGTCTACTTGCCGCGTTTCATGGCACAGGACTGCTGATCATGCTGGTCAGCGGATTCGCGATGCTGGCCAAGCTAAGCCTGGATTTTTCGGGCTGGGTGGTAGGAAAGCTCGTGGTCTGGCTTCTACTGGGGGCAGCGCTATCGATAGTGCTGCGCAATCCGCAGAAGGCACGAATCCTCTGGTGGTCGCTACCGGTCCTGGGCGGCCTGGCGGCCTGGCTGGCCGTTACGAAACCGTTCTAGGGGACCGCGATGAAGCCTCAGGCGGATCCGCAGGGATCGGCGGGTAGACTCACCGGCCGCAACATGTAGTTGCGGTCGTCCAGGATCGCGCCTGTGGCGTCAAAATATTCTTTCCAGAACCGGAGCACCCGCTGCGATGCGGGTGTGTCCACCCTGGCGCCTAGCGCCACCACGCAAAGGCCGGTCAGATCCGGGAGCGTGCCCCCCGCCTTGTGCCGCCGCACGTAGTCCGGCGGAGGCATCCGGTTCAGCCCCTCCATATCGATCACCCGATTGGACTGCAGCATGTCCGAGAAGATGTACATCGTCGCGGCCCGGTTTCCGGCCGCCCGCAGGTCAGCGGCTACATCGTGCAGGGTCGACAGAATGTCAGTCCCGTTGATGTCACCCCGCTCCAGCGTATCGGTGAAGGCGGTCAGGTAGTCCATCGCATCCTTGAGGAACCGCGCCCGAGTGACGGAATCCCGAGTCATCTCCTGCTGCTCCCAGCGGCGCGCCGGCACCGTTTCTGACCACCGTAGCGGTGGCTCCGATAGCGATAGTTGCAGAATCTGATGAGCCGAAATACGGTCGCCATGATCGAGTCGGCGTATGCGGTCGTTCGTAAGTTGACGCGCCATTTCCAGCTGAAACCCTGTGATACTCGTCGAGCGGTCGAACACGAACACCACGAGTTCGGGGCGAAGCCGGGTGGGTGTACCCTCACCCTCTCCGGCTGATGCCGTACCCGGCTCGGCGCTGCAGGCGGCCAGCCCGCCGGCGACCAGTGGCAGGACCGCGATAAGCGCCGCACGGCGCACCAATTCTACCACGCCGTCGCCTCCTCGGTGAACCGCGCCCTGATCGTCTCGAAACGATCTGCCAGTTCTCGTCGCTCCGTCTCGTATTCCTCGGGGTCACGCATGAGCAATTCGCGCTCCTCTTCCTCGTCCACGACCAGATCAAGCTCGACGGGATCGGCAAACGCCGGAATGGCGCGCGGATCGATGGCGCGCAGCCGTCCGTTCTCAGCTCGGTAGGCGACAATCGTACCCTCGAGTTGGTGCACCAGCCCCTGCCACTGCTTGAGCGGCTTCTCTGTCATCAATCCCTGCAAATCTCTGATATTGCGAACCAATCTCGACAACGTCTCAGATGCCTTCTGGGCCGCGAGCTCACCCGCGTCGATCAGATCCTTCCGGTCTCGCTCAAACGGCAGTTCGTTGAATCTATCCCGCCGTGGGTCCCGCATGTGGAAGTAGGCGGCGGAAATCGCGACCAGAACCAGCGTCGAGTTCAGAAGCAGAATCGGGAAACTCAGGCTACTCATCGAAGCGGCGTACTCGCGCTGCTCCTTGGCGAGCGCTTCCATGTCGTCGGCTCTGTTGGCCTCCTGGTTGGCGGCGACGAGATTCCCGTCCACCCGGAGCCAGGACGCCTGCCGGCGCAGTTCCTCGATGGCCGTGCTGTCATGCGCAAACCGATCGATCGCGACCTCTCCCAGAGTCAGCCGGGCCTCGAACAAGACACCCAGAACCAAGGCCAGCCCGACGCCTGACAGGGCCATCGGAATGACGTATTCGAGAGGTGACCGGTGCGACACCCTGTCTCCGCCGATCGTAGCAGACTTTTGCATCAGGAGGCCGCGCAGCGAATGCCCGAAGAAGTGCGCCAAGACCAGAAGGAACGTGACGACACCAGCTGCAAGCATGAACGCGTCCGGACGCAGAATGAACTGCGAAATGACTCGCTGGGCACCGGCCAGCCAGCCACTGCTTGTCTCGGAGACGAATCGTAGCTGCTGTTCGGTGAGCGGGTCTCGCGGGAGCAGGGCTCCAAAAATGGGCGAGTTGGCGAGCAGCTCTACGAGCCAAAGAAAACTGATCGCGGCGGCATACCAATGCGTCTTGAAGCTACGCGCGCCCTTCTGGTCCGGCACTTCTTCTTCATCGCTGAGGTCCTCGCTGATCATGTCGCGCCTGGCGTCCCAGCGCTTCTTGAGGCGGAACAGTTCGCTGGTGACCCTCTCGAAACGGTCGATCTCCAGGCCTGTGCGGCCCATCGTGTCCGTGATCACTTCCTCGGTGCGGGCTACGGCGGAGTTCAGCCGGCTTCGTTCAGCGGTCTGCCAGTTCTCGAACAGAGCGCAGGATCGGTCCACGAGCTCCTCTTCCGATTCACACCGGCCCACGGCGTCCACCGCTGGCAGGTCGGAACGGGCGTCGCGGCGAGCCATCTCGATCGCCGCCTCGCGCAGGCCGCGGATGGACAAGCTGGCGCCCTCGCCCAGGATCTGCGTGTCGGCGAGTTCACCCAGGTGCGTGGCCTGGCCGGAATGCTCGGCTGATGGCCGGCCGTCAGCCGGTTGTTCGTGAGCCCGGGCGGGCGCTGAGTCCAACGGCAGCGGCGTCACTTCTGCGCCGGCTGGAGCATTATCCTCACCGGAATCCACAGCTCCGGCGGGCCGCTCGATCCTATCCAGCCAGGTTCCGCCGTCGGTCGAGCCCTCTTCCCAATCTCCGGACCGAGTGTCCTCGGCCCTCAAGTCCTTTTCCATGCAACCTCTCGCGATCCGTTACACCGGCCCGAAAGCCCAGTGATTTGCCGTCGCGCGGGGTAGCCCCCGCCCCGTAGACGCTCGGGAATACGGCAAGAACGCGGCCAATCGGCAGCGTCAAAGGTATAGCGTCTTAAATTGCTACGATGTAGCTACTTACTCGCCTTGCCGCTCCCTCGTTCTGCCGGAAAGTCCGCCGAAACATTTGCGGCGGTCGGTAGAATAGTACCGCCGGCCGCCGCCCAACTCCGGCTTCATCAGAACGTATGCATAACATAACGGCATTTAGGGAACAACGCCGGCACCAACAAGAACTCAGATAACGGTCTAAGCTCTTGATGGTCTATGCTCTCCGCTCACGCCGAATCTCGCGCGCCATCGCCTGTGCCGCTTCCGCCAGGGCGTCCTCCACCCTCAGCATGGCCAGGTGGAGAACCTCTTCCACCTCGTTCTCGGACTGCATCTCCATGGCGGCGTGTTCGGCGTAGTCGACGATGTCGTCAACCCGATGCCGAACATCTGACTTGATGGCGTCTAGTAGGGCCTCTGTGACCGCGCTGTACTGCATCTCGGTTGACTCCTTGGAATCGTTCGAATGCTGCATCAGGGCCGCTCGCCTCGTGGCTCGCGGATCGGCGCAGTCCATAGAGCAAACCGCCCGCCAGGACTTTTTCTCCAGAACGGATGCGGCTCTATTTTGTTGTTTTGTATGACGTTAGCTGTCATTCGCCGTCAGGCGGGGCGGAGTCCCGCCTCGCGCACGTGGTTCAGGGCGCGGCAAAACGCGGCTGGCAAGTGGCAAAACAGAGACCATCCGCGGCCGCATGAGAACCGGTTGAGAGCAATATTTACTAGCAGTGCATGGAATACTGCCGCCGTGCCGATGAGGCGGGGTTCGTGCTACCCGCTGTGCTGCTGGCTCTCGTGGCGATCCTGATTCTGGCTGGAGGCGGATTCGAGATGGCCCGGCAGGAGCGGGCAGCCGCACAGGCCTTCGAGGGTAGTATGAGGGCGTACTGGGCGGCCTCGGCCGGCCTGGCGGCTATCGTATCGGACGCGCCTTCGATTCCGCCTGGCTCCAGGCGTACGTACGGCGATGGGACCTGGCGGGCTGAAGTGGAGTGGACGCCCCTGGCCAGGGTAGACGGCGAGTATGTACTGACCCTCGTTTCCTCGACCGGGAGCTGGCCTCTACCCCCAGGGCGGGCACGCCGGACGCTACAGGAGGTGATGCTGCGCGGCTCGACCGGAGAGCAAACTCCGCGGCCGGGATCCCGGCGTGAGGTCTTCTCGGCCTACTGAGACAGTTCGGCCTCAGGTAACCGAGCCGTCATGAGCGCGGCCAGCTCCGACGGACTGTCCATGTTGACCCAGTGACTTCCAGGCACGTGGTGCAGATAGGTCTCGCTCTCCTCCGGCAGCCCATGAAGACGCTCTACATCCGCGGCGGACAGGATGGCGGAATCGGCCGCCTTCACCACGTGCACGGCGAACGAGCGCCGGGTGTCCTCCACGACCGGCCACAGATCTGTGCGATGGAAATCGGTCAGGAGCTCTCGCAGCGCCGGCAGGGAGAATCGCCAGCGCCACGCTCCACCCTGACTGAGTAGGTTGGTGGCCATCCATTCCGCCACCAGTCGCTGCTGACCCGCTCCCAGCAGACCGGCTACGGCGGACTCACGGGTGGGAAACTCGCGCGGCAGAGATTCCAACGTGATCAACATGTTCATCGCGCTTCCGCCCGCTGGCGCGCGCGCAGTAGGTGTGGAATCGATCACCCACACCTGACGCACCGAATTCACCCTGGCCGCGGCCGCGAGGGCCACTTTGCCTCCGAACGAGTGGCCCACGACAACGCTGTCAGCAGCGCCCTCAGCGGTCAGCACGTGGGCTACGTCTTCAGCGCAGGCGGCGATCGTATGCGGTGGCGTGAAACCCTGAGACTCACCGTGCATCCGGAGGTCTACGAGCACCGAGCCCCAGTCGGGCCGCTCCCTGTGAACACGCCGGGCCAGCGAGCGCCAGTTGCGGCCGGATCCGAATATTCCGTGCAGGTAGTGGATGTCCCGCGGACCGGCGACAGCGGTGGCGGCAGTACTCCGTACGGTGGCTAGAATCGGGTCGGGAGGTTCCTTCATCTCAGTGCTGAGCGACGGTGGCGAAGGGCGCCATGATCTCCTCCACGCGCCGTATCGTTTCGGCGTCAAGGCTAATTCGGGCCGCGGCCACGTTCCGGTTGACCTGCTCTGGCCGGCTGGCGCCGACGATGACTGACGTTACTCCTTCCGTGTTAAGAGCCCAGGCCAGGGCAAGCTCCGCCACGCTCACACCGAGCGGCTCGGCTATCCGATCACGCAGTCGAATGACAGCGTCGAGCACGTCGTCCCTCAGAGTTCGCTGCATGAACATGTTGGAATCTGGATCCGCGCCGCGGCTTCCGGCCGGTGGAGCCTGGCCGGGGAGGTACTTGCCGGTCAGAACGCCGCCCGCCAGGGGACTCCACACTACCTGCCCGATTCCCTCCCGGATGGATAGCGGCAGCACTTCGTCCTCGATTCGACGTGCAAGCAGGGAGTACTGGGGCTGGTTGCTTATCAGGCGTCTGAAACCCAGCCGGTCTTGAATAGCTACGGCGTCCGACAACTGGCCCGCGGTCCACTCGCTGACGCCGGCGTAGAGGACCTTACCCTGGGATATGAGATCGTCCAGGGCGCGCAGGGTCTCATCCAGCGGAACCGACTCGTCGTAGCGATGGCACTGGTACAGATCCACGTAATCCAGGCCCAGACGATTCAGTGAAGCGTGGCACTGCTCCACCAGGTGTTTTCGGGACAGGCCACAGTCGTTCGGACCCTCGCCCATGGGGAAGAATGCCTTGGTCCCGATTACCAAGTCTGAGCGTGGGACTCCCTTGATCCAGCGGCCGAGAGCGATTTCCGCCGCGCCCGCCGCGTAGACGTTTGCGGTGTCGAAGAAGTTGACCCCGGCCTCATAGGCCCGAGTCAGGCAGGCGGCCGTCTGGTCATCGTCTACGGTACGCCCGTAGGTGAGCCAGGAACCGAGGCTGACCGTGCTCACGCGCAGGCCAGAGGCCCCGAGGCTGCGATACTCCATCCGCTGTCCTTCGCTTGCTTGGGTTTGGCCGGGGTGCCAGCCTTGTGGCATGGAGGCACCACGTTGCTAGCACGAGCGGCTGGAGACAACCCAGCGACCTGGGAAGCGGAGCCCTTTCGGCCCGTCCGGGGGGCTCGGGGACCGCACGTGCAGACGATCGCTGGCAAGATCTTGCGCGCGCGGTCTGTGCTGCCAGTTAGGCGACAGCGGCTGGACACGCCGGACGGTGACTTCCTGGACCTCGACTTCGCCCACACGCGCCTACCGGCGGAG
>JBDLJJ010000035.1:0-23019 GCA_039714435.1 Gemmatimonadota bacterium | reverse complement strand
CGAAGCCGAAGTCGAGCCGGAAGCTGAGGAAGAGTCCTGATCGGCACGCTTCGGCGATCCGGGACGCGAAGCAACTCAAGGGGTCCGGCCAGCGTCGGACCCCTTTGTTGCCTCAGTGTCAGGGGAACCCTGTGGGCGGTCCTGGTACTGAGCGCCGGCTGTGCGTCAGCATCCGCACCGCGGATCGTTTCTATAGATGACGTAACCGCCGACAGCGCTGCGACGTCTGACACTGTGGCGGAGGCGGGGTACTGGACCGCCGATCCTTTGGCGCCCGACTCCACGCCGTACAGCACCGCGCTACTCATGGAGGATTCGCTGTCGGCCGAACTGAATGCCGGCTCTGTCGCCGACGCTGATGCGGCAGCGGTTCGTGGCCTGGTCGCTCTGCGCCTGGCTCTTGCTGAGGAACCCGCCGCGATCGGGCTGTTGCTGCGCCACGCCGATGCGCTCGAAGGTGAGCGGCTCGAGCTGGTCAGGACCGCAGCGGGGCGAATGTCGGCTGAGGAGATTGCCATCCTCACGACTCTCCCGAGTTCGGATGCCGCCTCGCTGTCCGCACTCAGGGCGGAGTTGGCCTTCCTGTTGGCCACGACTGGCAGGCGCAGGGAAGCTGATTCGGTGGCTCGTGAAGTCGTCAACGGCGAGGCCGATGGCGTAGACCGCGACCGGGCGGGAAGAGTGCTGAACGGCGAGGTCATGGCCTCGCCCACCGTGTTCCGAATCGGCGTCGTTCTCCCCCAGACTGGACGGCTGGCCAGTGTGGGCCAAGCACTGTTGGAGGGTATTCGCCTTGCGCTGGACGACGGTCGCCGAGGCGTGGCCGGACCAGGCCCGGTCGAATTGATAGTTGTGGACGACAGCTCGTCTTCAGACGGCGCTGTCAGGGCTGTCGAACGTCTGGAACAACAGGGCGTCTCGGCTATCCTTGGGCCGATTCGGTCTGACGCCCTGGCTACCGCCGCGCGTAGCCGCCGCTATCCAGGACTTCTGCTCCTGAGTCCGACGGCGACGGAGGCTCCTCTGACGGGGCCCAAGGCCTACACGCTGTGGTCCAGGAAGAGCAGGCAGGGAGACGTGGCGAGCGCCATGGGCGACTGGATGACGGCGGTTTACGGCGCTCAGAAACTGGCCCTGTTGTATCCGGAGACCACGGGGAGCGAAATACGCCTGGAGGCCTTTGAAGCGAGCGTTGCAGCTGCCGGGGGAGAAGTGATTGCGGCGCGAGCGTTTGCTCCCGACTCCACGACCTTCGGAACAGAAATCCTGGAGCTGGCCCAGAGCGAGCCAGACGCCGTGCTCGTCTTGACCACTTCTCCTCGCATGGTCCTCCAGCTAGGCCCGCAGTTGGCGTTCTATGGTCTACGGACGGTCCTGCTGGCGGGAGGAGAGTCCTGGGCGGATCCTGAGGTGATTCGCCGACTCCAGCCAGAGTTCGCCAACTACCGGGTCGTGGCGACCACGGTCGACCGGAGCAGCCCGGATTCAGCCTGGAAGCGATTTAAGCTGAAATATGAGGACACATATCGTAAAGCCCTGCCCAGAAACATGTTTCCCGGGCTTGGCTACGACGCGATGGCCCTGATCATGGCGGCGCTGCCGACGGACGGTACAAACCGTCCTGGCCCTCTGAGCCGGCGGCTGGAAAAGGGCCAGCAGAGCGCCGCGGTCACGGGCCGGCTGACCCCGGTGAGGCAGGAGGCGCTGTTCTCGCGCGCTGTGGTGGTTCGCATGCTGCTCGACCGGCGACTCGTCGAGCCTGATCTGGAAGGCATCGACGCGCGCCTGACGGAACTCCGGGAGATGGAGGAAATCGGAGAAGAGCTACGCAAGGAAGCTGAGGGCGAGTGAGTATGCGCGAGAAGCTGGACCTCCTGAACGAGCGCGGTGAGCAGGCGCTGGAGGGGGGTGGCGCGGATCGTTTGCGCCGCCAGCACGAGAGGGGAAAACTGGGCGCACGGGAGCGCATCGATTTGCTGCTGGACCCGGGTTCGTTCGTAGAGATGGATCGTTTCGTCGAGCATCGCAGCACGGATTTCGGCCTGGAGAAAAGGCGAATCCCAGGCGATGGAGTCGTAACGGGCCACGGTACGATAGAGGGCCGGGCCGTGAATGTGTTCAGCCAGGACTTCACGGTGTTTGGCGGATCCCTGTCTGAAGCGCATGCCGAGAAGCTGTGCAAGTTGCTGGACATGGCGATGGCGAGCGGAGTTCCGATCATCGGGCTCAACGATTCTGGCGGAGCGCGTATCCAGGAGGGCGTCGCCTCACTGGGCGGGTACGCCGAGTTGTTTCTGCGCAACACCCTGGCCTCTGGCCTGATTCCGCAAATCAGCGCGATTCTGGGACCATGCGCCGGCGGTGCCGTGTACTCCCCCGCGATTACCGACTTCGTTTTCATGGTGCACGGGATAAGCCACATGTTCGTGACGGGTCCGAATGTAGTCCGGACTGTCACACATGAAGATGTGTCGTTCGAAGAACTCGGCGGGGCGGCGGTCCATAGTGAGACTTCGGGCGTGGCACACTTCGCACACGATTCTGAAGTCGAGTGTTTTCGGGAGATCCGGCGGTTGCTCAGATATCTGCCGCTCAACAACACGGAAGACCCACCCTGGATCGAAACATCCGATCCCCCCGAGCGGGCCGATGACGAGCTACTGGAGATCGTGCCTGACCAGGCCTCGATTCCGTACGATATGCACGACGTTCTGGGCCGAGTCATCGACGATGGGGAGTTCGTCGAGGTGCACAAGGCGTTCGCACCCAACCTGATTGTCGGTTTCGCTTCTCTGGGCGGCCGCTCTGTCGGTATCGTCGCCAACCAACCCAACACCCTGGCCGGAGTGCTGGATATCGATTCCAGCCGGAAGGGCGCGCGCTTCGTGCGCTTCTGCGACGCGTTCGGGATTCCCCTGGTCACGTTCGTAGACGTTCCCGGTTTCTTGCCCGGCGTGGGGCAGGAGCACGGCGGGATCATCAAACACGGTGCCAAACTGCTCTACGCCTATTGTGAGGCGACTGTGCCCAAGCTGACGGTCATCACACGCAAGGCATACGGTGGTGCCTACGACGTGATGTCGTCCAAGCATATTCGGGGTGACTTGAATCTGGCATGGCCCACGGCCGAGATCGCTGTGATGGGGCCCAAGGGCGCGGTGGAAATCCTATACCGCCGGGAACTGGAAGATGCGGAGGATCCTGTCGCGCGGGCCGCGGAACTGGAACACGAGTTTCGTGAGAAATTCGCCCACCCGTACCTGGCGGCGCGCCGGGGCTACGTGGATGACGTAATCGATCCGAGACAGACGCGCAGGCGCCTCATCTCGGGGCTGGATATCCTGAGCAACAAGCGCGACCGGAATCCGCCCAAAAAACACGGCAACATCCCTCTCTGAGCCGCTGTGGCCATGCTTCGTAAAGTTCTCATCGCTAATCGTGGAGAGATCGCTGTCCGCGTGATCCGGGCCTGCCAGGACCTCGGTATCTCCAGCGTGGCGGTGTTTTCCGATGCCGACCGCGACGCGCTCCACGTGCGCCTGGCCGATCAGGCCGTTTCGGTCGGGCCTCCCCCGGCCAGTGACAGCTACCTTGTGGGCGCCCGGCTCATCCAGGCCGCCACCGACAGCGGGTGCGACGCTGTACATCCGGGTTACGGTTTCCTGGCGGAGAACGCGAAGTTCGCGCGCGGCGTCACAGAGGCGGGGCTCGTATTCGTCGGACCACCAGCGGCGGCAATCGAGGCCATGGGTGACAAAACGGAGGCGCGGAGCAGACTTGCCGGTACGGGGGTTCCGCTCATCCCGGGCACCTCCAGGCTGGACAGTCCGGCTGCGGCGTCGGTGGAGGCCGCCAAGCTCGGCTTTCCGGTCCTCCTGAAGGCCGCCGCCGGTGGGGGTGGCCGGGGTATGCGTGCCGTGTCTGATCCAGCCGATATCGAGTCGGCCTTTTCCGCCGCGCAGAATGAAGCGCGGCAGGCGTTCGGAGATGAAACGGTCTATGCTGAGAAGTTCCTGGAGGCGCCTCGGCACATCGAGATACAAGTATTCGGGGACGAATACGGAGCTGTCGTGGCGCTCGGCGAGCGCGAGTGCTCGATTCAGCGGCGACACCAGAAGCTGATCGAGGAGTCGCCCAGCACAGCTCTCTCAGACGAGCTTCGAGCCCGGATGCAGGAGGCGGCCGTCCTGGTAGCCCAAAGCGTAGACTACGTGGGCGCCGGGACGGTGGAATTCCTGCTGCAGGACGAGGAGTTCTATTTTCTGGAAATGAACACCCGAATTCAGGTGGAGCATCCGGTTACGGAGCTGGTCATGGGGGTCGACCTTGTGCGCGAGCAGCTGCGGATAGCGGCAGGCGAGCCTTTGGGATCCGACCTTGTGAACTGTCAGGCGACGGGCCACGCGATCGAGTGCCGGATCAGCGGCGAAGATCCGTACGGAGGGTTTCTCCCATCCACGGGCCGCGTAGAGGCGCTTCGTGTGCCAGGCGGCCCCGGCGTACGGTGGGAGGCGGGCATCGCGGCGGGCTCTGACGTGGGGCTTGACTACGATTCTCTACTCGGGAAGCTGATCGTTCACGCGTCCAGCCGGTCAGAGGCCATAGCCAGGATGCGTAGGGCCCTGGACGAACTCGTGATTCGGGGCGTCACCACGACCCAACCGTTCCACGCTTCCGTGATGCGGGAGACAGATTTTGTGGCGGGAAATACCACGATCCGATATCTGGAGCGGCATCCGGACCTGACCCGTCCCGAGGCTGACGAGGCCGGCAGAGAGGTGGCCGCCCTGGTAGCCGTCCTCGCGGAAACTGCGCTCGGGCCGGCCGCACCCCGGGCCGCGGATCCGTCTGCTGAGTCGTCCCGAGCCGGCATCCGATCTTCATGGAGGGAACGATTCGCACCCCGGTAGTCGAGGTCGATATCCAGTCCTTTGCGGCAGGTGGCGACGGCATCGGCCGGGACGCCGATGGGCGAGTCGTGTTCGTGCCTCGCACGGCGCCCGGCGACAAGGTCCGAGCTCGGATCGTGCGCGAGACCCGCAAGTGGGCCCGAGGTGTCCCGGCGGGCATCGTGAGCGCGGGCAGGAATCGGCGAGCGCCTGCCTGTCCACTCTACAGCAAGTGCGGAGGCTGCCACTTCCAGCATGTGGAGCGAAGCGCGGAGCTGGAGGCGAAGAGGCGCACCGTACGGGACGTTCTGCGCAGGATCGGCAAGATCGAGGTGCGGGTTCCTCCGCTCAACTACGCGGAGCGCCCGTTCGGCTACCGCAACCGGATTACACCTCACTTGAGAAGGTTTCGAGATGGCCGTACGGTGGCGGGATTCTACCGTTTCGACCGTCCCGGCGAGCTGGTGGAGATGGACGACTGTCTTCTGGCCGAGCCCGCCGTGCGGAACGGTTGGAGAGCGCTGCGCGAGGCCTGGGAGGGCGGCGGCCTGTTACCCGGCGGTGAGAGCCTTCGCCTCACCCTGCGGGCGTCCGTGGGCGGCGACCTGTGTCTGCTGGTCGCGGGCGGAACGCCAGGAAGACCGGGCGACCCCGAGGCTTTGGCCGGCTGTCTGAAAAGACTCACGAGCTACATGTGGATCGATGATTCGGGTCGCTCCCATGTGCTCGCGGGCAGCCCCTTATTTCGAGACAGCTGGCTCGGTTTTGACTTCGAGCTTGGTCCAGACGCGTTCCTGCAGGTGAACCGTGAGGTGGCGGCGCTGATCGATCATTATCTGGGCCAGACGACAGGAGATCCGGTGGGGGTCAAGATTCTGGATCTCTACGCTGGCGTCGGAGCCCGGGCCCTACGGCTGGGCTCGGCGGGGGCCACCGTGGTAGCCGTGGAATCGAACGCGGACGCGGTTGAGTCTGGTCGGGCCGCTGCCGCCGCTGCCGGTATCTCAGCCGAGCGTGTCCGGTTCGAGGAGGGAAAAGTCGAAGCTCGGCTCCACGATCTGCTGCCGGCGGATGTGATCGTGCTCAACCCTCCGCGGGCAGGCATTTCTTCCTCGGTAGCCCGAACCCTGAGTACCGGTCCAGCCGGAGAGGGCGCCCGACTGGCCTACGTGAGCTGCGACCCGGCAACCCTGGCGCGGGATCTCCAGCGGTTGGAGAGCGCCTGGGCGCTGACATCGGTTCAACCGTTCGACGCCTTCCCGTGCACGGCTCACGTGGAGACTGTGGCGTGGTTGGAGAGACGGCCGGCGTGACGCGCGAGGACGGCAGAAAGACCTGGTTCGCCGAGATCGGCTCTGAGACCTACGAGATCTCTATCGCGGGTGGCGAAGTTCTTCTGAACGGACGGGCGCTGGAGGCTCATCTACGGCCGCTTGGCGCGCAGGGTGAGTTCCAGTTGACCTGCGACGGTTCTTCGACAGTGGTGTTCGCGGCACGGAAGGATCAGCTGTGGAGGATCGAGGTAGGGGGGCGCACCCATACGGTCCGAGTTCAGGACGAGCGATCACGGCAGATCGAGCAGCTGGCGGGCACCGGTCCGTCCGTCGTTCGTGAGAATATTCTTCGCGCTCCCATGCCAGGGCTGATCGTACGAGTGGAAGTAGAGAGCGGTCAGGCCGTGCCGGAGGGAGCTCCGCTCGTCGTGATGGAAGCCATGAAGATGGAGAACGAGCTCACGGCCGACGCGGCGGGCGTGGTGGCAGCTATCGAGGTGCAGGAAGGAGTGACGGTCAACAAGAACGATGTGCTGGTCCGATTCGAGATATGAGCGAGCGTAAGCCGGAATTCCATACACCCTCCGGAATTCCACTCGAGGCCTGGTACGGGCCGGAGTCCTTGTCTCCGGACGCCGAGGCCAGGCTGGGGGATCCCGGTTCGTTTCCGTTTACGCGGGGCGTATACCCAAGCATGTATCGCGGCCGGTTATGGACCATGCGCCAGTACGCCGGGTTCGGGACGGCCAGGGAAACCAACGAGCGCTTTCGATATCTGCTCGACTCAGGCCAGACGGGGCTGTCCGTGGCCTTCGATCTTCCCACCCAGATGGGGCTGGACTCGGACGACCCGCAGGCGGAGGGAGAGGTGGGACGCGTCGGAGTGGCGATCGACACGATCGAAGACATGCGTATTCTGCTGGAGCGGATCCCCCTCGGGGAAGTTTCCACGTCGATGACGATCAACGCGACGGCGTCCACCCTGCTGGCCATGTATGTGGCGGTTGCCGACGAACGGGGGGTAGACAGATCCCGGCTTTCGGGCACAGTGCAGAACGATATGCTCAAGGAGTTCATCGCCCGCGGCACGTTCATATATCCGGTCGAGCCCAGTCTGCGGTTGGTCACAGACATTTTCTCGTTCTGTGCGGACGAGATGCCCCGCTGGAACAGCATATCTATCAGTGGCTACCACATGCGTGAGGCCGGGGCCACCGCAGTCCAGGAGTTGGCGTTCACCCTGGCCAACGGGCGCGAATACGTACGCCGTGCGCTCGCCTGTGGCCTGGACCTGGAAACATTCGCCCCCCGGTTGAGTTTCTTTTTCGCTTCGCACAACCATCTGCTGGAGGAAGTGGCGAAGTTCAGGGCGGCTCGCCGGCTGTGGGCCCACATGATGCACAGCGAGTTCGGCGCATCGGATCGGAGCTGCCGCCTGCGTTTCCATACGCAGACCGGCGGCTCTACACTGACGGCTCAGCAGCCGGCCAACAACATTGTCCGGGTCACGGTCCAAGCGCTGGCGGCGGCGCTCGGCGGAACCCAGTCCCTGCATACCAACAGCTACGACGAAGCGCTGGCGCTTCCGACAGCCGAGTCGGCCCGGCTGGCTCTCCGTACGCAGCAAGTGCTGGCCGAGGAGTCCGGCGTGGCAGACTCGGTGGATCCGTTGGCTGGCTCATATTTGATCGAGAGCCTGACGGACGATCTCGAACTGAAAGCGCGCGAGTATCTGGCCCAGATCGATGAGGGCGGCGGGGCGGCCGCCTCGATTGGCATGATGGCCGATGAGATCCACCGCTCCGCGTACGAGTACCAACTGCGCTTGGAGGCGGGTGATGCCCGAGTCGTCGGGGTGAACGCCTACGCTGACGACGGGGAGGAGCCGGATCTGCCTCAGCAGCCGGACTACCGTGCGCTGGCGGTTGAGCAGCGACAGCGGCTCGAGACACTGAAACGAAGCCGGGATCAGACCTCGGTGGAAAGGGCGCTGGCCAACATTGATCGGGAGGCGCAGGGTACTGACGGCCTCATGCCGGCCCTCATCACCGCGGTCAGCGCGGGCGTCACGCTGGGCGAGGTAAGTACGGTCTTGAGGTCACGGTGGGGAAAGTATGCAGCCACGTAAAGGGATGAATTGATGCCAACATATGAGTACGAGTGCGACCAATGCGGCCACGCCTTCGAAGTCTTTCAGAGGATCAGTGACGATCCCGTACGCGTGTGCCCGGAGTGCGGCAAGCGAAAGGTGCGCCGCCTCATATCGTCGGGAGGCGGGATAGTGTTCAAAGGCACCGGCTTCTACGCCACAGACTACAGGGCCAGCCCTCGGCCGGCGGAGGGCTCCGGTAAGAAATCTTCCAGCGAGAGTGCGGGCAGCAGCGACTCGGCCGGCGGCTCGTCCGATTCTGGCTCGACAGGCTCGGACCCGAAGCCAAAGAAGACGAACTCCGATGACTGACGAGCCGTTCGAGCCTCGCCAGGCGTTGGTCGCGGAGCTACGCCGCGCAGCCCGTGCCGCAGGAGCTCCGGCCGACTTCGAGCCGCAGTTGGAGCGCCCCGCCGACTCTCAGCATGGCGACTACTCTTCCAATGCGGCCCTGGTTCTGGCCGGTCCGATGCGGACAAGTCCTCGCGACCTGGCGCAGCAAATCGCCGACAGCATGGATCGCGATCGGGCCGCTATCCAACTCGTAGGTGTGGCGGGGCCCGGTTTTCTGAACTTTACGCTGTCCGATGGTGTGCTGTGGACGGGTCTGGCCTCCCTGTTTGCCCAGGACGCGTCGTTCGGCCAGTCCGACGCGGCCCAGCCGCTGGCCGTGAACGTCGAGTTCGTTTCGGCCAATCCGACCGGACCCCTGCACGTGGCTCACGGCCGCGGAGCGGCGATCGGGGACGTGGTCGCCGCGCTGTTGCAGTGGACCGGACACTCGGTCACCCGGGAGTACTATTTCAACGACGCGGGCAGGCAGATCGACCTGCTTGCCGAGTCGGTGGAAGCGCGTTGGCGAGAGCTCAGAGGCGAGTCCTGTGAGATTCCTGAGGGAGGCTATCAGGGCAGTTATGTGGCCGAGCTGGCCAGAATGTTAGCGGATGAGGAAGAATCGGAGGGGCTTTGGGAGCAGGATCGGGAGCTTCGGCTCGATGCGATCCGGTCGCGCTCAGTCGCGGCGCTCCGGGCCGGACAGGAAGAAGATCTGGCTGAGTTCCGGATCCGGATGGACGTGTTTTCCGAAGAGCGAAGTTTATTCGAGGCTGGTGCGGTTGATCGTCTTCTGGCCAAATTCGAGTCCGCCGAGGCGACATACAGAAAGGACGGAGCTCTGTGGCTGCGCACTGAGCAGCACGGCGATGAAAAGGATCGGGTGCTGATCAAGAGCGACGGATCGCACACCTACTTCCTGACCGACATCGCCTATCATCTGGACAAGGCGGATCGCGGCTTCGACCTGGCGATCGATGTATGGGGAGCGGACCACCACGGGCACGTCAGCCGCATGCACTCGGCTTTGATCACGGCCGGCCTGTCACCCCAGTTTCTGGAGGTGCTCATCATTCAGCTCGTGACGGTGCTCCGCGACGGCGTGGAGGTTCGCATGAGCAAACGTGCGGGGGACTTCGTCACGCTGCGGGACCTGGTGCGCGAGACGGGACCGGACGTAGCTCGCTACTTCTTTCTGATGCGCCGGGCGGAGGTTCCGTTCAGTTTCGATTTGGATCTGGCCCTGGACACCTCCGACGCCAATCCTCTGTACAAGGTCCAGTACGCGCACGCCCGGATGTGCAGCGTTTTCGCCCGGGGTGAGATTGACGCCGACCGTTTCGAGTCGACTGTGGCCGACCTCGCGCATCTGACCACGGAGGCCGAGAGGGAAGTGGCCAAGCGAGTTCTACGCTTTCCCGAGGTCGTCAAGGCTGCGGCCGCGGGAAGAGCGCCGTATCAGGTTTGTCAGTATCTGGAGGATGTGGCGGCGGGCGTAAACGCCTGGTATCACCAGGGCAATCTGGATCCGTCGCTCCGTGTTCTTGCGGAGGGCCCTCAGCGGGCGGGCCGGCTGGCGCTGGCCAAGGCGATTCGAATCACGCTCAGGCAGGGACTGACCCTCCTGGGCCTTTCCGCGCCAGAGCAAATGGCGCGTTCGGGAGACTAGGTGAGTCAAATACTCGTGGTGGGCAGCGTGGCTCTGGATACGCTCCGAACCCCCTTTGGAGAGGCGGACGACGCGTTGGGTGGATCGGCGGTCCATTTTGCGGCCGCCGCGGCTTTGTTTGCTCCGGTCGGACTGGTAGGTGTTATCGGATCGGACTATCCGGTGGAGCGTCTCGACTTCCTCGTTGAGCGCGGTGTGGACCTGTCCGGGCTGGAGCGGGCGGAAGGCAAGAGTTTTCGCTGGGGTGGAGAGTACGGATATGATCTCAGCACCCGTGAAACACTGTTCACCGAACTGGGTGTGTTTGCCGATTTCAAGCCATCTATTCCAGATCATCTGAGGACATGTAAGTGGTTGTTTCTAGGGAATATAAATCCGCAGCTACAGCTTGACGTGTTAGATCAAGTGGACGGTCCGGATATGGTAGTCTGCGATACGATGAACTACTGGATCGACTCCGAACGGGAGACTCTGATGGAGCTCCTGGGCCGGGTCGATCTCCTTCTCGTAAACGACGAAGAAATCCGCCAGCTGTCAGACGACCCGAATCTGTATCGGGCCGCCCGCTGGGCGCAGGCTCAGGGTCCCGAGCATGTGGTGATCAAGAAGGGTGAACACGGCGCAGTTCTGTTTTCGGGTGACAATCTTTTCTTCGCGCCGGGCTACCCGCTGGAGGAAGTGTTCGATCCTACGGGAGCCGGGGACGCATTCGCCGGAGGACTGGTCGGGCACCTGGCGCGCACGGGCCAGCTGGATCTGGACGAGCTCAAGAGGGCGATGGTGTACGGTTGTGCGGTTGGTTCGTTCGACTGTGAGTCGTTTGGGCCAAGCAGGCTCCAGACTCTGACGGAGCAGGAATTGGGAGACAGGGTGCGGCTATTCAGAGACATGATGACTTTCGAGCTCGTGCCGACCATTGCCGGATAGTGTGAGCTACCGGGATGCCGGCGTGGATCTGCGGGCCGCCGAAGATCTCACGGCGCGGCTTGCCGACCTCGTCGAGTCGACGCGCACGGAGGGGGTACGGGCCAGCTTCGGCTCGTTCGGCGGCCGGTTCGCGGTGGCGGGCGACGCCGAACTCGTGGCCAGCGCGGACGGGGTGGGAACCAAGGTCATGGTGGCGGCCCGTTTCGGGATCCACGACACGGTCGGGGAGGACCTGGTCAATCACTGCGTGAACGATGTGCTGGTCGAGGGAGCGCTGCCCCTCTTTTTCCTGGACTACTTCGCCTGCGGAACGCTCGCACCCGATGTTGGCTACGCCGTCGTATCCGGAGTCGCGCGGGGATGCCGGCTGAACGGGTGCGCCCTGCTCGGCGGAGAGACTGCGGAGATGCCGGGTGTGTACAGGCCAGGCGAGTACGATCTGGCGGGATTTCTGGTCGGGCGCCGCAGTTTCGAACTGCCGCCCAAAGAGCAGCTGGGAGAGGGAGACGTGTTGATCGGCTTGCCGTCCAGCGGCTTTCACACCAACGGCTACAGCCTGCTGCGTCAGCTCCTGTTTGACCGGCTCGGACTGGGGCCAGATGACCCGCTGCCCGGCACAGGCCGAAGCGTGTCGGAAGTCTTGCTCACGGTTCATCGCTCCTACTTGAGCCACGTGCGCGGCGCGTTCGAGAAGGGCCTCGTAGGCGCGGCTGCCCATATCACGGGCGGCGGACTTCAAGGCAATCTGAGGCGCGTGCTGCCTGCGCAGCTCGACGCCGAGGTTGACGTGAGATCCTGGATGCCCGGGCCGGAATTCAGGTTCGTGGCGGAGCAGGCCGGACTAGAGCAGGCAGATCTGTACGAGACGCTCAACATGGGCATCGGCATGGTGCTGGTGGCACGGGCCCGGGACGCGGACTCGCTGATCGCGGCCGTGACCGGCACGGGCTGCGAGGCCTTCCGCTGCGGTCATCTTACAGGCGGCACGGGGTCCGTTCGGCTGGAGGGCTCATGGTAGCGCCGTTCGACGGCCGCTTCATGCGCCGGGCGCTGGATCTGGCCAGACAGGGTTGGGGCCAGACGAGTCCCAATCCGATGGTGGGTGCGGTGCTGGTCCGGGACGGTCAGATCGTGGGCGAGGGGTCGCACCGCGGATTCGGCGCTGACCACGCAGAGGTCGCCGCCATTCGGGCCGCGGGCCCGGACACCCGGCAGGCGACGCTGTACGTGACCCTGGAACCATGCGCTCATTCGGGCCAGACGCCGCCCTGCACGCGAGCCATTCTAGAGTCGGGCATCGCGCGAGTCGTAGTCGCGGCGCGCGATCCGAATCCAGCTGCAGGCTGCGGAGTGGATGATCTTCGAGAAGCCGGATTGCAGGTGGACACCGGCCTCTGCCAGGATGAGGCGCTACGCCTGAACGCGGCGTTCTTCTGGTCCTACCTGGGCACGGGCCCGTTCGTGGCTCTCAAACTCGCCCTCTCGCTCGACGGAGCGATCGCGGCTTATGCGGGCCAGCGCACGGAGATAACCGGTCCCGAGGCTCAGGACGAGGTCCACCGCCTGAGGGCGGGGTTTGATTCCGTTCTGGTGGGGAGCGGCACGGCCGATGTGGACGACCCCCTGCTGACGGTGCGCGGACAGATCACGCCGCGCATCCCTCCGGTACGAATCGTCCTGGACAGCGACCTGTCCCTCTCGCCCGAGGGAAGACTGGCGGCCAGCGCGCAGGAGGCGCCTGTGTGGCTGATCGCTGGCCGCTCGGAGGACAGGGATCAGCTCCGTGATAAGCGAAGCGAGACGCTCCGGAGCCGCGGCGTGTCCCTGCTCGAAAGCCACAGGGGCCCGGACGGAGAGCTGGATCTGGGGCTGATGCTGGAGTTGATCGGGACGGAGGAAGTGAAGTCGGTGCTGTGCGAGGGCGGAGCAAAGGTGGCTGATGCGTTGCTCGCAGCCGGACTGGTTCACCGCCTGTACCTTTTTCTCTCTCCGATTTTGTTGGGGCGCAGTGGCGTCCGGGTGTTCGGAGATGGCGGGCCAGGTGACAAATGGATCTCCTCCGAGCCTATTAGCTTCGGAGCGGACACTCTGCTGCAGCTGGAGTCCGAGGATTTCATGACACTGCTCAGGGGTGCGACCTGATGTTCACCGGGCTCGTGGAGACAGTCGGCCGAGTCGAGAGATGTGATCCGTTCGAGGAAGGGATTCGATTCCGGATCGGAAGCGCCGAGTTGGGCCCGCTGTTATCGGTGGGTGACAGCATCGCGGTGGACGGAGTGTGCCAGACCGTGGTCAGTTCGTCTGACGACAGCTTCGAGGTGGAAGCCGTACGCACCACGCTGTCCAGAACCACCATGGGCCAATACGAGCCGTCTCGGCCGGTTAATCTGGAGCGCCCCGTCCGGGCAGGGGATGAACTGGGCGGGCACCTGGTGCAGGGCCACGTCGACGCGGTCGGCACGGTGACCGAGGTAAGGCCGGCGGGCGAGACCGTGTTTATTAGTGTCGCGCTGCCGGAAGAGGTCGCACGGGTCACCGTGGCTCTGGGCTCTCTGGCCGTGGATGGTATCAGTCTGACGGTAAACGCTCTCGCCGATGGTGTCGCAGAACTGGCTATCATTCCGCATACGTGGCATCATACTAACATGGATCGCCTGAGCCCTGGTGCGGGGGTCAACCTTGAAGCGGACTTGATCGGTAAGTACGTGGAACGTCTACTGTCCCCGTACATTGCGAGGCTTTGAGTACCTAAACTCTATGTGAGGTTCGAGCAGTGACACCGGAAAAGAAAATTGAAGTAGCCATAGCCGCCATCAGGCGGGGCGAGATGGTCATCGTGGCCGATGATGAAGATCGGGAGAACGAGGGCGACCTCGTCTGCGCGGCAGACAAGATCACGCCTGAAGCAATCAACTTTATGGCCACCCACGGCCGCGGCCTGATTTGTCTGACCCTGTCGGGCGAAATCGCCGATCGGTTGGATCTGCCGTTGATGTCCAGCGGCCGGACATCCGACCCCAACGAGACCGCGTTCACGGTTACGATCGACGCGCGCTCGGACCTCGGTGTGTCGACTGGAATCAGCGCCGCGGACCGGGCGAGGACTATTCAGGTGGCGGTCGATCCGCAGAGCAGCCCGTCCGACCTGCTGCGGCCCGGTCATATATTTCCGCTGCGGGCCAAGCCGGGCGGCGTCCTGCAGAGGATCGGGCAGACCGAAGCCTCAGTGGATCTGGCGCGGCTGGCTGGGCTGAAGCCGGCGGGAGTGATCTGCGAGATTCTGAATCCCGACGGCACGATGGCCAGGCGGCCGGATCTGGAGCGCTTCGGAAAAGAGCACGGGATCAGCTTCGTGACCGTGGCCGACCTCGTTTCCTACCGGCTCAAGACCGAACAGTTGGTTCACCGGGTCGCGGAAGCCTCCCTGCCCACCACGCACGGCGACTTTCGCGTCGTCGGGTATCGTAACGATGTGGACGGCCGCGAACACGTTGCTCTGGTGCGGGGGGACGTGAGGGAGGCGGATGACGTCCTCGTAAGAGTCCATTCCAAGTGCTTGACCGGCGACGTGTTCGGCTCCTGCCGGTGCGATTGTGGTCCGCAGCTGCAGGCGGCGATGCGGCTCGCATCCGAAGAAGGCGCGGGTGTAATCGTCTATCTGGATCAAGAGGGACGCGGCATCGGACTTCTGAACAAGCTGCGCGCGTACGAGCTGCAGGACAGAGGCGCCGACACCGTAGAGGCGAACGAGACGCTCGGATTTCCGCCTGACCTGCGCAACTATGGCATCGGGGCGCAGATCCTGGCCGACTTGGGTCTGAGGCGTATTCGGCTCATGACAAACAATCCCAAGAAGCTGTCGGGACTGGAAGGGTTCGGCCTGGAGATCGTGGGGCGCATCCCGCTCGAGGTCGACGCGGAGGATCCTAGCCGAGAATACCTGGAGACGAAGCGGGACCGAATGGGTCACTTGCTCCGCTCCTCGTGACGCTGTCCGCGCAGGCTGGCGCGGGCCGGCGGTTCTGCCTGCTTGTGAGCCGGTTCAACGAAGTCGTTACGGAACAGTTGGAGGCAGGGGCGATCAAGACGCTCCAGAGGCATGGGGTAGAGGCTGGCGATATCGACGTCGTGGCCGTTCCCGGGGCATGGGAGCTGGCCTACGCCGCCCGGCTCGCGGGCCAGCGGGGCTACGACGGAATCCTCGCCCTGGGCTGTGTCATTCGCGGTGAGACTCCCCATTTCGAGTATGTGTGTTTCGGCGCGGCCAGTGGCCTGGAGGCGGCCGGCCGGAGCTGCGATGTGCCGATCACGTTCGGTGTCCTGACCACGGACACCCTGGAACAGGCGCTGCAGCGTGTGGGCGGGAGCGGCGGCCACAAAGGGGAAGAGGCCGCACTCGCGGCCCTCGAAATGAGCCAACTTCGGGAGCGCTGGCTTGGGGGCGATTAACCCCAACTCAAGAGCTCGTAGTTGGGTGCTCCAGTTTCTGTATGGGTGGGAGGCGCAGCAGACCAACGAGCTTACTGCGGTAAGCGAGGCGTCGCAGCGTCAGCGGCGCGTGAACCCTCGATACCGGCCACACATCGAGCGCCTGGTCGCTGCCCTGGCTGAAAACATGGAGCAGGTCGATCAGGCTATTACGGCCTCAATGCCCAATTGGCGGATAGACAGGCTGTCGGTCATTGACCGGTCCATTCTTCGGATTGGAACTGCCGAGCTGCTGCTGTTCGATGATATCCCGCCGTTAGTCTCGATACATGAAGCCATTCAGCTGGCGGAGAAGTACGGGAGTGAAGAGAGTCCACGGTTCGTGAATGGAGTGCTCGACGCGGTGTACCGAAGTCTTTCTCCGAATTCGTAGGGCCATAGTCTCTGATGCGAATTCTGGTCGTCAACTGGCAGGATCTGGCAAACCCACAGGCCGGTGGCGCCGAGATCCACGTTCACGAGATATTTGAACGGTTGGCCGCCCGTGGACACGAGGTCACGCTCCTGGTGTCGGGCTGGCGGGGATGTGAAAAGGAATCGGTGTCAGGCGGCGTCCGGGTAGTCCGAGTGGGAGGGCGGTACACGTTTCCGCTCTTCGCCCGGCGCGGCTACGAGGCGATCAGCTCGGAGGCAGCGGCCGGTTTCGATGTCGTCGTCGAGGACATAAACAAGGTGCCGGTATTTACTCCGACGTGGGGAGATGCGCCTGTAGTTCTTGTCGTCCCGCATCTGTTCGGTTCTACGGCGTTCAAGCAGGAGTCGGCTCCCGTAGCGGCAGCTGTCTGGCTGGCGGAGCGTGCCATGCCCCGCATGTATCGGCACTCCAGGGTGCTCGTCATTTCGCAGGGTACGGCGGATGACCTGACGTCGAGAGGGTTCGAGCGGTCCAAGATCACGGTAAGCCCACCGGGCGTGGACCATGGGCTGTACAGGCCGGGTGACTCGGGCCAGAATGCCCGCTTCGACGAGCCGACGCTCGTATACGTGGGCCGGCTGCGGAAATACAAGGGACTGGATACGGTGATCCGGGCGGTGGGGCGGTTGGAGCAGGAGGGAACACCTGTTTGGCTGAAGATCGCGGGGAAGGGGGACGATCGGGAACGACTGGAGGGCCTGGCGGCCAGGAGCGGAGCCGCACAGCGGATCGAGTTCCTGGGTTTCGTCTCGGAGCCGGAGAAGATCCGGCTGTTACAGCGGGCCTGGGCCAATGTATACCCTTCGCCCAAGGAGGGGTGGGGAATCACGAACGTGGAAGCGGCGGCCTGCGGAACACCCTCCATCGCCAGCGATTCTCCGGGGCTGCGCGAGTCGGTTCAGCCGGGTCAATCGGGATTTCTTGTGCCGCACGGAGACGTGGATGCCTGGACGGCAAGCATACGCGGTCTTATTACGAGCGGGGAATCGGAGCGGGCCGGTCTGTCGGCGAGCTGTGTGGCGCATGCCGCGCACTATGACTGGGAGAAAGCTGCTACGGAAATGGAAAGCATTCTGAAAGCCGCGCAAGCGGACGGGAGGCCATAGCGATGCAGGTCATCATCTCCGGACGCCACACGACCGTGTCGGCCGGTTTGCGCGAATACATCGAGGAGCACTTCGGGAAGCTGGCCCGATATGAGAAGGATTTGATGCGGGTCGAGCTTACGTTGCTGGAGGAGAAGACGCGCTTCCTGGCTGAGGCTGAGCTGAGTATCGGTCGGGCGGGTCCGGTGCATGCGGAAGCCGAGGGGCCTGACGCGCGCTCCGCTCTGGACCGGCTGCACGGCAAGCTGAGGCGCCAGCTGACTAAGGCGCGCTCCAGGCGCCGCGATCACCAGGGGCCGGTCAAAGACGTGCGGTTACCCAACGAGCCGGAGCTGGCCGAAGAGTGAGCGAACTGACCGTCCGGATCCTATTCGAAGGCCGCAAGGATTCGCTCGAACTTCAGGTACTGGCGGGCGAGCAGGGGCTGGATCGTCCGATCGCGAGCTCTGACATATCGAGCCCGGGCCTGGTCCTGAGCGGATATACAGAGCGATTTCCGCCCAACCGGATGCAGGTGCTGGGCGAAACCGAGATCAGCTATCTGGTGGCTCTGGGGGCGGACGAAAGACGCGCCGCGGTGGCGGCGTTCACGAATTTCGAGGTGCCCTGCGTGTTCATCACGAAAGACCTCGAGGCGCCTGGTGAACTTACGGATCTGTGCGAGAGCCATGGAATTCCGCTGATTCGATCCTCTCTCAAGACCGGCGAGTTCTTCCGCTGGATCAAGCCGTTTCTGGAAGACGAGTTCGCACCCACCACGTCAATGCACGGATCCCTGGCCGATGTATACGGGGTGGGGCTTCTGTTTGTCGGCGAGAGCGGGATCGGGAAGAGCGAGTGTGTTCTGGACCTCGTGGAGAGGGGGCACCGGCTCGTAGCGGACGATATCGTCATGGTCAAGCGGCGAGGCGTGGATGTGCTCATTGGCCGTGGGCATGAACTGCAGCGACACCACATGGAAATCCGGGGCATCGGAATCGTCGATGTCGGCGCCCTGTTCGGAATCCGTGCCACCCGCCAACAGAAGCGAATCGAGGTCGTCGTGCAGCTCGAGTCGTGGCAGGACGATGGGGCGTATGATCGTACAGGACTGGACACGGAAACCACTGAAATACTGGGCGTCGAGATCCCACGCGTGCTGATCCCGCTCAATCCGGGCAAGAATTTGACGGTGCTTTCAGAAGTGGTGGCTATGCGGCATCTGCTCAAGTACTCAGGGGTGGACAGCGCCAAGCTCTTCGAGCAACAGCTTCTGCAAACGATGCAGCCGGTGCGCCATTATCTCGAGGAGGACAATGAGTGAGGCCGTGGGCATCGTTGTGGCCCACGATAATCTGGCCGCCGGACTGGTCGAGGCTGCGGAGCATATCTCAGGCATAACGGGCGCGCTGCGTTCGATTTCCAACCGAGGGCTATCTCCTGAGGCCTTGAGAGAAGAACTCGTCGCCGCAGTGGACGGGAAACCGGCTGTCGTCTTCGTCGATCTTGGCACCGGGAGCTGCGGCTTTTGCGGCCGAGCGCTGTGTCACGAGAGGCGAGACATGGTGCTGCTCACCGGCGCGAATCTACCCATGCTGCTCGATTTTCTTTTTCACCGTGATATGGAACTCCCGCTGCTGGCTGAGCGTCTGGCCCGGAAAGGCCGGTCTGGAGTCGAGTACCACCTGGCCGATGCCGATACAGCTGCTTCGGATTGACGAGCGTCTGCTGCACGGGCAGGTGATCGTGGGCTGGGGTATGCGGCTGAAGTTGCAGCGCTACATCGTCGTGGACGACGCGCTCACCGCGGCCAGTTGGGAGCAGGACCTTTACGCGGCCGCTGTTCCAAGGGAAGCCGAGGCAGTCTTCCTGTCGGTGGCAGACGCGGTGAAGCGCTTCGCTGAGCTCGACGCGCACCCGGCTCGAGGCGCACTCCTGACCCGCGGCACGGGAGCGATGCGCGTGCTCGCGGAAGCCGGACTTCTCGCGGGGCGTAGGATCAATGTGGGCGGACTGCACTCGGCCCCGGGCCGGAGCCGCGTGCTGGACTATGTCTACCTGGACGAATCCAGCCAGGAAGACCTGCGAGCGCTGGCGGAGCATGGCGGGCTGGTCAGCGCCCGCGATCTGCCCTCCGGGCGCGAAGTCGAACTTGACGACCTGCTCGATGCCAGTTCCTGAGATCGTAGCCGATCCGGGCGAGTGGCTGGTCCTGGTTCTACTCGGAGCCCTGACAGGGCTTGACTCCGTGTCGTGGCCACAGGTCATGACCTCGCGCCCGCTCGTGGCGGCGACGCTGGCGGGCTGGGTTATGGGCTCGCCTTCAGCTGGGTTTCTCTGCGGTGCGGCCCTGGAGCTCATGGCCATGCTGTACGCTCCCTACGGGGCGGCGCGATATCCGGAGACGGGTCCGGCTTCGGTCGTGGCCGGCTCGGCTTACGCGGCGGCCGGAGCGAGCACGGTCGCCCCGCTGGCCACCGCGCTGCTGCTGGGCTGGGCCCTGGCTCGCGTAGGCGGCTGGTCCGTGCAGCTGCAGCGGCGCGTCAACGAACGGCTCCTGCTAGGTCCCTCGGACCTGGCTTCCAGGCCGCGGCGAGTCGAAGCACGCCACCTGCTGGCGATGGCGGTGGACGGTGTGCGGGGCGCCCTGCTGGTCGGAGCCTTCGCCGTTCCGGCGATGTTGATCACAGGACTGAGCACGCTGGGCGTGTGGGCTCCGGCGCAGACGGCGTATGCGCTCGCGGCGATCGTCCTTACCATTGCGGTGGCCAGCGGCGCAGCCGCCAGGAGGGCCGCGCATGGCGTACAGGGCTGGCCCTTTTTCATCGGTGGCGCTGTCCTGGCGCTCGTCCTGCTGCGCCTGGGGGCCGTTCAGTGAATATCCGCCGCCGTGACCTGACGGCTGCATGGCTGCGCACGTTCGCAGTCCAGGGTTCCTGGAACTACCGGACCCTGGTCGGTACCGGCATCGGCTTTGTGAGCCTTCCGCTGCTGCGGAAGATCTACGCCGGCGATGCGGAAGCCCTCCGGGCCGCCGTAGAGCGCAGCCTCAAACCTTTCAATTGCCATCCGTATCTGAGCGGTATGGCCGCGGCGGCTCTGGCGCGAGTGGAGATGGAGGAGGATCTTGAAACCGTTGAACGGTTTCGGATCGCGCTAAGAGGCCCCCTCGGACGGCTGGGGGATCAGTTGGTGTGGGCCGAGTGGCGGCCGTTCTGCGCTGTCGTTGGCCTGCTGCTGTTCCTGTTTGGAGTCGGTCCTCTTCTAGCGGCGGCGGTGTTCCTCGTCGCCTACAACCTCGGCCACGTGTGGCTGCGGTGGTGGGGATTTCAGGTCGGCTGGAAGGCTGGACTACAGCTCGGTAAGGTGCTGCAGGCTAGTTGGCTCTCCGTTGCGGCGGGGAAGCTGCGTGTGGTCAATCAGTTCTTGATCGGCATGGCAGGTCCGCTTCTGGCAACTCGCCTGATCGGTGGCCCTGTTTATGCGGCCTTGTGGCCGCTGATGGTCGCCGGGGGTTCGCTGGCCCTGTATGCGTACCGCTGGCCGACGCGGGGGAGACGCCTGGCAGGTGTCTTTCTGTTGTCGATTCCACTCATCTGGTGGCTCACATGAGCCGAGACTCTCACACAAACTGAGCGCGGTATTGCGCCGCACTGGTCAATAGAATGGAAGAAACGAGCCGCGAAGTTACCGTCGTGAACCGACTGGGCCTACATGCCAGGCCCGCGGCGGAATTCGTGAAGTTGTCCTCCGGCTTCGCCTGCACGATTTTTGTGGCGAAGGGAGAACTGGAGGTGAACGGCAAGAGCATCATGGGCGTCATGATGCTGGCAGCGGAAGCGGGCTCCGTTCTCCGGATTCGTGGCTCCGGCGTGGACAGCCATGCTGCGGTCGAGGCTTTGTGCGCCCTGGTGTCCGACCATTTTGGAGAGGCTGATCCGCACATGTACGCGCAAGAGGGGTGAAGAAGTAGGGTGAGCAAGATTGTCAGAGGAATAGCCGCCGCGGGAGGGCGCGCCATGGGGCGGGCTCGTTTCGTCGAATGGGACATTCCTCGAGTAGAGCACCGAACCATCTCTCCTTCCGATGTGGACGCGGAAATGGCCCGCTTCCGTGAGGCGCGAAGTCGGGCCGTGCAGGAGATGCACTGGCTGCGCGAGGCCGCTGCTGGCCGCATCGGAGTAATAGAGGCCAAGGTGTTCGAGTCGCAGGCGCTCATGATCGACGACCCGGACCTGGTGGAGGGGACAGAGGCCTACATCTCGGCCAATTATCTCTCCGCCGAGCGCGCCTTCGACTGGCAACTGATCGAATTGCGAATACGCATGCTCGATACGGGGCATGCGCTGGTAATGGACCGCCTGGCCGATTTGCGCGACGTGCGTCTACGTGTGCTCTCACAGCTCCTGGGCCGGGAGTTACCATCCCTGACGTCTTCCGCTGACAGCGATCCGGAGATCGTGCTCACGGACGAGCTTCCGCCCAGCCTGGCGGTCTCCTTGGATCCGAGGGACGTGGCGGGCTTCGTCACCGCGGGCGGCTCACGCGGGTCGCACAGCGTTCTCCTGGCCCGTGCGATGGGGATCCCGGCCATCGTCGGGCTGGGAGAGTCGATCGTGGAGATTGGCGAAGGTCAGCTTCTCCTGATGGATGGCGGTACCGGCGTGATCACAGCCGAGCCCGACGAACGGGAGCTTGAACTGCACCGGACGGCCGTGCTGCAGCGGGAGGAGAGGCGCGTGCGCCTCAGCGCCCACGCCGGGGAACCCGTGATCACGCGGGACGGTCAGCGAGTGGTCATGCTCGCCAACCTCGACCAGCCGGATGACGCCGAAGCCGCCAAACGTCTCGGCGCCGAAGGCATCGGACTTCTGCGCACCGAATTCCTGGTTATCGGGCGCCGGACGATCCCTGACGTTGAGGACCAGTTTTCTGCCTACCAGCAGGTGGTGGAGGCATTCCCGGACGCAGAGATATCGCTTCGTACGTTCGATATCGGCGGCGACAAGTTCCCACTGTTTCTCTCCATGCCCAGCGAGGAGAACCCGTACCTGGGCTGGCGAGCGATCCGGGTCTGCCTGGAGCACCCGGAGTTGTTCCGCAACCAGCTCACAGCAGCGCTGCGGGCGGGAGTAGGCAGCCAGCTACGCATCATGCTGCCTTTCGTAATCAACTTGGACGAGATTCTGCGCACGCGCGAACAGCTGAACGAGCTCGCCCAGGAGGCCGGCATCGAGCAGGTGCCGCAGCTCGGCATCATGATCGAGACTCCCGCGGCTCTGGACACTCTGGATCTACTGGCCCCGCACATCGAGTTCGTCAGCCTCGGCACGAACGACCTGACTCAGTATTCGCTGGCGGTGGACCGGGGCAACGCACATCTGGCGGCGCTGTACGATCCGATGCACCCCGCTCTAATACGAGGCTACACTCGGCTGGTGCGTACGGCCGCAGAGTTCGGGCTGGACCTTGGCGTGTGCGGAGAACTCGCTGCTGCGCCTCTCGGCGCATGTCTCCTCGTAGGACTGGGATACCGGAAACTGAGCGTGTCCGTTACAGCTCTTCCCGAGATATCAGACCTGCTCCGGCACGTATCCGCGGATGCGCTGGCGGAGGTGTGCGGCGCCCTCCGAGATGTGACCAGTGGCCAGGAAGCGAGAGCCAGGCTGGAGGAATATCTCGTGACCTCCAACCCCGCCTATTCCACCTCACCAGTCGGGTTGTCAAAGTAGTAGGGCGCCGGTAGGTTTGCCGCTACTTTCTAGGCTAAATCACGACTAAGACGGGTTT
>JBDLJJ010000034.1:0-23423 GCA_039714435.1 Gemmatimonadota bacterium | reverse complement strand
TTCTGGCGCATGGAGAACTCGGAGGGCAACTAAAAAAGCCTCATGGACTCGGGTGCACGCGTTGTCGTGTGCTGCCGCCAACACGCTTACACCCGAATCCACTCGGCCTTGACAGTACCGGAACCAGGCAGAGTCATGTCCTGCTGGCTGCCATGTCTTTTCCGCCCCACCCAGCCCGGCACGTCATCTATCGGTGCGTCTCGCCAAACCGGCGGCTGCACCTGCTTCACCAATAAGCAACGACCGTTCCGCCGTGCCACAAAAGTCTCAAATTATTATGACGTAGACGCTTGCAGGTGACTCGCGCGCCGAGCACCAACGGAGCAACCGGCCGAAATCAGGGAAGTTTTCCCGGTTCCGGCTGGACGCGGGCAAGGGTACCCGGTAGTCTTGGTCACCCATGACTATAGACGAACCGCTCGTTTTGATCGTCGAAGACGACGACGCCATGCGCGAGGTGCTCTCGATCCGTGTGCGAGGCTGGGGATATCGCGTTTGCGGGGCCGAGAGCGGAGACGCGGTGGACGCTGTCCTGCAGGCTGAATCACCCGATCTGGTGATTACCGATGTCGTTCTTCCCGGCATGTCGGGTTTTGATCTGCTCGATACGCTCAAGGGTCCTGGAAGTAATCGGCCGGTTATCGTGATGACGGCTCACGGCAGTGTGGACTGGGCGGTCAACGCCATGAAGCGAGGTGCGTTCGACTTCGTCACCAAACCTCTCGACTACGACAATCTCAAGGCTATTCTGACGGCGGCGAGGAACAGCCTTCGCTCGCGTGATGCGACCCAGGAGTTGGAGAATCGACTCGACAGCCAGGACGCCCGCCTCGGCCTGATGATCGGGCCGAGCCCCGCCATGCGTGAGGTGTTTCGCCTGACGGAATTCGTCGCGGGCAGCAGCGCATCGGCCATCATCACTGGTGAGAGCGGAAGCGGCAAGGAGATGGTGGCCCGCACCATTCACGAATTGAGTGATCGCCGGTCAGGTCCCTACGTAGCCATAAACACGGCGGCCATTCCGGCCGGATTGATTGAGAGCGAGATTTTCGGGCACGAGAAAGGTGCCTTCACTGGCGCCACGGCGTCACGGCCCGGCTGTTTCGAGCTGGCTGACGGAGGAACCCTTCTGCTGGATGAGATTGCCGAAATGCCCATGTCCCTCCAGCCCAAGCTTCTTCGCATCCTGGAGGAGGGCGCTACCCGGCGAGTGGGGGGGAAACGCGAGATCCCGTTCGATGTCAGGGTCCTCGCGGCTACAAACAGGCCTATTGATCAGGTCATAGGGGACAATCGTCTACGCGAAGATCTGCTCTACCGACTCAACGTATTCACGATCGATGTACCCCCGCTGCGGCAGCATCCCGAGGACATCCCGATTCTGGCGCAGCACTTCGTGCGAGATTTCAACTCTAAGCACGAGCGTACGATTGAAGGACTCGCTCAGGAAACGATTGACCTCCTGTTCGCATATTCCTGGCCGGGCAATATCCGGGAACTTCGCAATGTAGTCGAACGCGCCACCATCATAGCCGGCAGTGGATGGCTTCTGCCGTCCCATCTGCCTCCCTACATGAGCGCCGGCGCGGACGGTTCCGGGGGAAACAACCTCACTCTGCCGGGCGATGTCACGGCCCGGGAGGCTGAGCGGCGCCTCATACTTCACACCCTGGAGGCGACCGGACAGAACAAGGCCGAGGCGGCTCGCCGGCTGGACGTGGACGTAAAGACGATTCGAAACAAGCTCAAGGGATACGGAGAGAGTACCCAAGCGTGAGAGTAGTCACCAAGCTGGGCATCGGATACGGCGTATTCCTGGGCCTCCTGGTCGTTCTGCTCTCCTATCAGCTGTCTGTAATCCGAGGCCTGGTTGATTCCAACCGGGCGCTTTCAGAAACAAGTTCACGTGTGTCGGTAAGCTCCAGCCACATGTTGACGCTCGCTGACGCCCTTTCCGAGGCGGCTGATAAGTACGCGTTGCTGGATGAGGATGAGGGATACGCGGACCAGTTTCGGCGAGCCGCACGATCGTTCGCGGATACGCTGCGGCACTTTCAGACCCTTCCGCTTACGGCGGGCGAGATCGCTGCCGTCGAGAGGCTATCAGTCGCGTGGACTACCTTCCTGGCCAGCCGGCCGCTGGAGGACGGGACGTCTCCGCTTCTCGTGGATAACATGAAGGACGAAACCAGGGCCCTGCGGGACGCCTCCGAGGCCGCAATGGTAGCGGAGATCGGCGTCTCGGCAGATCGGGCCCGTACCGCCGACCGGTTGTCGGTGGCCGCGGTCATCGCCGGGCTGGCTCTGAGCCTGCTTTTGTCGGCGCTCATCGTCCGCTCGATTTCCGGTTCGCTACGCAGGCTCACCGCGGGCACGCAGGCGGTGGCCGAGGGCGACTTTTCGATTCGGCTGGCGGAAGACACGGGGGACGAATTTGGGCAGGTAGCGCGAGCCTTCAATCTCATGACGGGCAAACTGGACGAGGCGGACAAGGCCAAGCAGAATTTCCTGTCCAGCGTATCGCACGATCTGAAGTCCCCGCTGGCGTCGATGCAGGAGACGACTCGTCTCCTCCTGGATGAGGTGACCGGCGATGTCTCGCTGGACCAGAAGAGGTTGCTGGAACTCAGTCACGCCAGCGGCGAACGTCTCTCGAGCCTGATCGCGCGGCTCCTTGATCTGGCGCGAATGGAAGCCGGGGCCATGGAGTACAACTTCGAAGCCGTGGAGCTCACGGACTTGTGTCGAGCCGCCGCGGATGCGGCAGAACTCAGGGTCGCGACGCGAGGATCGACCATTATGGCGAAACTGGGTGCCGAGCCGGTATGGGTTCGCTGCGATGCGCCTCGAATTGCGCAGGTCCTGGAGAATCTGCTCGACAACGCGATCAAGTTCTCGCCGCCCGGCGCGGAGATCGGCCTCATGCTTACCAGGCCCGAGAGCCCGGATGGCATCGTGCTTGTCTCGGTGGCTGATCGGGGGCCGGGCGTAGCGGATCCAGAGAAGGAGCGCATTTTCGATCGGTTCTACCAGACGGAGACTTCGTCACCGTTCGCGGGTGCGGGGGTGGGGCTGGGGCTGGCCATATGCCGAGAGATCGCGGCTGCCCATGAGGGTACGATTCAGATCGAGGACAACCCCGAAGGCGGCAGTATCTTCGTGCTGGCGCTGAATCACCTGGCGGCCGCACCACACACCCAGCCCACACAGGAACAGGCGCCGCGCCTCACGGCCGGTGGGGGGAGCGCTTGATGCGAAGACGAGCTAGCCGAAGTCGTCTCGGGCCGGTTTTGCTTGTTGTGGGCGCGGTCGCCTGTTCTTCCAACCCTGGCGCCGACACGACACCTGAACTCGAGCCCGCGATGGTTGCGGATACCACCGTCGAAGCCGAAACGCCCCCCGTAGTCAGCGTAGATTCCGCTGAGGCCCACGAGCAGCGGGCGCTGTACGAATCCGCCCTGCTCCGCGCCGACCCTCAGGCGGACACCTACGATCCCAACCAGGCACGGGCGGATCTGGCCACCCTCTTGGGACTGTACCCGGACAGTGAGTATGCGGAGTCGGCCCGCCTGCTCTCTCATCTGCTTATCGAGGTGCGCCGGCTGGGACTGTCCACGGTCAGACTCGCGGACCGGGTACAGGAGCTGGAGGAGAAGCTCGAGGGTGTGCGCCAGATCGACCTGGAGGGGAGTTCGCCCTAGCGGTAGCCTGGCCCGCCTAGTTCCGTGAAAAAGCTCTCCCACGCAGGACGACCGGCACGGTCATTAGCATAATCCGCACATCCAGGGCGACCGACTGGTTCTCGATGTATTCAAGGTCGTACCCGAGCTTCTTCCGAACGTCGTCCACAGAGGTATCATAGCCGCGATGGACCTGAGCCCACCCCGTGATTCCCGGTAGAACCCGATGGCGGCGCCGGTAATCTGGCACCTCTGAGGCCAGTGACACCGCAATGTCAGGACGCTCGGGCCGCGGGCCGACTATCGCCATATCACCCTTCAGCACGTTCAGAAGCTGCGGCAGTTCATCGAGCCGATAGTCGCGCAGCCAGCGCCCGACTCGAGTAATGCGGGCGTCGTTCCGAGATGACCACACGGGGCCCGAATCATGTTCCGCGGTGACAGTCATCGTCCGAAATTTGTAGATATCGAACGGCCGCCCTCCGCAATCAGCCGCTCGCCTGGTTCCGTTCAGGGCGGGAGACGTAGAGGCTCTGCGGTTGAGGCCCACGCGGCGTTGCCTGTAGAATATCGGGCCTCTGGAATCGAGCCGGACAGCGACCGCTATGATGGCGATCACAGGCCACATAATGAGCAGGCCGCTGGCCGAAAGTCCCATATCGATCGCGCGCGCCATGATCTGTCTGAGTGGCCGCGCGTTCGCGGCTGGCCGGCCTGGTCGTGTACCGCTTGCGCTCATTCTTATCCCCCGCTGGTCCGCTCCACATACTGCCTCCGAGCCCGACCCGTTCCGTATTGCACGGCGCGTTCCAACACGGCCGAACTTTGCCGCGTAGTAAATTTAGTACTGGCACCACTTAGCTGACATGGCGGCGATGCGATCGAATCCTGGGCGTGCGCCGAGTGGGGAAGTTTTCCCCGCAAGCCGCTACATTCGGCTCACCGGCCCCTACCTGGACGCAGTCTGTCCCGTGCCGCGAGCAGATGATCCCGATGTGCTGGATTGCCAGTTGTTATGCTGGCAGCTTGGCAGGGAAAGAGTCACTTCGGCACTGGAGTGGACAACGGAGAAGACACTGGAGGAATCATGATCAAGCCTCGCGAAAGCGCGGGTTTCAGGAATGTGGCCGTTGTATTGGGTCTATTCGTGTTCGGCGGCGTTCCGGCAGCCTTGGCGCAGGGCAACGGCCAGCGGCCGTCCGTAACCGACACCATCCAGCCAGCCGCGCTGGCACAACTGATCACGCAGGGAAGCGATCTCTATCATCAGGGATCGTGCATTTTCTGCCACGCGGTAGGAGGACGGGGCTCGGGAGCCCGGGCTCCCGATCTGAGTGACGTGGAGTGGCTCCACAGCGAGGGAGACTTCGAAGGTATCCAGACCACGATCCAGTGGGGCGTCAAGAAGAGCGAAATGAAGGCCACCGCGCCCCGCCCCTTCCAGATGAACCCGGCCGGTGGGATGACGTTCACGCGACCTCAGATGGCCGCCGTTACGGCGTACGTCTGGAGTCTCAGCAACGGAGGGCAGCCCGAATCGGTCCAGCGAGAAACGGAATTTCTGGTTCTGGTGGCGAGAAGTGAGCTGGACGCGGCGATGGATCTGTTCGAGCAAGAGAGCGAGAGACGGGAAGCCCCCATGTTCCCTGAACGCGTGCTCAATGCGCTAGGATACCAGCACCTGGGAAGCCAGCCGGACGCAGCGCTTCGCGTGTTCGTACTCAACAGCGAGCTGAATCCCGAGTCTGCCAACGTGTGGGACAGTCTTGCGGAAGGTTATATGACTGTAGGTGATAATGATCGAGCCATCGAATTCTACGAGAAAACGCTCGCCATGAATCCGAACAACGACGGTGCGCGGGAACGTCTGGCGGAACTGAGGGGACAATAAAGAACCTCATCCTTCGGGTGGCCGCCGTTTTCGGTGCGGCCACCCTGCTCGGCGCCTTCTTCGGATCGCGGACGTACTTCACGTATTCGCGCTATACCGACAACCAGATGACGTGGGGCCGGGCGCTGGCTCCAGCGCTCACTTCGTGGTACCTGTGGGCGCTACTCGTACCCCTGATTTTTGTGCTGGCGCGCCGTTTTCCAGTTGAAAAGGGCCGGCGGATGACGAGTCTGCCGGTCCATTTCGGGGGCGGGGTGGTTTTCTCTACACTGTACTCGGCCCTGGACACCGGCATCAGCGGCCTTTTGCCCTGGATGGTCGACCGGCAGTTCAGCGCCGTGGCCAACCTGGCTGACTTTCATTCCAATCTACTCATCTACGCCGCGACCGTGGCCGCCCTCCACCTCGTTACGTCCTACCGGAAAAACCGCGAACGCGAGCTCGTAGCGTCGCAGCTCGAAGCCCGACTGGCTGAAGCCCGGCTGCAGGTGCTGCGCATGCAGCTCCATCCGCACTTCCTGTTCAACACGCTGCACGCCATTTCCACCCTGATGCACAGAGACGTGGATGCGGCTGAGCGAATGCTGGCGCGGCTGAGCGACCTGCTCAGAGTCGCGCTCGAGAGCGAGGGAGCGCAGCAAGTGCCGCTAAAGGACGAACTGGAACTCCTGGAACGCTACCTGGACATCGAACGCATTCGTTTTGGCAGTCGGCTGACGATCGCCGTCGACACGGACCCTGATGCGCTGGACGCGCTGGTCCCGCACCTGATCCTGCAACCGCTGGTCGAGAACGCCATACGGCACGGCGTCGCTCCGCGGGCCGGGCCGGGCTGGATCGGCATTCGGTCGGAGCTGGAAAACCGGTCACTGTGGATTACGATCGAGGACGATGGGCCAGGATTCGACCCCTCACGCACCACCGAAACCAACGGACAGGGAGGAGTTGGACTGGCCAATTCCAGGGCTCGTCTGCAGCACCTGTACGGAGAGGCTCAGGAATTCGAGCTCGGGACGTCCGACAGCGGCGGGCTTCAGATCTCGATAAAGATCCCCTATGAGGAGAGACGCGATGAGTAGGATCAGAGCGCTCATCGTCGATGACGAACCGCTGGCCCGAGAACGAGTCCGCACGCTACTTGAGGGCGATCCCGACATCGAAATCGTGGGCGAGTGCGAGGACGGGCGCAGCGCTGTCTCGACCATCCTCGATCTGGCGCCAGACCTCGTCTTTCTGGACGTGCAGATGCCGGAGATGGACGGATTCCAAGTGCTGCGAGCGTTGGACAGTGATCGCCTGCGCTTGCCGGCTGTGGTATTCGTGACAGCCTACGACCAATACGCCATTCGTGCTTTCGACGTTCACGCCATCGACTACCTGCTCAAACCGTTCGACCAGGACAGATTTCACAGAACGCTGGAGTGGGTCAAGGAACGATTGCGCTCCGATTCAGATCTGAGGTCGGAACTCCGCGCGCTGCTCGGAGATGTCCGCCGACAGGCCGCCGGGCCCGAGCGAATTGTGGTTCGGTCTCGGGGTCGGGTTCGCTTCGTTCGCGTCCAGGAGATCGACTGGGTCGAGGCTGCCGGCAACTATGTGCGTATTTATGCGGGCGAGACGTCTCATCTATTACGTGAGACGATGAAAGGCATGGAGAGGAGGCTCGGCGCCGGCTTCGAGCGAGTCAGCCGGTCCGCCATAGTCCGGGTCGAGCGCATAACAGAACTGCAGACAGTAGCCAACGGGGAGTATGTCCTCTCCCTGGCGGGTGGCGGACTGGTTCGGTCGGGACGTACGTATGCGAAAGTGGTAGCTAAACTTATCGGTGATCAGGCCCAACCTGACGAGGGCGGCGATTAGACGCAGCCCGAAACCGGGACGGTGCTTCGCTCGTTACGTTAACAGGTGCTAGACCGTCTACTTGGTAGGCGGCTGCGGGGTAGGCTGAAGGGTGGAGGTGGAGTATGACGACACGACTGATTCGGCAGCAGGTAGGGCCGTGTTCGCCCTACAGACAGATCAAGGCTTGGATCGACGAGCTCCTGGACATGCGGCTCCAGATGCGTGGTCAGGATGAGGCTGTTCGCGAAATAGATTATCAGATTCAGACCGCTGTGGACTGGCTGGATGCTCGGGACGCGGGCGTAAAGTGCGCCTAGGGCTGGTCAGCAGCTTCCAGTAAGCCAATGGTGCGGCGGGCGTCCGCCAGGCGTTCGGGAGTCCCGACTTCCAGCCACAGGGCGTCCGCCGCGTCGTAGGGCCGGATCGAATCGCCTCGGCCGGCCATCCACAGGTATGCATCTGTGATCGAGAAGGCCACGTTGCCAATCTCTCTGCTGTAGGCCTCCAGACGGCGCGGAAGGTCCGGAGATACGACGTGGATTCCGGCGAACGCGGCGCCATGAGGGTCGCCGACCGGATTCCTGACCCGTTCCCCGTCTGTATCTATTCCGCCTGTACCTATTCCGCCTGTATCTATTCCGCCGGCTCGACCCTTGTCTCTGCCCCACAGTCCGAGGTCATCAAACCACAGAGTCCGTGTGGAATGCCGCTGGCTCACGGCCAGAGTGGCCAGAGCGCCTGTCTCCATGTGGACCTGTACGAAGCCCTCTAGATCAAGTCCGGAAATCACGTCCACATTCTGGATCACGATCGGATCGGTACCGCCAAACAGAGAGCTCGCTCTCAGTATCCCACCGCCCGTCTCGAGCGGGAAGTCGACCTCGTGTGAAATCACGACCGGACAGAGCGTCTCATCCTCGGCCTGCAGACGATCGAGATAGGCCCGGATCTGATCGGCGTGGTGGTGGATGTTGACCACGATTTGGCGTGCGCCAGCTATAGACAGCCGGCCCACGATCCGGCCCAGCATGGTGCGGCCGGCTACGTCGATGAGCGCCTTGGGAATGTCTTCGGTAAAAGGGTGCAGCCGGCGGCCGAGTCCAGCCGCCAGGATCATCGCGTCGAACCTCACCAGGTTGACTCCTCACGATGAAACAGATCCACATGGATGTCAGGAAACTGGCGCCGCAGGTGCTCGGCGAGCCGCTCGGCCAGAAACACTGATCGGTGCTGCCCTCCGGTGCATCCGAAGGCGACGCTGAGGCTCGAAAAACCGCGGCGCTGGTACTCCCGCACCTGGTCGTCCGTGAGACCCAGGATCCCTGCCAGGAACGCGTCGAACTCGGGACGGAGACGAATGAATTCGACCACCGGCTCGTCCAGTCCGGACAGGTTCGCGTACTGCGGCTCGCGGCCCGGGTTGGGAAGGCCCCGGCAATCGAACACGTGCCCGCCGCCGTGACCGCCCCTGTCCTCGGGGTACCCACGCCGGAAACTGAAACTGGTCACGTGGACCGTGAGCCCTTCGCGCACACCCTCCGGACCCTGCGCGCCCCAGCGTTCGACGATGCGCCGAAGCGTGACGTCCAGCTCCGGCAACTCCAGTGGCAGACCGCTCTCGAGCAGGCTGCTCACATTGCGGGCCGCGAACGGAACGCTTTGTAGGAATCGAGGTTTGCGTTCGAAGAACCCCCGGTATCCGTAGGCGCCAAGAGCCTGCAGTATCCGCACCAGGACGTAACCTCGATACTGCTCCATGAACTGCTGCCGGTCCACCATCGTATGTGACTCGAGTGCATCCAGATAGTGACCGAGAAGTTCGACGCGAACGGTGTCGGGAATATCCGCCTTGGCGTCGTACAGGAGCGAGGCGATGTCGTACTGAAGGGCGCCCCGGCGTCCCCCCTGGTAGTCGATAAACCAGGGCTCGCCGGCCACAAGCATTACGTTACGGGACTGAAAGTCGCGGTACAGGAAGTGATCGGTGTCTGTCTCCAGCAGGAAACCGGTAAGCTCGCTGAAATCGTGCTCCAGCCGGGCTTCGTTGAACGGGACGTGCGCCAGCTTCAGAAAATGGTATTTGAAGTAATTCAGGTCCCACAGTATGGATTGCCGGTCGAAGGCCGAGCGCGGGTATGCGACGCTGAAGTCGACGTGCCTACCCCCTTCTACCTGAAATCTGGGTAGCCATTCCACGACGCGGCGATAGGTAGAGAGCATTTCGGCCGGGAACGCCGCGCCGGAACCGGGTGCCTCATCCCGCCGAGCGGTCCTTAAGGCATCGAACAACGTCGTGTCTCCCAGATCCTGGAGCAGCCAGACGCCCATTTCTTCGTCCGCGCCGTAGACCTCCGGAACCGGCAAGCCGAGACCATAGAGCGTTCTCGAATACGATAGAAAAGCGTGATTCTCCTCGCGGTCAGGTCCGATCGCGCCGATGGCGGTGCGATGGCCGGGACCAACGAGTCTGTGGTACTGACGCGCCGAGCCGTCGCCCGTGAGAGCCAGCGCCACGTCGGCCTGTACCCCGAAGTGCTGCGAAAACAGTGAGCGGAGACGTTCGTGCATGATCGTAGGATATCGGTGACCCAACCCGCGGTACAGACAGTCGGGAGAGAGCAGGGTGCTGCGTGGTGCTTTCCCCTACAAGAGTTATCGGACTTCCCCCCACAGCCAGGCGATTGGTCACCGCTATAGACTGGTGGAAGACCTCAGTACAGCGCCAGCCTCAACGAGTGGGGAGTTAATTGAGACACGGCCATGGCGGAGCACGGCGTCGTCTGGACTTCAACCAGGCGCCATTCCTTGTCATCTGGGAGACCACCCGGGCCTGCGATCTTGCCTGCAAGCACTGCAGGGCGGAGGCGGTAACCGAGCGACATCCTCTGGAGCTGGACACTTCCGAAGCCAAGAGCATGATGGACGCGGTTCGCCGCTTCGGTCCCATCGTCTTCGTGCTCAGCGGGGGAGATCCTGTTCGCCGGCCCGACCTGGAGTCTCTGATAGCGCACGGCGCTGGACTCGGTCTGCGCATGGGCCTTACCCCCGCGACGACAGCTCGGGTCACACCCAACTTGCTGCGCACGCTCAAGACGGCCGGGCTGGGGCGTCTCGCCGTCAGCCTGGACGGCTCCACACCTGAAATCCACGACACCTTCAGGCAGGTAGACGGCTCGTTCGAGCACGCCCGCCGAATCCTCGAGGAAGCGCGGGAAGCAGGACTGACCACTCAGGTCAACACGGTGATCAGCAAGCATAACCTGCACGACTTCGATGAGCTTTGTACCCTGATGGGGAGACTCGGCATCGTATTCTGGGAGGTGTTCCTCCTCGTACCGACGGGACGAGCCCGGAAGGACGATGTGGCTAGCGCCGAGGAGTTCGAGAGCGTCTTCCACCGCTTATACGATATCTCGGAGACTGCTCCGTTCGATCTCAAAGCGACGGCCGCGCCGCACTACGCGCGCGTGGTCCTGCAGCGGCAGACTGAGGCCAGAAGAGCCGGTCTTCGGGAGGATAGCCCCGATCCGCTCACGGCAGGCCTGTACTACTCGCAGATCGATGGTATCGGCAGAGCGCGAGGAGTCACTGAGGGAGATGGATACGCGTTCGTTAGCCACACGGGAGATATCTATCCCTCAGGATTCCTGCCGCTTTCGGCCGGAAACGTCCGGACGCATGATCTGGTGGATGTGTACCGTAACGCCCCCCTGTTCAAGCAGCTCAGGGACCGGAGCTTGCTCAAGGGAAAATGTGGTGTATGCGAGTTCCGCGAGTTGTGCGGAGGGTGCAGGGCCCGCGCCTTTGCGGTCACCGGCGATTACCTGGAATCTGAACCGTACTGCGCCTACACGCCGCCACACTGGAACGGCGCTTCGGAAGCGGGCCGACCGTTTCAGGCTCAGGGCACGGTCTAGCAGCTACTCCGTTCGGGCCCGGCCGGTAATCTCGCTGGGACAGACGCGGATCACCCTGGCCGCAGCCATCCGGGCCAGATCCCTTGGATCGACGTTTCGGGCCGTGATCCCGGCCTGACGCCGAAGGGCGAGTATGGCCGCCAGATGCCCCTTGGCATCCGCGACGAGCTCGGCCGCGCCCGTGACCAGAACCGAGGTCCAGTGCTCTCCCGGGCGCCCGACCTCGACGATGTTCAGGCAGACTCCGGAGCGGGCCTCTATGTGCTCGACCTTCCTGCCCGACCGGCTCGCGATGTAGAAGTGCTCCCCGTCGTACCCGTATACGACAGGCACCGCGTACGGATGAGTGTCGCCCACAGTGGAGAGCACGCCCCACCAGTTTCGCTCCACGAGTTCCTGCACCTCGCCGTCATCCAGCGGGCGAGAATCGCCGAAGCGCACCCGGCCCGCCGCCGCTGAGGGCTTTTCGGTCACTGGAATCCCAACCTGGTTAGTTTCACGGCCAGCCATACGAGAACCGGTCCCGCGACTCCGACCGAACGGGCAAGCCAGACCGAGACTGTGCGCCAGCGCCGGCCGGCCGCCGTCCCGCTACCTGCCTGGCGCGCCCGGGGCCCGGCAACGAAGTCGTGCCCGGCCTGCACACTGATCATGAGCCCCACCAGCAATAACTTCAACCCGAGGGTCTGGCCGTAGGCTGTGGCCCAAAAATCATCGCTCATCAGGACACGGGCGTTGAGCACACCCCGATAGCCCAGATTTATCAACCCGGTAATGATCAGAATCGAAATCGCGGCCCAGCCGTATCCCCGCGCGCGCTGCCCGATCGAACGGAATAGCATGGCGCGCTCCTGCTCCGGCTCGATTCGCCGTAGTGCTGGAGCCCCCACGGCAGCAAGAAAGAAGACTCCGCCCAGCCACGCGATCGCGGCCAGAACGTGCAGTGTGACGTTAAGGTAGAACAAGTTCATGATTGGAACTCCTGACTGCGAGTCCCACAGGTTGGCGGCGAGGTGGGAATTCGGCAACCGCGCATCGCGGAACAAATGCACATATGTTTGGCGTTGCACCCACAACGAAAGAGCGGCCAGGGAGGCCGAACGAGGAAGGTGACTGCCCTTGAGAACCAAACCTCGCCGGTCGCCCTGACCGCTCGTTGGTCGAATACTCGCGAGTCAGCAGCATGTTTCGCCCTTCCTGTTCCCGCACCGTCTTCGTCCGCAGCTAGAGAATCTTTCGTTCCAGCCAAGCCGCAGTCTGACTTGTCACTTCCTTAAGTACCTCGGCGTCGGATCGCCCGGAGCGTTTCAGAACGTGGAAGCCGTGATCGGCCCCCTCATGAACAGCCAGAGCAGCCTGAGTTCCAAGGCGCTCGATTATCGGCTGTAGTAGTTCCAGGTCAGCCAGTTTGTCTCTGGTCCCCTGGTGAAACAGGAGCGGAACGTCTAGCTGGGACAGGTGCGCCGCCCTCGTGACACCGGGCCTGCCAGCCGGATGGAGCGGAAAGCCGAACAAGACCAGACCGCGAACACCTGGCAGCGGCTCTCTGGCCTGAGCCTGAGAACTGATCCTCCCGCCCATCGATTTACCGCCAGCCAGAAGCGGGAGATCGCCTGCCTTTCGGTCCGCTTCGCGGACGGCGGAGCGGACGGTCGTCTCCAGCACAGCGGCAGAATCGGGCATGCGCCGGCCGCGCTCCTTGTAAGGGAAGTTGTAGCGGAACGTCGCCACCTTCCGCACCGCCAGCAGGTCCGAAACAAACTCCATGAACGGGTGTTCCATTCCAGCGCCGGCTCCATGACCGAACACGAGCAGAGCCATGCTCCCGGGCGGACGAACCAGCCTGGCGGAGACCATGACAGGGTCAGCCGCGGCGGGGTCGGCCAGGAAGCGGTGGGAGGTTGAAGTCATGAGAGCCAGCGTGCCGAAGAGTTGGACCGCAGGCAAGGTGGATCCGCCGCCGCGCAGGTACGACTGACCCAATTGGGACCATAGAAACGGAAGCGAGAATGTCGAAGAACGGTTGGAGAAGATACGTAGTCCTGCTGTGCGGTTCGATCGCCGCCGCGACGCCAGGTCTGGCGTCCGGACAAGAAACCCACGCTGACTCGGACCGGCCCGATCTGTTCGTGAGCAGCCGCAACACAAACTCCGTCAAACGATTCGATGGCGCCACTGGAGAGTATCTAGGCGATTTCGTCGCGCCTGGATCCGGTGGGCTGAGCGCGACGCAGGAAGTCGCCTTTGGTCCCGACGGCAACCTATACGTAAGCGGCCGCGGAAACCCCCAGATTCTGCGGTTCGACGGAGAATCTGGGGAGTTCCTGGGCCCGTTCACGAGCGGGTACGATCTGGACGAACCCACCAAGATGACCTTCGGGCCCGATGGCAAGCTCTACGTAAGCCAGTGGGGGAAGAACAAGCGAACCGTGGCTCGCTTCAATGCTGTGACCGGAGTGTACGTCGATGAGGTGACGCCGGCGCTTCAAGAGGGCATGGCTCACGCCTGGTCAGAAGATGGGACTCTGTACGTGGCCAGCTACGGGTCTAAGGACGTTCGGCGGTTTGGTCCAGGGGCTGAGAACCTGGGAGTGTTCACGCAGGGCTCCGAGCTGGCCAGCGCCGTCAACCTGTGGTTTGGTGAGGACGGAGACCTGTTCGTGCTGGATTGGGAGAGAGGCAGAGTGGCTCGGTTCGATGGTTCGGACGGCTCCTATGAGGGAGTCTTCATCGATGGCCTCGAAAAGGCGGAGGGTGTTACGCTGGGCCACGATGGCGCCCTCTACATCTGCGACTGGCAGAAGAACCAGATCCATCGCTACGACGCGAAGACCGGAGAGCATCTCGGGATCTTCGCCAGTGGAGGCGAAATGAAGCAGCCCAACGGGCTCGTCTTCGGTCCCTCACACTCCGATTAGTGGACAGCGGGCAAGCAACTAGTGGACGACAACGAACTTTCCGACGTAGCGCTGGCCGGCTGAGTCGATGACGTGGAAGAAGTAGACGCCGCTGGCCACACGTAGCCCGGTCCTGTTACGGAGATCCCAGTCGGCTGTTCCTGAATCGGTCGGATCGTCGTGGTGGATCTGGTCCACGAGCCGGCCGGCCAGGGTGTAGATCCGGATAGTAGCCGTGGCCGGGAGGTTCACGAACCGCAGCCGGCGGTCCTCTCCGAACGCGTCCAGATTTCCGAACAGGTACGGATTGGGGACCGTGTGGATCTTTGAGATGTCGGACTTGTCAGCCAATATGCTACCAGCGGACGAAAAGTTCAGGGTGAGGCCCGGCACGAGAGGCGGGCGTATACCAAGGCCCGACCCGTCGGGTCCAATTGTCCTGTACGTATATCCGCTGGGATCAGCCGTAGGGGCGCTGGACGGGCTCGAACGAACCCGGCCCGAGTACGACCTGTGAGTCCACACCGTGCCGTCGGCCGGAAGCTCGCTGGCCTCGAAAATGTAGCGCTCACCGAACAGGTACAGGCCGAAACCCGTACCGGTCTGAGTGAGGCCGGCTATGCCAGTCTGATTGATTCCACCCGTGCTCGTCGGCACGATCACCGGCGCGCTTTCCAGGTCGACCCGGGTACCAGTGTTGCCCGCGTCGAAGAACGTGCCGGCGACCGCGTCACAGCTACCGCCAGACACGCCCCGGATGATATCCAGAACCGGATCCAGGAAGTTGAAGTCCTGCCAGTCCAGAAAGCCGTTCCCGTTGGAATCGGTTGTCAGGAAGCCCCACGTCGGCCTCGCCTTGGGCGAGAATGTCACGTCAACGTTGTGCGTTACGTCCCGTACCTCCGAGAACGTGCCGCCGCCCCACGTGAACCGAACGTCGGCCGCACGGTGCATGAAGGCGATCGAACGATTGAAGCACTGCTTCTCGAAGTCGCCCTGCGTGCCGCCATTCGCATTGGCCGGGTTCGCGTCGGGCGACGTGTGGCTGATCGGCGACCATACCGTGTCGACCGCTGACAGGTGTCCGACCCTGATGAAGGCAGCCGGATCCCCGAAGTCGGCCGTCTCGACCGTACCGTCGAACCAGCGCGAGCCGCCGTGCTCGTTCCGCACGCCGAATCGCCGTGCCTGCGGACCCTGAGCCACACTCATGTGAATCGCCATCTCTGTGGCCGCCGAGGCAACAGCCGTACCCGATCCGCTCGGGATACCGAACTGGGCCAGCGCCTCCGGATCGAAGTCCACCACAGAGCTCAACACGGGTATGCCGGTCACGTTGGCAGCTTCGCCAAACGAATCCCACCACGGTGTGTAGCTCTCGACGACAATCGGCGTCAATACACCGTTGTTGTCGGCCGTAAGGAACATCTTCCAGCACGCCCCGAACGGATTGTTGCCGTTGGGGCAGGTGCCCGTCGGAGTCGCGGGCGGAACGTTGAACGCCGTGCCGCGCACGGGCACGATGCTGTCGATTGTCGCAGCTCGCGTGAAGGCTGGTAGCAAACGCTCCACCAGCGGGGCGAAACTCAGTGTGAAGGCGTCCGTGGGGGGCATGGGTCCGCTGAACACACCCGTTTCAGAATCGATCGCGGGTAGCGGCGCGCCCGGATCCAGCGGCACGCCGTCGTCGCCCGTCAGCGATACGTCCAGTGTGGCCAGCGCCAGGTTTGACGCGTCCAGGCGCGGAACCACCGCCTGCACGACCCGCGCGGATTCGAACGACAACGGGCCCGATGCCGGAGAGTTGATGTCGAAGGCCGTCACGGCATAGAAGTACGAAAACTCGTTAGTGACGCTGGAGTCCGTGAATACGAACGGCACCCCGTTGCTGGCTACCAGCGCCGTATCAAGAGCGATCGGCTGTGCCTTCAGATCCTCAAGCCGAACGACCCCACCGCCCGGTACTCCACCCGCCCGGCCGTTGTTGAACACCGCAGTAGAACCTGAAAAGAAACTCGAGGCGCTAGCCCGCGTTAGCGGACGCACCAGCGCAGAATCTCCGAATGGACACAACTCGCCTGCCGCGTAGCCCTCGACCTGGACACTGGCCCCGGCGGACGTAACCCGGAACACACCGGAGTCGTCGCCAGGCCGTACCGTCTCGCACGTGAAGTCCTCGAACGTACGACCCTCGTATCCGAACTCGGCGATCACCTCGAGGTTGTCGGGGGTCGTACCGCGTAGTACCCGGTACCCATGGACGTCGAAGCGTCGATAATTCGGATTGTAGACCGGGCTCGCCGGATCAGAGGCCAGGTTGACGAACGGGTCGCCCGTCTGCTCGCTACGGCTCGGATCCCACAGAACTGTCGCTCTCCCGTCACCGGGAACCAAATGAAATGACGGTGCCTCAGGGGCCGAAGGAAGGAGAAACTGATTCTCCACCATCGTGAGTGCGATCTGTACCTTGCGCAGCATGCTCTCGGGTACCGTTTCGACGAGTCTTGGGTCGAGTTTGTTTTCTTCAAGCTCTAACGGACTGGCCGGAGGCGGACCCGAGTAGCTAGCCCAACCCATACCTCGTTCGATGTTCTGCACGGAATTCTGGGCAGCTGAGAGAATGTCACTACAAGACGCTCCGCTTGAGTCGCACCCCCGACGGCTCTCGAATCCCGGATGTGCTGACGGTATCCCCGGCGGGTTGTCGTTCGGCAGCAGAGAGTTGGCATTGATCCCGGAAGGAGTCCCGTCCGGCATGGTACCGACCGTAGCGGAGGCCACGAAGCTGATGACGATCGTCTCTGATTCCCCAGGTGGAAGTGAGAACGGACCTGTGGATACATAGAACCTGCTATCGCGCGACGTCCGATCACGCGCACAAACAAGACGCTCTTTGCCCACAGTCGCCGCGACATCGCACGGTGGGTCACCTAATGAGGGGTCCAGTTGGGCTGATAGATAGCGCCACAACTGACTGGTTCCGAGCGGCGGCACGAACTGGGCTCCAGCGCTGCTAGTCCCGTGGTACACCGAGGAAAGCCGCTGGCCGCGTGGCACTCCTTGATCATCTAGCGGCGTCTGCAGAAAGCTGACCCCGAAAAATCCGGGCGAAGTTGGGAAAAACGGAAATCGGTAAAATTCCTCAGGATACGTCCAACGAGAATCGCCCATTGACGCCTCGTATGTTACGACCAGATCGAACGAAGGAACTGAAGTGGAATAATTCGTACCCGCCGAAGACGAGATATCGAAGTCTGAAAACATACCGACGTAGACGGAATCAATGCGCCAACCCGTGTTCGGAAGCTGATCTGCACCCGAAAAGAACGCCGACTCGCTCAGTGCTTGGAAGTCCGAAGTGCCGGTGGCGTTCTCAATATCGAAAACGAAGTAAAGAATCGACTCGTTTCCGAGTGGATAGTTCCATGCCATGCTCCGCTGAGTCACCTGGAAGCCAGCCGGATGCGCCCGATTGGAATTTCGAGAAGGATCTCCGTCCCAGTACCGGGTCCAGGAATCCTGTTCGGAGACTGATTTCCTACCCACTCGCTCCGCGCCAAAGAGTCCTCCATCGATGACACTGCCCTCGGCAGGCCACCCTTCTACGTCTTCAGGCGCTGTCGAGTTGAAAATGCTGCTTAGTGAGGCGGCGTGTCCCTGGCTACCACGAGCGTCCCCGATGAAGGCACCCACGGTGTCTCCGGCCCATGGACCTGCCTCCGTGGAATTGAGCCCTGCGATCTGGAGTCCGGAAACGAAGCTATGCGAGTTGCGCGTATTGCTGGGCCAGAGCCCGCTTCCAGGCAGGGGCTGCGGATCAAAGACAATGGTACAGATGGATCCAACATTATCTATTTCGCACCCCAACTGGTTCCCATCGAGGACGGCTGCTGGCCCGGCAAACAGCGAGATCCCAGAGCTCGGGACCACAGGCCTTCGCTTTCCTTCCTGAGCGGAGAAGGTGCTCACTGATGCGAGCGATAGTGCGGCTAGAAAAACACCGCTTAGTCCGAGCGCCGTTCGACGTGGCCGACGCAGCTGCGATCCAGAGTTCATATTCCTCTCCGCTCGGCTCCTGTGGCAGTGGGCCGCTACCTTGTCTACGGCACAAAAAAAGGCGGCGGGGTCCTCTTCAACCCCGCCGCCCATGTCGGACTAGCCTCGTACTCAACCGTTTCCCATGAATCTAGCCGCCGTCTCCCCCGGCCTTCCTTGTATACGTACCGTCAAAGGAAGCGTTCCACGTGGCGCCATGATCGTCTGACGTAGTCCAGATCTGCCGCACGGTTCCGTCGTCCTTCGCCTCCCACGTAATCTGGTTCAGTTGCATCTCTCCGTCCGGTCCCGGCCGCTCGCCCATGAGCACCATCAGGCCGTTCTCCAGTTGTCCATCGAGCTGAAGAAGGAGTCCGCTATTGTCCACCCACGTCTGATGCCAGATTTCCTGGCCCGCATCGTAGATGTTGAAGCTGCTACCGGAGTAGCCGCTTGGACTCGAATACTCCTCCAGCAGCACACAGCCTCCAAACGCGCTGGAAATCTTGTTGGTTCCGGCTAGCTGCCCGTCCGCGGTGCGCGTGACCGTCCACTCGCCCAGCCAGAAATCGAACTGGCGGTGCTCGTCAGCCGTGCAGGCGGCTTGCTGGCCAACGAGAGGGCTGGCCGAAAGAAAGAAATAGGAACCCGCCAGGGCGGCCGCGGCCAAATACGAAAACACCTTCATGTCATTTCTCCCTTCCTGCTATTTGCTGGCAGCTATATGCTCTCATCGGAGCCGAGATCCAGAGCATACCAGTTGTCGCAGCCGAAATGCCCCGTGTGGCCCAGAGGGGATGCGAGAGGCTGGAACCCGTACGCGTCGTACAGCCTGCGGGCCGTGGTCATGTGCTCGAGTGTCTCCAGGTAGCACGTCGCGAATCCCAGTTCCCGTGCCGCGGTCAGGCACGTGTCCAGAAGCCTGCGTCCCAGGCCGAGCCCGCGGCCCTCCTGTAGCACGTACATCTTCCGCAGCTCACACACATCGTCCTCAGCGCCCGACAGGTGCGCTACCCCTGCCCCGCCAACCACGACGCCATCATGCTCGGCGACGAAGTACGCCGCCCGGCCATCGGAGTACGAACCACACATGTCGTCCACCTCCGGGTCGACAATGGAATAGCCCTCGCCGACGGCGCCAAACTCGGTCAGGACCTGGCGAATGATCTGGGCCAGTCGCGGGTTGTCATCCGCCCGGATCTGCCGAATCGTCAGGATGGCTGCACTACCCGCAGGATCCGCACGTACTGGACGTCGAACTCGTCTCGCCACACGCCGAGAATCTTGTCGCCAGTGAACGACACCAGGCGGTACTTATCCGGCATCATAACCTGTCCCATCAGTCGGCCTTCCGAATCGAACACGTCCCAGTCCGGACCGCCCAGATTTCCGCCGCCCTGGAGGTTAATCTCACCCTCCAGCGCCACAAGCTCGGTCGGCGTCATGAGGCGCTGCACCCAAACACTTCCGGACGGCCCCGCTCTGAACTGGTTGAACACGGGAAACACGTCGGCGAAGTTCATCTGAGATTTGAGTTGCTCAATCTGGGCGTCGGGCATTCCGAACCGGGCCCACGCTTTCTCCATACCCTCCATAAACGCATTCCTGTCCTCGTCCGTGACCGGCACTTCGTCGGATGGGCGAGAGATCACACGGCGGAGAGCGCCATCCGGCCCGTACGTCTCGAGCCGATACCGATCGTTGGTGGCGAATACGAGCTCATCTTCGCCCATGAGAGACCAGGATGGTTCGGCCGCGAACAACAGGAACTCAGGTCGGCCGTCCTTCATCTTGAAGGTCCCGCCCGATTCCATCGTCCGAGTCGTGTCCAGCACAGTTCCGTCGCCTGCCAACTCCAGGATCGCATCGCCGGACTCACGGTCCTGGCCGGGAAACTGAATGACCCGAAACTGGGCTATGAGACTGCCTGACGGCCGGGCCTCGACCCGAACCGGAAAACCAGATGTCTGGAAGTCGATCGGAAAGCTCCCATCGAAAGAGCCATCCCCGAGTAAGCGGCTCACTCTCTGGTTACCTTGATCGAGCACGAACACGGTGTCGCCGCGCGTCACGTTGAGCCACGCTGCGCCCTGTCCGAATTCGCCAGGACCGCTGCCGGCCTTGCCCGCCGTCTGCTCGATGACTCCGGCCGGACTGAAAATTCGGACGTTCTGAGCCTGTTGGTCGAGCACCATGATCCGGCCGTCTGACAGCTCAGCGATACCGGAGATCAGCCCGAACTGATAGTCCGGATCGCCCTCGGCCTCACCGATTCTCAGAACATCCTCAATCTGCCAGCGTGTCTCGTCTGTCCAGAACCCGTCAGCACTGCTGGTTACCATGGAGACTCCGGCGGAGTCCTCGATCGTTCCGGCCCACACCGCCCCCGCTTCCGCGTCCGCACCACCACACCCGGCCAGCGCCAGGGCTCCAGCGGCGACGGTTACTCCCAATATGGCTCGCATACTTCCTCCGTTGTTTTTCAGGTACTCGAAGAAGATAGCGCAGCGGCAGAGGGCTGGCTTGTAGGTGGCCTTACGGCTGAACGGACCCCAGGAACTCACGCATCAGATCCATCATAGTTTCGGATGAGGTCTCGAAACTGTCTGCGCCGACCGAATGTCTGGCCTTCACAAAAGAGCTGTCTTTCAGGAAAACAGCCAGGGAGGACATGTAGCTCTGGTCGTCGCGGGAGATTTCGAAATCACCCCACAAGCCGTGAAGAGTATCGGCTCCGAGCACAACCTGGATGGTCGTGTCCGAGACAGATCGCACACCCGTTGCCCCACGTCGTTCGAAGGCCCAGTCGCGAAGCTCGGCACGCGCCTTCTTGAACTCCTCCTCCAACCCGGAATCCACATCCAGCGGCGTCTCGGACTGGCCGCGCGCGAACGTGGCGGGGTAAACGTAGATATCGACCCGGTCTCCACCCCCGACCGCCAGATACCCAATTCTGACTCCGAATTTGGGGTCCAGATATCTCTGAGTGTCCATGGCTGAGTACGGACCTGCCTCGAGAGGAAAGGCAACGCCCATGAACTCCTGCATAGAGGGGATGCGAACGGGTGGCAACTCGAAGGAGGGGCCGGGAGCGCAGGCGGCGAGGAGGGACAAACCAGTGACAACCGCAGGCAGGCGGCTCACTCCGCCGGAACCGCGGGAGAAGCCGCCGGGGGCCGTAAGATCTGCGGCCAGGTGCTGGAGGACTCGATTGCCGCCTTGATGTCCGGGTCCGTCGCGACCTCGAAATGGTCCTGGGCCTCGAGGCCCCAGCGAGCGGCTGCGACCCGGCGGCCGAGCTCGCGGCTGAGCCAGGACAGCGCCGGCTCGGTGGTGGCAATTTCGGCCCCGAACGCGTCTCGGACCCGGGCAAGCAGAGGCTCGACCATCTCGCGCCAGGCGCCGGTGGCGATGACCCACTCCTCCTCGCTCATCGCACCACCCGACAGATAGGCGCTGACGCTGTCCGCGACTTCCGCTACGAGGCCATCGGCCACGGCCTCACTCCACCAGAGCGGAGGATCCGGCGGGCGCGGAGTGACGATATCGGGAACGATACCGCCCCCGCCGCGAACGGCGCGTCCGTTCTTCGTCGACAGCGTCGGCAGCGTGTCATCCGGCGCGTTCTCGGATCCGGCCAAGGCGCGATACTGTGCCGCGTTCACGTCCGAGTAGGAGCGCTGAATGAGACGGCCGGCGGGCGTGTACACCCGGCCTATGGTAAGCCACACGATATCGCCGCCCGGCAGCAGGAACGGAGACTGCATCAAAGCTTTCCCGAAGCTGCGGCGCCCAATGATCACAGCGCGATCCAGATCCTGGAGCGCGCCTGCCAGAGCCTCAGCCGCACTGGCGCTCCCCTCATCGATCAGGATCGCGAGCTGAATGTTCCTGAAGGAGCCGTTGCGGTCACTGACGTAGTCGACATCCACATCGCGTTTGCGCCCCCGGGTCGAGAAAACCGGTGATCCCTTGGGAAGAAATTCCGCGGCCATGCTGACCGCTTCTCTCACCAGGCCGCCAGGATTCCCCCTGAGATCAAGAATCACACGATTCGGTCCGTTCTTCGTCCCGTCCTTGAGTGCTCGCTTCAGTTCTTTGGCCGCCCGATCTCCGAACTGATCGAGACGGACGTAGACCGCCTCGGTTCCAATCCGCCGCATCACTGATGTCGACCTGGGAGACCTCTCCTCGCGCTTGAGCGTCACGTCGATTGTCTGAAGTCCGAAGCGGGGACCGCGCTCGATCTGGAGACGGACTTTCGACCCCTTCTTGCCAGCAAGGTGAGCCTCGGCTTCCTGCGAACCCAGCCCTGCGACAGGCACGGAGTCAATCGCTACGACCCTGTCCCCTGGAAAAACGCCGCCGCGGTCAGCGGGCCCGCCGCGTACAAGAGTGCGCACGACCAGTTCGCCACCGACTTCCTCGAGGAAAATCCCAGGGCTTCCGAGGTCACCTCGTTGTAAGCCCAGGAGAGCATCATTGGATTCGCGCGAAAGGAAGTGGCTGTGCGGATCCAGATCGGAGAGGATTCCAGCGATCGCCGCTCTGATCATTCGGCTGGAGCCCACGGAATCCACGTAGTTGATTCGTACGTGATTCAAGACCCCTGAAAACGTTTGCAGCTCCTCGTAGGCTGTTCTCTGCGCCCTGGCTGTGGAGCTACCCGCTATCGTCGCAGTGATCGCCACCGCGATCGCGTACCGTGAAAGACGCCGCGAGACAGTCATCCTAGCGCAGAGTCTCCAGTCGATTCTGTGCGTCACGGATCTGCGGCGCGAAGCGCGCAGGCGCCAGGGCAAGAAACTCGGTCAGTGACCCTCGGGCCTCCTCCTGCGCGTTCTTCATTTGGTGGAGTAATCCCATGAAGTAGTGTGGCCGTGGATCTCGCGGCTGCATCACCGCCGCCTGCTCGAATTCGAGCATGGCGTCGTCTACCCTGCCGCCTTTAGCCTGCGTAATTGCGAGATCCAGGCGCAGCGAGAAGTCCTCCGGGTTCGCCTCCACGGCGAGCCGGCGCTCAGTGATCGCTGGAGTCCAGCTCTGATGTGCCTCATGGATCTCAGCCAGACGAACGTGGGCCATGTACAGGCCGAAGTCATTCTCCAGTGTCTCCTGGTACAACTTCGCCGCGGCGTCCCGCAGTCCGGCCTTCTGATGC
>JBDLJJ010000033.1:0-23440 GCA_039714435.1 Gemmatimonadota bacterium | reverse complement strand
GGGCCGAGATTCCACTCACGAGCGAACTCGGCGTCAGGGGGACCGGCGATTCCGACCACGGTGCCGCCGGGGCGCAGCACCGAGAACGCCTTGCGCACAGTCTTTCCGCCAATCGCGTCCAGCACCACGTCGTAGCCGCTCAGGATTCGGCTGAAATCCTCTGACCGGTAATCGATCGGTTGGTCCGCTCCCAGAGAGCGCACTAACTCGTGCTTGGGCGCGCTGGCCGTGGTCGCCACGTAGGCGCCCAGGTGCTTTGCCAGCTGAATGGCGAACGTACCAACGCCGCCGGCGCCGGCCTGGATGAGGACCTTGTGCCCGGGCCGCACAGGCGCGGCTTCGGTCAGGGCCTGCCATGCGGTGAGTCCGACAAGAGGAATCGCGGCTGCCTCCGTATGGGTACAGCACTCCGGCTTCAGAGCCAGCTCATCCTGGTTAACAGCGATTCTCTCGGCGAACGAACCGATTCGCCTCTTGTCCGGCCGTCCGCATACCTCGTCTCCGACCGAGAAGCGGGTCACCGCCGCTCCCCTTCGCACGACGACGCCGGACAAGTCATTCCCCAGCACGAGTGGAAAATCGTATTTGAGGATTCGTTTCGTGTAGCCGCGCCTCGTCTTCCAGTCGATGGGGTTTACGCTGGCGGCCCGGATAGCCACGAGTACGTCGTGGGGCCCCACGGCCGGCTCAGCGAGTTCGCCTAGCCGCAGCACCTCGGGGCCACCGTACCGCCGTATGAACCAGGCCTTCATGGGACGCGGCGCTTCAATCTCCGAAGCAGGTTCCCACCATCCTGGCGCTCGTGACCAGGTGGTGCTCGGGTGGAACCAGCTTCGTCTTTCCGGCTACCTTCTCCAGCGGAACCAGCTCGAGCTCGTTGCCCCGCACCGCGAGGAGAACTCCGTATTTGCCGTCGGCGATAATCTGAGCACAATGGGTTCCGAGCCAGGTAGCCAGCACCCGGTCAGCCGCCGAGGGAGTTCCGCCACGCTGCACATGGCCCAGAATGGTGAGGCGCGATTCGAGGCCTGTCCGCTCCTCGATCTCGCCGGTCAGTTCGATAGTATGGCCGACATGCCCGGTTAGCTGCTTCGGCTCGTTCATGCCTGCCTTGGATTGGGCCTGCGAGCGCGACATGGCGCCCTCGGCCACGGCGACGATGCTGAAGCTCTTTCCGCGCCGTGATCGTTCCTTGATGGCGTCTGCTATGATGTCGAGATCGTACGGAATCTCCGGGATGAGAATGACGTCCGCCCCACCGGCCGTCCCGGCCGTGAGCGCCAGCCACCCGGCCCGGTGCCCCATGATTTCGACCACGATCACCCGGTCGTGGCTGCTAGCCGTGGAATGCAGACGGTCGACCGCCTCCGTGGCTGTTCCGACAGCGGTGTCGAAGCCGAAGGACGTGTCCGTCATAGCGATGTCGTTGTCGATCGTCTTAGGAAGCGTGATCACGTTCAGGCCGGCCTGTTTGAGCCGAAGCGCGTTTTTCTGCGTTCCGCCTCCCCCGATACAAACGACAGCGTCAAGACGGTGGCGCTGGGCCGTCGCGATACAGGCCTCCGTCATGTCACGCGTCTCGCCGTCAATTTGCATGCGGTGAGGTTTGTCGCGGCTGGTGCCGAGAATCGTTCCGCCGTAGGTCAGAATGCCTGACAGGCGCGAGCTTTCCAGGTCGATCGATTCATCGAGAGCCAGTCCGCGGAATCCGTTCATGAACCCGGTCAGCTCCATGCCGAACGCGTCCTGGCCTGCCTTGCCGAGGGCCCGAATCGCGGCGTTGAGGCCGGGACAGTCGCCCCCGCTGGTGAGCACCCCGATCCGCTTGGTCACGCGTGTTCTTGGCTGGCAGCGCTACCGACGGTGCTTCCGAACCTCTTGGCCGCTCGGGCCCGCGCCTTGGCGGCCGGCTCAAAGTTGAACAGAGTCTTGATGTTCCTGCACATGATCGCTTCCTCACCGAGGGGGTGCTTCTAACTTGGGCCTTACTGGTGGGGACCACAACGCGATTGTGCAAACATCCGAAATCTAGAATTCAGTCTACGACGAGACGCAGATTCACTCGGGTGAGTTCGTTGAAACCATCCGGGCTGAGCGTGAAGCGGTAGGTGTAACGGCCCGGCTGAAGCAGCGTCTCACCAACGTAGTCGACCGGCTGGATGCGAGCCGTCGTGGAACCAAGGTCTATGTCTACGGCGGCGTATCTGTAGGCCTCTTCAATGGCCCTGTACTCCGACGCCTCTCCCGCCTCGAGCTTTCCGTAGTTTTCTATTTGCTCGGAAAACTGAACCGTGATGGCCTCGAATGTCTGGCCGGTCGCGTTCTCCACGCGAATGCCCAGCGGAAAGTCAGTTGGGTGTGGGTCCACCGGATCGGAGCTACCGGTGCACCCGGCGACAAGCAGACTGAACAGGATTGGCGGCAGTGCGTTTCTGGCCATACCGTTGCTACCGGGCCGCGGCGCTCGTGTTCCCGGCCTTCCGCCTCCGCAGCCTGAGGTGACAGACAGGGCCGGCACACGCATTTTCAGGAGATCGAGACCGGCGCCGAAAGGGTAACGACATGCCGCAGTTGGGGTTCGAGTTAAACGGACGAGAGATGCTGGCCGAGTACGAGAGCGGCATGACTTTCCTCGAAGTGCTGCGCGACGTGTGCGGCCTCACATCGCCTAAGGACGGCTGCGCGCCTCAGGGCTATTGTGGCTGCTGCACAGTCCTTGTCGACGGCCGGGCCGTTCTCTCATGTCTGAGGAAGCCCGAGTCCGTACAGGGGCGATCCGTCACCACCCTCGAGGGCATCCCGGAAGACAAACGCCGGCTCGTGTCCGCTGCCTTCGTTCAAGAAGGCGGACTCCAATGCGGCTTCTGCACACCTGGACTGGCGGTCCGAACTTGCTCCCTCCTCGACCACCAGGGCACAAATGAGCGGGACGCGGTCGGCCGGGCCATCTCTGGCCATCTCTGCCGCTGCACAGGGTACCACCGGATCATCGATGCCATACAGTCGGCCGGCGAAGCCTGGCAGAACGAAGGTGAGCTGCCTAGCGGAAACCCCACACGGCGCTCCTTCTTCGGAGAAGAGTATGGCCTCACGCGGACGTCGCCGGGCGCGGACACAGGCGTGGGGAGCAGTAGCGCACGGTTCCGGGGCGGGGACTATGCGATGGGCGAGAAGCAATACGTGGCCGATATGGTCCGCGCGGGCATGCTGCACGGAGCTGTGGTGCTCAGCGATCATCCGCGGGCGCGCGTGCTCCGGATAGACACAGCCGCTGCGCTGGCCTCGCCGGGCGTGGAAAGGGTGGTCAGGGCGGAAGACGTTCCGGGTCAGCGCCGCGTGGGCCTGATCCGGCCGGACTGGCCCGTGTTCGTGGCCCAGGGTGAGGTTACGCGGTGCGTGGGCGATGTCCTGGCGCTCGTTCTGGCCGATACGCCGTTTCACGCGCGCCGGGCGGCTGAGGCGCTGGAGGCCGCGGTCGAGTACGAGGTTCTGGAGCCGGTAGCGGACGCGTTCGCCGCTCTGACGGACGGTGCCCCCGAGGTCCACGACAGCGGCAACCTGCTTGAAGTATGCTCCTTCTCGCGCGGTGACGTGGACACCGCCCTGGCCAGCTCCGTGCACGTCATAGAGCAGACCTTCGGCACGCAGCGAATCGAGCACGCCTTTCTCGAGCCGGAGGCCTGTCTGGCGGAGCCCCGGGAAGGGGACGGGCTGAAGCTCTACACCCAGGGCCAGGGCGTGCACGAAGACCAGGCGCAGATCGCCTCGGTACTGGGCCTCTCACCCGAGAAGCTGGAAGTAGAGTTGGTCGCCAACGGAGGCGCCTTCGGAGGCAAGGAAGATCTGTCCGTCCAGGCCCAGACGGCCCTGGCGGCCCGTCTGACAGATCGGCCGGTGCGGACGGTGCTCACCCGGGAGCAGTCGATTCGGATGCATCCCAAGAGGCACCCGATCTCGCTCGCCTATACGGTCGGAGCCGACTCGGACGGACGGCTCACCGCGGTTAGGGCCCGGATCGTCGGCGACACGGGCGCCTACGCCTCGGTCGGCATGAAGGTGCTGGAGCGCGCCGCCGGGCATTCCTGCGGCCCGTATCTGGTGCCCAACGTCGATATTGAAGCCAAGACCGTCTACACGAACAATCCGCCCTGTGGAGCCATGCGCGGCTTCGGCGCCAACCAGGCGTCCTTCGCCATCGAAGGCATTATGGATCTTCTGGCTGAGAGGGTCGGGGTAGACGGTTACGATATCCGGGAACTCAACATCCTCGGACCCGGAGACCCGTTCGCCACCGGCCAGCTCATGAGCGAGAGCTGCGGAATCCGGCAGACGCTCACCGCGGTGCGGGACGTCTACAAGAACGCCCGCTACGCGGGCATCGGCTGCGGAATCAAGAACACCGGGATCGGCAACGGGATGGACGACAGCGGCCGCCTGTTGCTTCGCGTTCTGGAGGGCGGGCGCATCGAGATCCTGACCGGGTACACGGAGATGGGTCAGGGGCTCTATACCGTGCTCCGTCAGGTCGTCGCTGAGGAAACAGGCCTCGACCCGGAGCTGATGACGGCCCGAACCACCAGCGACCCCCGAGTGCTGTGCGGGATGACGACCGCCTCCCGCGCCACGGCCCTCCTGACCGCGGCGGGCCAGATCGCCGCCCGCGAGCTGGCCGGCGACCTTCAGCGCGCCGCGCTGGGCGAGTTAGCCGGCCAAGAGTACCACGGCGAGTACGTCTGCGACTTTACGACGAAGCCCGGCGAAGCGCCCGATAATCCGATCACTCACATGACCTTCAGCTACGCCACTCAGGTCGTCATCCTGAACGAAGACGGCCAGTTGGAGCGTGTTATCGCCGCCCATGATGTGGGCCGGGCCATCAACCCCTTGCTGTGCGCGAATCAGATCGAAGGGTCCGTGCACATGGGGCTGGGATACGCTCTCTCGGAAGATCTCCCGTGCACGGACGGCCGGCCGGACTCGCTGCTCCTGCGGGACCTGGGAATTCTCAAGGCGAAGGACACCCCGCCCATCGACGTAATCCTCATAGAGGTCCCCGATGAGGTGGGCGGTTACGGCTCCAAGGGCGTGGGCGAGATCGGCCTGGTGCCGACGGCGGGGGCTGTAGCCGGCGCTCTCTACGCCTTCGACGGGAAGCGCCGCTACGAGCTGCCCATGAGCGACGCTCCGGCCGCCGCGGCTTCAGTCCCCAAGTCACGGGCCAAGAACGGGACGGCCGGCTGATGGAGCTCCGGCCAATCCCGTTTCCCGACCTCGTCCGGCGGATGCGGCGCGAGGTGGAGACGGCCGGCTCCATATTCGACCTCCCCGTCCGCAAGTGGTGGATTCCGGACGGCGAGATGGACTTCTCGGCGCTTCACTTCGGACACCGCGCATCCACGCCGGTGGGCCCGGCGGCCGGACCGCACACGCAGCTGGCCCAGAACATAGTGCTGGCCTGGCTGGCCGGAAGCCGGATCATCGAAATCAAGACCGTCCAGGTCAACGACGAGCTGCAGATCGCTCGTCCCTGCATTCACGTCCCCAACATCGGCTACAACGTCGAGTGGTCTCAGGAACTTCGCGTCGAAGAATCGCTCCTGGAGTACGTCAAAGCGGCCTATCTGATCGAGATCCTCAAGAGCACGCACGCCTTCGGACAGTTTCCCTCCGGCCACGGGCTCGACACGGTGTTCGACATCAGCGTCGGCTACGACCTGGAGGGTATTCAGACCGAGAAAGTGACGGGTTTCATCGAAGCGCTGAAGGATCCGGCCGGGAGCTACGACGTTCTGCGCGGAGAGCTGAGCGGCGATCTGGCCGAGTTCTCTGATCTGGCTCTTCCCGGGCCGATTTCGGACACGGTCACTCTCTCCACCTTCCACGGCTGTCCGGCGGATCAGATCGAGTCCATCTGCCGGTATCTGCTCGAGGACGTCGGGGTTCACACTATCGTCAAGCTGAACCCGACGCTGCTCGGTTTCGACGTGGTGCGTGAGATCATCTTCGATCAGCTCGGCTACACACATCTGAGAATGAGGCGGGAGGCGTTCGAGGTCGACCTGCGGTACGCTGACGGTATCGAGATCTTGCGCGGACTGCGCACAGTGGCCGAGCGGCAAGGCTCCATCGTGGGCGCGAAGTTCACCAACACGCTGGTTGTGGAGAACGAGCCGGAGTTCTTCCCCACCCAGACCGATCCCTACATGTACGTGTCAGGCCCTCCTCTGCACGTGATCGCCATGACCCTCATGCAGCGCTTCAGGGAGGACCTCGGTTTCGAGTTCCCGGTTTCCTTCTCGGCCGGAATCGACGTCAAGAACTTCGCGGCGGCCGTAGCCTGCGGAATGGTTCCCGTCACGACCTGCACCGATCTTCTCAGACAGGGTGGTTTCGGGCGCCTACCAGGCTATCTGAAGGCGCTATCCCGGGAAATGCAGAAGTCCGGCGTCACCTCGCGCGAAGCCTACGTTCTGGCCGCGCGCGGACATGCGGCGGCCGCCGTGCGAGAGGCTCTGGTCACGTTTCCGGGCGCCGTGGCCGGGGGTGAGATCCAGGGCGACGGCTTAGGCCAGATCGCCGAAAGCTCGCCCGACCAATTACCCGCCGCGCTTCGTGAAGCCGGCCAGGCGGCTGGCCTGGACGGCGATGCGCTCGTTCTTCACGCCACCCGTATCGCCGGCCGGCTGAACGGACGCGACATCGTTCCTTCCCTGGCCGAAGATCCTCGCTATCACGCCTCGACCAACGCAAAACCACCGCGCCAGATCGACAGCGTGCTGAAGCTGTACGACTGCATCAACTGCGACCTCTGCATCCATGCCTGCCCCAACGACGCGATTTTCTCCTACGAGGCTGACCTGATTGAGGTAGAGGGCCTGACGATCCGGGAGTCGCACCAGCTCGCGGTGTTCGAGGGGGCGTGCAACGAGTGCTCGAACTGCGAGACCTATTGCCCCGAATCGGGCGCGCCTTTCGTGGAGAAGGAGATCGTCTTCCTGACGCTGGCCGCCTTCCGCGAATCGGGGCTGGACGGCTTCTGCCGGGCAGGAGATAGACTGCACGCTCGCCTGGGCGGGCGGGAATACGAGCTGCCGGCCGACGAGGACGGACAGCTGGCGGGCGAGGGATTCGCTTCCGGACTGGATACCGCCGGCGCCGCACGAGCCAGGACAGTGTGGACGTCGATCTTCCACTCCGCGATCCCGAACCCCGTGAACCCGTTTCCCTCGTGAGAAAGCGCTTCACGGGCCTCCGAGTGCCGGCGGGAGGGGACGAAACGCGCCCGGCCTCTATTCTCGTCATCGAGGGCAAGATCGCGGAGATCACGGCCCCGGAATCGCTGCCGGCCGAGGCGGAGGAAGAGACCGTCGAACTCGGAGGCCTGCTCGTCCTTCCAGGCGTCATCGACGGCCACGTGCATTTCGACGACCCTGGCTTCACGCAGCGCGAGAACTTCGAGACCGGCACGCGTGCGGCTGCTGCCGGCGGCGTCACCTGCGTCGTCGACATGCCGTGCACCTCCCTGCCGCCCGTGACGTCGGGCCGAAACCTGCGGACCAAGCTCGCCGTGATCGAGCCCAAGGCGCACGTGGATTTCATGCTGTGGGGTGGAGTCTCCGCCAACGCCATGGCCGACCCGGACTGGAGAAGCAATCTGGGGGAGATCGTCAGAGCCGGCGTAGCCTCGATCAAGGTCTACATGCTGTCCGGCATGGACACCTTCCGTGACCTGTCTCGCTCCCAGCTCTCCGAGGCTCTCACCGAGATCGCTCGCCTTGAGGTTCCAGTCGGCGTGCACGCCGAAGACCGGGAGATGGTGCATGAGCTCACCAGCCGCATCCGGTCAGAGGGCCGGGACGGTCCGCTGGACTATGCCGAGTCGCGGCCTGCGGCCGCGGAGATATCGGCCGTGACGACCATGCGTGACTTGTGCCGGGGAACAGGGGCCCGTGTGCACATCGTGCACCTGTCCACAGGAGCCGCGCTGGACATCGTAACCGCGGCGCGTGGCGAAGGCCTGCCCATGTCGGCCGAGACCTGTCCGCACTTTCTGGAGTTCACCGCGGATGATCTCGAGAGGCAAGGGTCGCTCCTCAAGACAGCCCCCGTGGTGAAGGGAGAGGCTGACAGGGATCGCCTGTGGGCCGGACTGGCGTCGGGAGAGCTGGACTACGTGGCGACGGACCATGCCGCGGGGCAGTGGCCGGATGAGAAGCAGACCGGCTCGATCTGGACCGATTACGGTGGAGTGCCGGGCGTGGAGCTCTCTCTGCCCTACCTGTACTCGGAGGGCGTTCGTGGAGGACGGATCACGCTCGAGCGGCTCACGGAGCTCACCGCGTCCGCGCCGGCGCGTTTCTTCGGGATCGAGCAGCGCAAGGGCAGGCTCGAGCCTGGCTTCGACGCTGACATCGTGGCGCTCGCCGATGAGGACACCTGGACGGTGAGGGCGGAAGACCTCCACAACCTGAACCCGTATACGCCTTTGGACGGATACGATCTGACCGGCCGGGTGCGGCAGACATTCGTGCGGGGCCGGCCCGTCTACCGCCTGGACGACGACGGCGAAGAATGGTTCGGGGAGGCCGGCGTGGGGCAGTACGTGAGGCGGGAATCGAAGGTCGGGGCGTGAGCGGCGCCGATACGTGGATCCTGGGGAACGGGACGCTGGTTACGGGCGGCGCCCGGAGCCAGGTCGTGCGGCAGGGCGCCGTAGCCTGGACGGGGGAGCGCATCTCCGCCGCGGGAGAGGAAGCGGCCATCAGGGCCCGGTTCCCCGAGGCGCGTTACCTGGACGGACGTGGCGGCATCATCCTGCCCGGCTTGATCAACGTACACCACCACTTCTATTCGGCCCTGGCCAGAGGGCTGGATCCCGGGGTGTCGATGCAGAACTTCCCGGAGGTTCTGGACCGCCTCTGGTGGCGGCTGGACCGCGCCCTCGACGCCGAGACGGTGCGGATCTCAGCCCTCCTTTCGGTAGCCGAATGCGTGCGGCACGGCTGTACCACCGTGTTCGACCACCACGCCTCTCCTTCCCACATCGAAGGAAGCCTGGATTCGATCGCCGAAGCGGCCGGGCAGGCTGGAATCTCAGCCCTTCTGTGCTACGAGATCACGGATCGAAACGGTTCCGGCGAGGCCAGGGCGGGAATAGATGAGAACCTGCGTTTCCTGGCCGATCGAGCGGATGACCCTCGTGTGCGCGGCGTGGTCGGCCTTCACGCCAGCTTCACGCTGCGGGATGAGACTCTGGCTCGGGTGGCCGAGCAGCGGCCGAGCGGATCCGGCTGCCATATCCACGTGGCCGAAGATCCCGTGGACATCAGCGCGTCCATCGATGCCTTCGGGCTGGGCCCGGTCGATCGGCTGCAGCGCTTCGGCCTGCTGGACGAGCGCGCTCTGCTGGCTCACGCCATCCATCTGGAGGAGGCGGACTACGAACGTGCCTCGGAGGCGGGTGCGATTCTGATCCACAACCCGGAGTCCAACGCCAACAACGGCGTCGGCCGGCTGGACGTGCGGCGGACAGCCGCCCTCGGTTGCACGATCGGGCTCGGCACGGACGGCATGTCATCTTCTATGCTGCGGGCTCTGCGCTTCGCGTTTCTGATGCACCGGGGAGCGACCTGTGATCCTTCGGCGGGTTTCGAGACGCTGCCAGGCTTGCTGGCCAACAACGCCGCCGTGGCGCGGCGCTTCTTTCCGGAGCCGCTGCTCGGCGAGCTGGTGGAAGGGGCGCCGGCGGACCTTATCCTGGTGGACTCCCAGCCGCCCACGCCGATCTCGGAGGAAAACCTGTTCGGGCACCTGGTCTATGGTTCCAGCGAAGCTCCGGTGCGGCATACCGTGGCCCGGGGCCGGGTCTTGCTGGAAGACTTCCGCCATACCACCCTCGATCCCGGGGAGTTGGCGACGCGGGCGCGGGAACTGGCTCCGCCGCTATGGAAACGCTTTCACGCCCTGGAGTGGGACACGCCATATCTGGGCCCGGAAGAAGGATAGGAGCGACAGTTGAAGCCGACCGAAGACGCCGGTAGCCGGCAGAGGGCGATCGAGGCCTGCCGTGAGCGGAAGATTCTCATTCCCACCTTCGCCCAGATGAGAGACCCGTCCGGTCTGGCGCCATCTCTCGTTGCCGAACTGTCCGCTGTAGACATGCAGGCGGTCCACCCGCTCAACCTGTTTCGGATCACATGGCGCAACGATCCTCATACAGGAGCCTTCGGAGGCGTCAATTATCTGGAGCTCCCCCCTGAGCTGACTGGCGTTCCAGCGCGGATAGTGGGCCTCGTCGGCAAGCATTTTCCGACCGGCGCCCACAAGGTGGGAGCCGCTTTCGGCTGCCTGGTCCCGCGCCTGGTGAGCGGGGCTTTCGACCCGGCCGTGAACCGCGCCGTGTGGCCGTCCACTGGCAACTACTGCCGTGGGGGCGCGTTCGACAGCGCCCTGCTCGGATGCCAGGCCGTGGCGATCCTGCCGGAGGAGATGAGCCAGGAGCGCTTCACCTGGCTGGAAGGAATCGGGGCCGAGATCATCCGCACGCCGGGCAGCGAGAGCAACGTCAAGGAGATCTTCGACGCCTGCTGGGAAATCCGTCAGACACAGCCCGACGCCGTCATCTTCAACCAGTTCGACGAGTTCGGAAACTATCTGTGGCACTACGGTGTGACCGGGCCCGCGGCTGAGGACGTGTTTCACAGCATCTCGGGTGAGGACGGCCGCTGCGCAGCCTGGGTCGGCGCCACCGGCTCGGCGGGTACCCTGGCCGCGGGCGACCTGCTAAAGCACCACTTTCCGGAGTGCCGGATCACAGCCGCCGAGGCCTTGCAGTGCCCTACCCTGTTGATGGCCGGGTTCGGCGCTCACCGCATCGAGGGGATCGGCGACAAGCACGTGCCGTGGATCCACAACGCCCGCAACACGGATCTGGTGACGGCGATCGATGACGAAGCCACGATGTGCCTCCTCCGCCTGTTCAATGAGCCCGCGGGCCGGGCCGTGCTGGCCGAGTACGGAGTGCCGGAGGACGTGATCCAGCGGCTGCCGCTGCTCGGGATCTCGAGCATCTGCAACACACTCGCGGCGATCAAGACGGCGCGCTACTACGAGCTCGACGAGCACGACATCATTTTCACTTCCTTTACCGATTCCGTGGATATGTACGGATCCCGCCTGAAGGAGCTGAACGAGGAGCGCGGAAAGTACACAGAGCGCCGGGCGGCGATCGACCTGGGGCGTTACCTGCTCGCGGCGACCACCGATCACCTTCGAGAGCTGCGCTTCACCGACCGAAAGGCAATCCACAACCTCAAGTACTTCACCTGGGTGGAGCAGCAGGGAAAGACGGTGGAGGAACTGGACGCACTGTGGGATCCTCAGTTCTGGACCAAAACAGCGGCTTTGCTCCCGGAGTGGGACGCGGCGATCGAGGCCTTTAACGGTGAGACAGGTGTGACGTATGACAGATAACGAGGGGCCGGAGGCCCTGGAGCAGGCCGGAAGCTTCGAGGTGGACATTGTCCGCTTCCTGCGCGACATGATAGCCATCCCCGCCGAGAGCGGCCGAGAGGGAGAGCGCTGCGAGCGGGTGCGGCAGGAGTACGAGAAGCTCGGATTCGACGAGGTCGGGTTCGATCGGCTCGGCAACGTGGTCGCCAGAATCGGAAATGGCCCGTTCACGATTCTCATGGACGGTCACATCGACTGCGTCGGCGTCGGGGACCCGGACGCCTGGGAGCACGATCCGTTCGAGGGAAAGCTGGAGGAGGGAAAGGTCTGGGGCCGGGGAGCGGTCGACGAGCTGCCCGCTATCGCATGTATGGCATACGGAGCAGCAATGGCCCGCAGCCGCCTGCCGGAGAGCGTGACGCTGTATCTCACCGCATCGGTCATGGAAGAGGACTGCGATGGCTACTGCCTTCTGCACATGATCGAGCAGGAAGGGATACGTCCGGACGTAGTGATCATCGGAGAGCCGACCGATCTCGGCGTATATCGTGGCCAGCGCGGACGCGTAGAAGCCACTATCACGACCAAAGGACGGTCCTCGCACGCGGCCCATCCGGAGGAGGGGGTGAACGCACTCTACAAGCTGGCGCCGATCATTTCCGATATCGAGGCGCTGAACGAACGGCTTCCCTCGGACAATTTCCTCGGCAAAGGCACGGTCGTGGCCTCGAACATCGAGTGCACCACCGTATCGCTGAACGCCGTACCTGACAGCGCGCGGCTCAACATCGACCGCCGTCTCACGGCCGGCGAGTCGGCCGAAGCGGCTCTCGACGAGCTGCGCTCGCTGCCCCACCTCGGCGATGCTGAGGTCGAGCTTCTGCATTACGACGAGGTGAGCTGGCGCGGAGAGCCCGCCCGCCAGGAAAAGTACTTTCCGAGCTGGGTGCTTCCCGAGGAGCACGCGCTCGTTCAGGGCGTGGCGCAGGCTGTGGAGGCGGCGCTAGGCTCGCCTCCGGCCATATCGCGCTGGTCCTTTTCCACCAACGGCGTGGCCACCATGGGTCGGCACGGGATCCCGACGGTCGGCTTCGCGCCCGGCCTTGAGGAGCTCTCCCACACCACCGGCGAGTGGGTATCCGTGCAGGATCTCGTGCGGGCGGCTGCCGTGTACAGCCTGATTCCGGCCTATCTGGCCGCTCGCCAGGAGGAGCTCGGTTCGTGACAGATTCAATCGTGGTCCCGCCCGATCTGAAAGGCCGAAACTTCATCTCGACGCAGGACTGGACCCGGGACGAACTCGAGACACTGTTCGTTCTGGCCGAGCAGCTCAAGCAGGCCAAGAAGGCGGGCCGGCGCACGCCCCTGCTGCTCGACAAGACGCTGTACATGATCTTCTTCGACGCCTCGACCCGCACACGAAACTCGTTCGAAACCGGGATCACTCAACTGGGCGGACACGGCATCTATCTTTCCCCGGACCGCATGCAGATCAGCCACGGGGAGAACGCCAAGGACACAGCTAACGTCCTGTCCAGGTACGGAGAGGGTATCGCCATCCGGCACTGCACCCACGGCGAGGGAAACGCGTATCTCCAGGAAGTCGCGCAGCACGCCGGAATCCCGGTCCTCAGCATGCAGGACGACGTGTACCACCCCTGCCAGATCCTGGCCGACTACATGACGATCCGGGAACGGTTCGGGGACACGCGAGGCCTGAAGATAGGTGTGGCGTGGACGAGTGCGCCCAACTATGTGCGGCCGATTTCCGTGCCGCAGAGCCTCATTCTGATGATGCCCCGCTTCGGCCTGGATGTGACCCTGGCCTACCCGCCCGAGTTTCGTCTGATGCCGGAAATCGAGGAGCAGGCGAAGGCGAACGCGGAAGCGGCCGGAGCCGAGTTTCGGATCACGCACACCTTCGAGGAGGCGTTCGAGGACGCCGACGTGGTGGTTCCAAAGTCGTGGGGGCCGCTCGTTCACACCGGGGATACGGCGGAGGGGCTCAGTCTGATCGAGAAATATCCTACCTGGCGCTGCGGCTCGGAGCACATCGCGCTCGGCAAGGACCACCTTATGTACATGCACCCGCTGCCGGCGGACCGCGGCCGGGAGGTCACGGACGAAGTGATCGACGGGCCTCACTCGGCCGTGTACGACGAGGCCGAAAACCGGCTGCACGTGCAGAAGGCCCTCATGGCGCTGGCGATGTGAGCAGTTCGCCTCTCGGCTTCGGCCCACGCCGATGAGCGGTTTCCGGCTTCGCTGCTGCGAGTGCGGCCGGGAGTACGCCGAGAATCCGGCCCTCCTGGTCTGCGAAGCGTGCGCTGCGCTTCAGACGCCGGGCGGACCGATTCGCGGCGTGCTCGAGATCGAGCTGGACACGCTGCCCCCGGAGTGGCCCCAGGCCCCGCCTTCCCACACCGACTTCCTGGCCGCTTTCCTGCCGTTCTCTGATCCTTCCGCCATCGCGCCACTGGAGGTCGGTGGCACCCCGCTGCTGCCCGCCCCCGGGCTGCGTGAAGCCCTGGACCTGCCCCGGCTGTGGATCAAGGACGACACACGGAACCCGAGCGGGTCCACCAAGGACCGCGCCTCCCTACTGGTCGTGGCCAAGGCCAGGGAGTACGGCTTCGACACCGTAGCCACGGCCTCCACCGGCAACGCCGCCGCCGCGCTGGCCGCCGTCGGAGCCGCAGCCAGCGTCCGGGCGGTCGTCTTCGTTCCGGCGTCCGCTCCGGAAGCCAAGCTGGTGCAGGTGCTGTGCTACGGGGCGGACGTGGTTCGAGTGGACGGGAGCTACGACGACGCCTTCGACCTCTGCCTCGCGGCCTGCGACACATTCGGCTGGTACAACCGCAACACGGCCCTCAACCCGTTCACTATCGAGGGCAAGAAGACGGCCGCGCTCGAAATCGGCGCCGCCATGTCGCCCCAAGCACCCGACGCCGTCCTCGTACCGACCGGCGACGGGGTGATTCTGGCCGGCGTGGCCAAGGGATTCGAGGATCTGGTCCGAGCCGGACTCCTCGAGCGCATGCCTCGCCTGATCGCCGTACAGCCGGACGGATCGGCCGGGATCGCGGCGGCCTTTCGAGCCGGGACCGAGACCGTCGAGCCGGTACCCGACGCGGCCAGTGTGGCCGACAGCCTGGTAGTGCAGACGCCCCGCAACGCGATCCTATGCCTGAAGCGTATTCGCGAATCGGAGGGTGCGGCGCTCACCGTGTCGGACAGTGAGATCCTGGAGGCTATTCCCTCCCTGGCTCGTCACGCGGGCGTGTTCGCGGAGCCCGCCGGCGCCGCCGCTCTGGCTGGCCTCCGTCAGGCTGTGGAGCAAGGCCTTCTGGAGCGCGACGAGCGAATCGTGCTCCTGATCACCGGGACAGGGCTCAAGGACGTCCCGGCGGCCAGCCGCCTGGTCGAGCGTCCGGAGCCTATCCAGCCGAACCTGGAAGCCGTGGCGGAGCGCTTCGGCCTCTGAGCGGACAGCTCCTGCTTTCGCCGGACAGCGTCTGCTTCAGCCGCTGAGCGCTGCTACCTGCGGGTACCGAAAACAGCTTACCTCGTGGTCGTTGACCATGCCGACGGCCTGCATGAACGCATAGCAGATAGTAGGGCCGACGAACTTGAAGCCGCGCTTTTTCAGCGCCTTGCTCAAGGCGCGGGACTCGTCCGTTTCGGCTGGAATCTCGGCCAGCGAAGCCCATGTGTTGGTTATCGGCTGCCCTCCTACGAAGCTCCAGACATACTCGGCGAACGAGCCGTATTGGCTCTGGACGTCGAGGAACGCGCCGGCGTTAGTCACCGAAGCCTCGACCTTCAGTCTGTTTCGTACGATGCCCGGGTTGGCCAGCAGTCCGGCCTTGTCAGCCGCCGTAAACCGGGCCACAAGCTCGGGATCGAAACCCTGGTAGGCCTGTCTGTAGGTCAGGCGCTTTTTCAGGATTGTTGTCCAGCTCAGGCCCGCCTGCGCACCCTCCAGAATCAGCATTTCGAACAGATGCCTGTCCTCGTGTGAGGGTACGCCCCACTCCACGTCGTGGTACTCCTTGTAGGCGGCTGATCCGCCGGCCCATCCGCATCTGTTCATGAATCGATCGATCCTTCAGCCCTTAGAAACCCTTCAGCTCTCAGAAAGCCCAGGATCTGGTCCCAGGCGAGCGTCCAAGACGGAGGGCAGTCGTTGTGGCCGCACTCCCAGAGAATCAACTGAGCCTGCGGGACTACCTTGGCAAGCGCCGCGCTGTGGCTGGGTGGGATCGTCCGATCGTTCTGTCCATGGAGCAATAGAACCGGGCCTGAATAGGCGGCAAGCGCCTTTCGGGAGTCGAACTTGTCCCGGGCCAGGAACGGGGGTATGCGAAGGCTGGCCCAGGCCACATCTCCGACGCTCGTGAAGGGCGACCACAGGATGAGCGCGGCCAGCGAACGTGACTCGCTCAGTGCCGCCGCCACGCCGCTGCCCAGAGAGCGGCCCAGTGAGAAAACGCGCTGCGGGTCGATTTCACTTCGGCTCAGCAGCCAGTCGTAGCCCGCTTCCGCAGCGGCCACGAGTGAGACCTGGGTGGGACTGCCCTCAGATCGGCCGAAGCCCGGGTATTCGACCAGCAGCACGCTCACACCGGCTGACGAAAGAGGGTCCAGAAGCTGCGGCCAGCCGTCGATGAACTCCGCGTTTCCGTGCAGAATTATCGCGGCCGGCCGCGGCCCAGGGGGAATGTCCGGGGCTCCGCCGTAGGCGGGAATGAACCACGCCTCGACCCGGCCACCGCCTGTTGATAGCCAGATACGCTCCAGGCCGGCGGTCAGGTCGGCTGGATCCGGCTCAGGCAGCAGTATCGCCCTACCCGGATAGAGAATTCTGCGCTGAAGCGCGAAAATGAGCCCGGCGTACAGGACGAGGACCGTCGCTGCGACACCTAAGATCAGTCTTAAATTCATGTTATGTGCGTCCTTGAGGAACGGACGCGCGCTATGCCCGAATCAGTCCGTTCGGTTCGTTATCTCGATCAGATGGTACCCGAAGTCTGTCTTTACGGGGCCGTGTACTTTGCCGACCTCAGAGCTGAAAACCACCTGGTCGAACTCTGCCACCATCATCCCGGGAGCGAACGAGCCAAGGTTGCCGCCTTCGCGGCTGGACGGACACTGCGAGTGCTCACGCGCGACGTCCGCGAAATCGGAGCCGGCCTCTATCTGCGTCTTTAGCGTCTCACACTCGTCGGCTGAAGCAACCAGAATGTGGCGCGCCGTGGCTTCGGTCATCGTTGGGTCTCCTCAGTTATGTGGGCTGTTCCATGTGCCTAATTCGTTCACAGAGTCGGTCCCCGGCGGCCGGAGCACAACAGGGAACACAAAAACCCGGCTGCGGTGTATACGCTCAGCATGATACGACTGACGAGACGAGCGTCCCCGGGACTACTTCTGACTGCAGCCATCGGGCTGCTGGCGTCCGGCTGCGGAGAAGAACCGACAGGCCCGGACCTCGAATCCAGGATTCTGGGAAGCTGGGAGTGGGTGAGCGCCACGGGCGGTATTGCGGGCGTCGTCATAACCCCGGAAAGCGAGGGGTTCACACGCCAGTTGGTGCTGTCGGCGCCCGGCACGGCCCAGCTTCTGCGTGACGGAGTGCTGGAGATCACTAGCGACTACGAATTCGTTCCTGCTCAGGATCTCGTGGATGAATTCGTGGGTCCCAAACTCGTTTACGAAGAGACTTTATTCGGGTTTGCCGAGCAGGGAGTTGGTTTCGATCTGCAGGACCGGCTCGTCCTGATCGATCCGTGCTGTGACGGGTTTGTGTACCTTTGGGAGCGTATCGAGTAAGCGTACGACCAGCGCCCGCAGAAGTGTAGCCGCCGTGCCACGGGGACAGCGCCCGTAATCCGTAACTGCCAGCCATCACAGGACTAACATACAGGCATAGGGTGTGCATCTAGTGGCTGACATGGACGAGCGAGCTTACTGGCATACGAAAACTGACGCCCTGATCGCCAGCGCCGCACAGGCGCTGGAGGCCAAGGGCTTTCTGGCGCGCTATTTCGGCTGTGACTGGCAGTACGTGGACGAGAATCTTCCCGAGGTGCTGGTCGAAACTCTGCGCCGACTGCCTGGACCTGAACACCTGCGCCGCGAGTCTGACAAGCAGGTTCTGAGCTGGGTGGCGCGGCTCGTTCCGGAGGTGCCGAACGATCACGATCTTCGGCAGTCTATCCACGAACTCCTGCGCGCGAAGCTACTGCCGGCCGGCTAGACGGCGGGCAGCGCTAAACTCGCACCCGCTCGCGCTAGATCCGCCACAACAGCAGCAGGCCCGCCGCAATGAGTGCCCCGCCGGACAGGATCGAGGCTCTCCTCCCGCCCGGCATGGTCTTCTCCAACAGTACGAAGAACGCGATCGCCGCTATCCATAGCAGATTCATAACGCCCCCCACGAAGAGCAGGAGCATCAGGGCCCAGCAGCATCCAAGACAATAGAACCCATGTTGAATCCCCAGGCGGAACGCACCTCCCAGTCCTTTCCTCCACTTCTCGGCCAGGAAATGTGCGGGCGACCTGCAGTGCGCCAGACAGGCGTCCTTGAACGGCGTCAACTGGTACACACCCGCGACGACCAGCAGCGCGGCACCGATGGCCGGACTCGACGCGACCATCATGGGAGACAGAAGAGCCGCCTGATCCAGGCTCCATTGGGCGATCGTGGCTACGGCGCTGAAAAGCGTCCAGGCGAACAGGTAGCCGCCTACGAAAACGAAAGTGGGCGCGACCGCACTGCCCTGCCGTTTGGCCTTCCGCACAATACCGGCATACACCAGGACCATCGGCAGGGCGCTCGGAATCATCATGCCGACCATCATGACGGTCCACATGAGGAAGACGAAAACGAATTCTGATGGTGGCCAGGAACGGATTCTGACCATGTCCATGGGAGAAGATCCACCTGCCATATCCGCCGCCAGCCAAGCCAGGTATATCCAGGCCAAGGCGGCGACGGCCGCCAGGGAAACCAGGACCACGAATCGGTCCGAACGCACCGCTCCCACCCACCGCTCTCGCATTCGCCTGGCGCTTACCGGCTCCGGCCGTCCTTAGCGGATCACGCCATCCTGATTCATGTGCAGGACGTTGAACTGCCCGTACGAATCGGTAAGATCGAGTGCGATGGCACCCTGTGATTTCGTCGTGCCGCTGCCCATCTCGGCCACAGTGTACTCGAACCCGTTCGGGAGCCGAATCTGCGATCGCGCCTGCGCTCCGGATATCGGATCGGTGATCGGCGTACCCGTGGACTCGACCACGCCGGGAATACTTAGCCGGCCCGAGCGACCGTCCACATCGATCGAAACCTCGATGGGCAGGTACAGCGTGTCCAGCACTTCGGCCATCGTGCTGTTGTAGACAAAAAAGTGCGTCGCGCCCGGCTCGGTATCCTCGCCATGCAGAATACGGCGTAGCGACTCGCGCTGGGCGTCCGTGGCACTCTCAGCGATAATTACCTGCTGGCGGCCGTTGCCCTCCGCGATCTCCCCGGGCCAGTAGACCAGCATGGCCCATTTGAGGCCGTCCAACCGAGTGTCACCGTGATAACCTTCATCGATGATCCCGCTTAAAACTGCTTCACAATTACCGTTTGTCGTCGGCGAACCGAACTGGCACGGACAACCCCAAGCGCAGTTGCAGTTCCCGTATTCCACTCCTCGAACCATCCACTCTGTCGCCATCTGAGCCTCCTCGTTGTTAGTCCTAGAAACCAGCTTCGTCCGCGCTCGGGCCGTACACTGAGGGCAACGGCACGTCGTTCATCCTCAGGTAGACTCCCAACTGAGCCCGATGGTGGATAAGGTGGTTCATCACGAAACTGCGCAGCACCCCGACTTTTGGCGCCGTAAAGATGTTTTCGCCCCCGTTCAGTAACGACCAGGGCTGATAGAACACCTCATCCTCAGCGCTGGACAGAGATTCGCGCCCTCCTGACGCGTTCTTGTCGAACCGGGCCAGAGCATCGGCGACGGACGCGATCGGCTCTACGTGCGGCGAATCACCGTCAGGCGGATTGATATCCAGCTCATCTCGCTCCAAGACCATCGAAACCCAACTGGGAAGATTAGTGATATGAGTCGCGAGACCCACCAGGTTGGTCGACTTCTCGTGCGGCTGCCAGTCGAATTTGTCCTCCGGTAGTCGCTCCAGTATCGCACGCGTCTTAGCCATCTCGGCATCGAACTCAGGTAGAAGTGCTTGTGCCAGTCCCATTCGGTCCGCTCCTATTCTTGGTTATCGGCTTCGTTATTGGCTCTGATCTGTTGTACGACCTTCCCCGCCAGCGCATTCGGAATCGGAATAGTCAGGTTGTACTGGGCAACTTTCCAGTCGACGCCCTCGAGAATTAGAACTCCACTCCCCCGTGTCTCTCCCAGACCCTCATTGTCCAGCCGCTCGTCGAACCACGCCGTGGAGCCGTCTTCGGACACATACACGTGCCTCTCGATCGGCAAGTACGTCCAGCCGCGCCCGCGGTCGAAGTGGGGCTTGGCGTATTCCATGAACTCAGAACGGGTCCAGCGTTCGGTGGCGTCGGTGCCGAGAAAGATCGCGTTCTCTGCGTACACACCGAAATAGCGCTCGAAGTCGGCTTTGGAGGCCGCGTCGTGCAGCTCGTCCAGGACATGAGTTACTCGTTGTTCGTCCTCGGACGCCTCCTGGGCGGCCGACGCCCCCGGAATTGCCAAAACGACAGCGCTGGCTAGGACAGCTGCGGTAACAGCGGTAGTAAAGATGGATCGCATGGCATGCTCCTCCGTTATCGGTCAGCCTGGCTCAGTAATCGATCTTGGCTCGGACCTCGAAATGACGAGAGCGAGCGTCAAACCTGGCCAGCACCTTCCTCGCGCTCTGCGGTACGTAGGCGGTCTCGAAATCCTCTCCAGCGAACGCCTTCACGTCGTCCCAGGAATCGAACCACATGACAGTCATGAACTCGATCTCGCCCGACTGGATGGGGCGCCGGAAGAGCTGAATTCCCCGGTAGCCTTTCACGGCCTTGGTTTCGATGCCCGGGAAAATCTGCTCCTTGAGCAGGCGCTCGTATTCGTCCGCGTTTTCCGGACTCGTCCATCCGTTCCAGATTCTGCTTATCATACGCTGTTGTTCCTCTTCTCCACGAATCGGCAAGTACGGGCGACTAAGCTCTTGTCGAAGTCTGGTTGTTCATCAGACGAATCTACTTGATCTACCCTGGAGGAGCCGAATGAAGATCATCGCCCTGTTGGTTGCTGTAGCCGCGTTCAGCTACTCGTTGCTGAACACAATCAATGAGCCGGGAGCGTCAGCCGAGCATGAGGCTCCCGCGGCCGCGGCGGTGAACATCGTCACACAGGCGTTTCCGGCGCCGAACTCGGCCATGTCCCTTCCAGATACGGATCTGCGACTCATGCTACGCGAGCCGCTGAATCAGTCTGATTTCGAATCTGAGGCTCTTTCGGTCTTCGGCCGCTGGTCCGGAGTGGTCGAAGGCACGGTCACGCTGGAAGCCGGCGGAACCGAGATCCGGTTTGTGCCCAGCGAGCCCTTCCAGGCGGGCGAGTCCGTGACCGCAGCGCTGCGAGCCAAAGTTCCGACCGCGGGCGGATCCACCGACACGCAGGGCTACGCCTGGAGCTTCTGGATTCGGCCCGCAGAGGGATCCCTCGATCTGGCCAACCTTGGGGCGCGCACGGTGCTGGCCGAGGGCGAGGAGCATGTTCAGCCGTACGGTGCATACGCGGGCGACTTCAACGAGGACGGCCTTCCCGACCTGGCGATTCCCAACGAGGTGTCGGCCGACGTGCGCGTCATGATCAACGACGGCAACGGCAACTACTCCGAGTTCGAGGTGCTCGAGATGCCCGGCGGGAACTGGCCGAGCCCGAACGAGGGAGCGGATTTCGACCGAGACGGAATCACTGATTTTGTGGTGGGTAACGCGGGCAACGATCTGGTAAGCATGTTTATCGGAGACGGCAGGGGCGGTTTTCGGATGAGTGGCAACACGGCGGCCGCTCAGAACGTGCGAGGGGTCTGCATCATGGACCTGAACGCCGACGGGTGGCCCGACGTGGCGACCGTGAACATGGGTAGACGGAACGACGAGCGCACAGCCGGCAGCGTCTCGATTCTGCTCAACGACCGGCAGGGACGACTGGTTCGAACTGGAACGATCGAGTCTCCTGGCTCCGGCGAAAAAACCTGCGCCACGGCCGACGCCAACGAAGACGGCATCCCGGATCTGCTCGTGGGAGCGTACGGAAGTGACGAAGTCCTTCTGTTCCTGGGTGACGGCCACGGCGGTTTGGCGCTTGAGACAAGAGTGAACGCAGGTGGAAATCCGTGGATGGTGGTGGCGGGTGACATCAATGGCGACGGCCACGTAGACGCGATATCAGCCAATCGCACAGGCGACAACGTCGCCGTCCTGTTCGGAGACGGCGCGGGAGGCCTGGCTGCGCCTGTTACCTATCCGGTCAGCGGAGATCCGCTCGCCGTGGACGTGGGCGATATCGACGGAGACGGGGACCTGGACGTGGTGACTTCGGAGTACGCCGGTGACCGGTTCACGATCTATGAGAATGCGGGAGACGGAACGCTGATCAATCCGCGCTGGCTTCCGTCCAGTGGATCCGGTTCGTGCGCGATCATTCATGACCGAGATAGGGACGGCGACCTGGATATCACGGGCGTGGACGAGAAGACGGACAACATTCTCCTATTCGAGAACACCGGCTGACTCCAGTCTCCGCAGCCAGTCGGTCCACAGGTCTGACTCGGCAGGGGTCAGGAGGCAGCCGCTGTTCAGCGCCACCTGAAGCCCTGTTTGAAATGCGTTGGCGGCCTCTTCGCTGGCCGGCACGAGTGCGAAGAGCCGCTCCATCTCGGCCAGCTCGGGGGAGCATCCCAGCTTGGCCTGGATGCGATCGAGGCGGTACCACATCGTCTCGACGACTACGTGCTCGAACTTTTCCCACTGGGCCGCGTGCCTCACGAAGCGCCCGTGAAGCGACTGGATGCGCTCGGGATCGGCCGGATCCGCGTAGTACGCAGCCACACGGAGGCCCTTGAGGTAGATCTCCTGGACGAACGGGTTGTCCGGGTTCTCGCCGGCGTATTGGCGAAGGCGCTCCAGCGTACGCTCCACGTCAGCAACCGGAGGCTGGTCCGCGGTCATGTTCTCGATCGGCTTGTAGATCCGGATCACTTCCCATTCGAGTGGCGTAGGCCCGCGCTCCGGTCCGCGCGGATCCGTGAATCCGTCCGGGACTCCGACTCCGGTGTGGACGGGAGCATCCTCAGGGAGGGCTGTCTCGACTGCATCTGGCCCGTCTTCTCTAAGAAGGGCCATGCCGGCAACCGCCAGAGAAAGAACGGCAGCCGCCCACACAGCGATCACCACGTAGTCCGGCTTGAAGCCGCTGCTACCGGGTGACATGGAGTGAGTGGATTATCACGAGAATCGCTTCGTCGTAGTGGCTCGGGCCCATATCGTCGGCCCGAAACAGTGTCCGGTGCCCCATGACCTCTACGAACTCACCCTCTCCTACTTCGACGATGTAATAGAAGGCCTGATCCCCGTACGGGCCCGGGTATCCCGGGTAACGCCATACCTGGCCGGCGGCGACCGTGAACGTCGAGTCAGCTTCGAATGACCGCCTGATAATTGAGGGACCGGGCCTGGGCCTGTCTACCCAGACCGCTGGAATATCTCCCACCGGGATCGCTTCCAATTCGAACTCCAGGAGCTGCTCCGGTTGTACGAGAACGACAGCGTTCTTGAAGGGCGTGTCGATGCCATCTCCGTCGCTGAAGCGTCCCACCAGGAATCCATCCGGCACATCGAATCCCAAACCAATCCTGGGAAACTCCATCGCGCGCGCTCCCTCCATCGCCTGGGCGGCGGCATCACCCGCACCTGATTGGCAGCCGACAACGAGAATCGCAACGAGCAGGACTGCGC
>JBDLJJ010000032.1:0-23487 GCA_039714435.1 Gemmatimonadota bacterium | reverse complement strand
GGATGCCTCCAGCGGACCTTCATGCATCAGATAATACTGCGCCATATGCGCGAAGTCGTTCATTACTCCCAGCACTTGCCGGCTCCCCGTCCGTGCGATTGTCGAACTCCAGCCGCCGGAGTCTACTCCTGCACCGCCCGCGGGATTACACCGCCGGGCCTTCCCCAGTGAGCGACGATGCCTTGAGCAGCGAGATCGGAATCGGGGCTTGGCAGGACAAAAGCCTCCGTGGCTGTTGAATAGTACAGACAGCCGGATTCGTCGGGTGGCCGCGACCGGGCGAACGCGTCTGCTTCCTCTAGCATTTCGCGCCAAAGCTTCTTAGTGGACGCCAGGTCGACAGTCCTTGCCAGATCGAGCCGCTCCAGTTCTTCCGGCCGGATATGTCCCCTCCGTTTGAGCAGTTCCAGCAGGGAGAGCGGGGAAAAGCCAGGGTCTTTTCCCGCCGCGGCCCAGATCAGGCCCGCCAGCGGCAGTATGTGCTCGTGAACATACATGATGTCCACGAAATCTCGCGCTTCGTCCCGCCCTGCCAGAGCGAGAGTCTTATTGATCCCCAGGTCGACCTCGTGGAGCAAGTAGCCACCGAGGTCATCCCGAACTGCCGGCAGAAAGCGCCAGGCGGAGTCGTGCGCCCAGTCGATGCGTGTGACCTCATCGGCGCGAGTTACCGTAGCGCGTATGAAGCCCGGCTGGCTCATCTCAACGGACACTGCCATCCCAGCCTCATTCAACAGACGAGAATCCTCCGCGAACGCCTCCGCGACTCGCTCGGTGGAATCATGAAAGAAGTCCAGATCGCGGCTGTAACGAAGCGAGTTAGGAGAGAAATGAAGCGCCGCGCCGCCCGCAAGGTAGCTATCTGGAGCTCGCGTCTGCGCCAGAAGCGCCAGAATTTCCCGCTGGAAGGTCGTTAGGGGCACAGGGACCGTCCGATCCGCCACGCTTCGCGGTTTCCGTTCTTCATGAGTTGCTCGGCCACCCACGCAACATCGTCCGCGCCTATTTCGAGCGTCGGAGAGTAGGACCAGAAACACTGACCGTAGAATCGTCGGTATGCCTTGCGCGCCTCACGCACCCGCACCATCTGTCGGGCGGTCTCCGGGTCGAGCGACCGCCGGCTCTTACGCCCGCCTTTGCGCCCAATACTGGCCAGATACTCTTTTACCGGTTTATCCATGGCCATAACATAAGCCGCTTATGATACAAAAACAAGCTTTTCCCCCTACCGCTTGCCCTTTCCACCCCTACGGGCCGATCTTCCGCGCCATGAGCCAACGTCCATCCTCACTGCAGTCCTTTTTCGCCGAAATGAAGCGGCGGCGTGTGTTTCGGGTCATGGCGGTGTACGGCGCGGTCGCTTTTCTCGTGCTGCAGGCCGCGGACATCGCATTCCCGCGCGTGGGTCTTCCCGAGTGGACGGTCACGCTCGTTCTCATGCTGTCCCTGGTCGGGTTCCCGATCGCCATCGTCATGGCCTGGGCCTTCGAGAGCACGCCCGAGGGTGTCAAGCGCACCGCGCCGGCGGCGCCCGAAGAGATCCAGGCTATCGTTGCCGAACCTCGTTCCAAGCGCTGGCCAGCCGGTCTTCTGGCCCTGATTGCCATGATCCTGCTGTTCGGGACGGGCTGGTGGATGGGCGGCGGAGGCAGCGGTGCCGGTGGCGAGCGGGCTGCGAACTTGCTCGTGGGCGAGGCGCAGGCCTCCGGGTTCAAGGCGCTGGCAGTGCTCCCGTTCGAGAACGTGAACGGAGATGACGACAACCGGCTCATCGCGGTCGGCGTGCACGAGGATCTGCTAACGGCACTTTCGCGCATCGCCGCCCTCCGTGTGACCTCCCGCACATCGGTGCGTGAGTACGAGAACACGGACAAGAGTATCAAAGAGATCGCCGAGGACCTGGGCGCGGAATACATCATGGAGGGATCGGTTCGCAGTTCCGGCGGACAGGTGAGGGTCACGGTCAGGCTCGTGGACGCCGGTACCGACGATCAGCTCTGGTCGAAGGACTACGACCGGGATGTGACTCCAGAGAGCCTGTTCAAGATCCAGTCCGAGATTGCGCATGAGGTGGCGGACCAGCTGGAGGCCCAGCTCACACCCGATGAGGCGGCGACGCTCGCCGCGATGGAGCCCGCCGCAAGCTCGGCGGCCATGCAGTGGTATTACCGCGGCCTGGACTCCTACATCGGTTCGCTCGAGAGCATCCGGCTGGCGCGTGGCAACCTGGCTCGAGCTGTTGAACTCGACCCCGATTTCGCGGCCGCGTGGTCCAAGCTGGCGCAGTATCAGAGCCGGCTCGTATTCGTCGGAGAGGGCGGCGAAGCGGAGGCCCGCACCGCAATGGAGCGGACAGCCGAATTAGCTCCCGGTAGCGTTGAGGCGCAGCTGGCCCGCGGGTTCTACGAGTACTACGCCCGACGGGATTTCGGAGCGGCGCTCGTGGCCTTCAGGTCAGCCGAAGAACTGGCACCGTCGGATTCGGAGGTGGTCTGGGCAGTGGGGCTGATTCACCGCCGGCAGGGTAACTTGGACGAGTCGACGGCTGCCATGAAGCGAGCCGCGGCCCTCGATCCTCGCAATCCCCTGCGAATGCAGACTCTGGCGGAAAACCTGGCCGAGATGGGCGCTTTTCAGGACGGGGACCTGATCATTGAACAGATGTTGGCCATCGCTCCAGCTGACTCTCGGGCCCGTGGCTATAAGGTCATCAACCTGGCGCAAATGGATGGTAGCGCGGAGCGCGCTAACCGCCTGGCGGGCGAACTGGCTTTGGATGAACGTAGCCTGGAGGAGGGCAATGCGCTCGTGTGGCTAGCCTTGCTCAACCGGGACTACGCACGCGTTCTCCAAATCCTGGATGTTATCGACACCGGCGATTTCGAATTTGCTCAGCTAGCCCGTTTGTACAAGAAAAGCCGTGCGCTGTTTTATCTCGGAGACCCTTCGGCAGCCCTTGTCGCGGATTCCATGCTGGATGATGACTTGCAGAAGACGCGGCAGCCGGTTTTTGCGGCCCTCGATCGGGCCCACGGCCATGCGCTGGCTGGCCGCCGCGCGGAGTCGGTTCGGGATCTCGAGGCAGCCTCCCGCCTGGTTCTAGATCCGGAAGACCACTTCCGAGATGTCAGAGCGACCGATGGAATAGTTGGCGCGTATGGAATCCTGGGCGAGTTGGACGCAGGACTCGAGTTCCTGGCCCAGATGATTGACGTGCCGAGCCGCGAGATCTCCAGCGCGGAGCTAAGGCTCTCTCCCGCCTACGATCCATACCGCGGCGACCCGCGCTTCGACGATCTGATCGCCCGCCGAGAGGCTTTTGAAGCCGAGGGAGCCCGAAAGGCCGAGGCTGGCCGGCCGTGGCTGCCCTGATGACCTGCCGCTGCTGCCTTATGGCCCTTCTTGGCTGCATTAGGGTGAGCGCATGAGCCAGGAGCCCAAACAGCCCTCGTCCATGCAGTCCCTGTTCGCCGAAATGAAGCGGCGGCGAGTGTTCAAGGTAATGGCTGTGTACGGTGCGGTCGCGTTTCTGGTCTTGCAGGCGGCCGACCTCGTGTTTCCCATGCTGTCGCTGCCGGAGTGGACCATCCGCCTCGTGCTGGGGCTCGCCCTGCTCGGCTTCCCGCTCGCCGTTGTGCTGGCCTGGGCCTTCGAAAGCACGCCCGAGGGAGTCAAGCGCACCGCTCCCGCCAGGGTTGAAGAGATCCAGGCTATCGTTGCCGAGCCTCGTTCCAAGCGCTGGCCGGCCGGACTCCTGGCCCTGATCGCCATGATCCTCCTGTTCGGCACCGGCTGGTGGATGGGGGGCGGAGGCAGCGGTGCCGGTGGCGAGCGGGCCGCGAACCTGCTCGTCGGCGAGGCGCAGGCCTCGGGCTTCAAGGCGCTGGCCGTGCTCCCGTTCGAGAACGTGAACGGAGATGACGACAACCGGCTCATTGCGGTCGGAGTGCAGAGTGATCTGACCACACGGCTGTCCCGGATCGCAGCGCTTCGAGTCACATCCCGAACATCAGTGCGCGAGTACGAGAACACCGATAAGAGCCTGCGCGATATCGCGGACGAACTGGGTGTCGAGTACATCCTGGAGGGTTCTGTGCTCAGCTCCGGCGAAAACGCACTCGTCAGCGTGACGCTGGTCGACGCCGCGACCGATCAGACGCTGTGGTCGGAGGAGTACAACCGCGTCTTCACTCCCGGGAACCTGTTCGAAGTGCAGGCGGAGATCGGGCAGCGCGTCGTGGGTGCGCTCGAGGCCCAGCTTACGCCCGCCGAGGTCGCAACCCTGGAGGCCATGGAGCCTGCTTCGGACCTTGCCGCGCAGTCATGGTACTACCGTGCCATCGAAGCCTATGTGGGCTCGCTGACCGGCGCGCAGGAAGCTCGGGATCACTTGACCCGATCGATTGATTTGGATTCGGGTTTCGTGGCCGCTTGGTCCAAACTGGCGCATATGGAGAGCCGCGTAATCTTCATCGGCGGGGATGGCGACGAGGCGACAGCTCTTGCCGCGGTGGAGCGTACCGCGGAACTGGCTCCCGGCAGTGTCGAGGCGAATCTGGCGCGCGGCTTCTATGAGTATTACGCGCAGCAGAACTTCAGCGCGGCCCTGTCGGCCTTCCAGGCCGCCCAGGAGCTTGCTCCTTCGGACTCAGAAGTAGCGTGGGCCGTAGGTTTGATTCACCGCCGCCAGGGGGACTGGGACGCCTCGACAGAGGCGCTCAGGCGGGCCGTGGCCCTCGACCCGCGTAACGCCCTCCGCCTGGAAACACTGGCTGAGAACCTCACCTATGCGGGAGCCTACGAGGACGCGGACGCGGTGATCGAGCGCGGGCTGACAGTAGATCCGGGTAACCACCGTACTCGTGCGGCCAAGGTTGGGAGTCTGCTCGCTCTGGACGGCAATACGGAACGGGCGCAGCGGCTGGCGCTCGAACTGGGCCTGGATCCGAGCAACCTGGAGGAGGGGAGTATTCTCCACTTTCTCGCGGTGGCCGACGGCCAGGATTCGGCCGCTGTTCGGATCGTCGATGAGATGGATACCGGCGGCCCTGGTGCCTGGGCGACTGCTCGTCTCCTGTGGAAGAGCCAGTCTCTGGCCAGGCTAGGTGACCCGGCATCCGCAGCTGTCGCCGATTCGATGCTGCCGAGCGCCAGCGAAGTACCGGGGTTTCCGTCCTGGATTCCCACTATTCGTGGATACGCGCACGCACTGGCGGGGAGAAGCGATCAGGCCCTCGAGGAATTGCTCGCTGCTGAGCGCCTCGTGAGAGGTATGGAAGATCAGCTGTCGGTGGGTCCGGCGGCGACTATGGTGGCGCTTGCTTATGGACGGATCGGAGAGCTCGACCGCGGCTTCGGCCTGCTGGACGACATAGTGGAGCGTCCGAATGACGGTGTTTCTGCCGTGGGTCTGCATCTGGCCCCGGAGTTCGACCCTTACCGGACTGATCCGCGCTTCGACGATTTTATCGCGCGCCGCGAGGCCTTCGAGGCCGAGGGCGCCCGAAAGGCCGCTGCGGGCCGCCCCTGGCTGCCGTAGGTGTAACGCTCGCTTGCAGCGTTAGTTCTGCAGGGCTGGGGCGCACTCACCCCACCAGAAGCAGCAAGGCCGCTATCAGCAGCACGAGAACCTTTTTCTTCATATGCAGGCCCGTCAGTTTCCGCCCCACATCGTCAAAATCCGTTTCCTGCGCTGACACATTGATCCTCCGTTCGCCATCACGTTCGGTGGGCCGGTTGGTGGCCAACTTCCTCGTCCGGGACTATAGTTTCTGGCGTCTCAGCGAGATCTCACCCACATGCTGAGACTGTGACTTAAGGAGGCTGCGGTTGATTGAGTTCCGGATTCTCGGACAGGTCGATCTGAAGACGACCGGAGACGAATCCGGTAGTGACAGTCTCGATCCGTCCGGGCTCCTGACTCAGTCCAAGCCAACCGCTGTTCTTTTTTATCTCCTGCTGTCCAGGCCATCCGGGTTCCGCCGCCGCGACGAAATCGTGGCCATGTTCTGGCCGGAGTCCAGTCAGAAGCGCTCACGCGCCGCCCTGAGTCAGGTCCTTTACGTGCTGCGCCGTGCTCTTGGGCCCGATGTGATAGAGTCCCGAGGCGTAGAGGAGATCGGAATCGATCCTGATCAGGTGCGCTGCGATGCGATCGAGTTCCGGCGGGCGATCGCTGAACGGCGCACTGAGGAGGCGATGGCTCTGTACGGCGGCGAGCTGCTACCCGCCTTTTTCACTTCCGAGGCGGTCGGCTTCGAGCGCTGGCTGGATGCCGAGCGCGCAGAGCTGGCAGGACTGGCTTCGTCAGTTGCCTGGGATCTGGCGGAGGACTACGAGAAGCAGCGCAATGCCGCGGCGGCCGGACACTGGGGCCGCCGCGCAGCGGCCCTCGCTCCCTATCAGGAGGCGTCCGCTCAGCGTCTGATGGAGATGCTGGCCCGCCTGGGCGACCGCAGCGGAGCGCTGAAGGCGTACGAGCGCTTCCGGCAGGCGGCGGTCACCGAGCTGGAGATAGAGCCCTCCGGGGCTACGAAGGAACTGGCCGAGCGTATCCGGGAGAGTATGGACGGGCCGGCCCGCGAAGCCGGTGCGATTGCGTCTTCCGACCCCGCATCCGATGCCGCGGACCGGGTCTCCGTCCCGATGAGGTGGTCGCGCGGGCTCTCACGTCCAGTGGCGAGCGTGCTTACTCTGGCCGTCGCGGCCGTGCTGTTCCTGGGCCTGCGCAGCCTGGTCGGCACAGGGCCCAGCACTGCGATCGGCGAAGTTCAGCCCACGGCGATCACCGTACTCCCGATTCAGGTCATGGGAACGGCTGACCCGTCCAGGGCTGAGATCATGACGTCCAGGCTTATCGACGCCTTAGCACGTGCCGGATTCCGCATGCCGCCGTACGGAACGGTCCGCGGATTCCAGGACTCGATCCCGGCCTTTTACCGCAGCGAGCCCGGCGCCGACTGGTTCGTGCAGGGAGACCTGGTCGGAGCGGATGGGGTCAGCGAGCTGGCGCTTCGCATCGTGGACCCGCGCACTGACCTCGTTGTTTGGTCGCATACGACCCGCGAGGGTGGGCGGCCCATGTCGGATTTCATGCTTGAAGTAGCTCAACTGACGGCGGACAACCTGGCGCCACGCATGGGGCTCGAAACAGAGCTGATTCCCCGGCTCACGGCAGATCCGATCGCCGACAGCCTCTACACGCGGGCCCGCTTCCTGTCTGAGACCAACTACTCCAACCAGGGATTTCGGCAGGCAGCAGCGCTATACGCGGCCGCCATAGAGCTCGATTCCAGCTTCGTTCCGGCATATGTCGGGTTGGCGATCGCGTTGGGCCAGCAATCCAGAGTCTTTTGGGATCCACCTCCCATGGAGCAAATGGAGACAGTCAGCGGACTTCTCGGCAGGGCGCTGGAGTTGGATCCCAGTAGTGCGGAGGTTCATGCGGCGCTGGGCTGGGTAGCGTATACGTACGAATGGGACTGGGACGAGGCCGCAGACCATTTCCTCCAGGCCATCGAACTCGATCCGAATTCGGCCGGGACGTACAACATGTATGCCTTCCTGCTGCTCGCCACCGGAAGCATCGATGAGGGTCTCAAGGTGAGCCGCGCAGCCAGCGAAATGGCCCCTCTTAACCCACTGATCGTGACCACCAACTGCTGGCACCTGTACCTGGTGAGCCGGTTCGAAGAGGCGAACGCAGTTTGCAGGCGGGTGCTGGATGAACTCGACCCGGCTTTTTTGGTCGCAGCGGGGGCCCCACGGCTTGCCTCGGTGTTCATGGCGTCGGGCCACGAACGCGCCGAGACAGCCCTGGCAATGCCGGTTACGCCCCTGGACACGTTGCCCAATTTCGAGCACAGCCAGGCTATCTGGAAGGCAATTGCGGGCGATACGGCGGCCGCCATCGCACTCATCGATTCTGATAAGAACGATCCGAAGATCCGTCCATTCCGCGTCGCCAACGCCTACGCCTGGGCGGGCCAGCTCGACAGCGCCTTCGTGTGGCTGGATCGGGCCATCGAAGCCCGCGATCCGTACGTGCCGGAGATTGCCATCCGTCCCGTCATGGAGCCCTACCGGGCGGATCCACGCTACAAGCAGGTCCTGAGGCGCCTCAAGCTTCGCTAATAATCTGGCGAATCTTCGCTGATAATCTGGCCAACCGTGGCTGATTTTCCGCTCTCATTCCGCGAATGAGACTGAACAGATACAGGCCGCTTAATCTCTCCCCAAAGTCTGCGCGGAACCGGTCCGCCGATATCTCAGCCAAGGAGTTCGACGACATGATGCTCACCGCAAGGCAACCGCTTGCTGGCCTCAGCGTCCTAGCCGTCATCGGTGTCCTTCTCGCCCCGGCCGCGCTGCTGGGGCAGGAGACCCGGGGAGAGGTGATTGGCCGAGTAGTCTCGGACGATGGGGCACCGATGGGTGGTGCGACGATCCATGCTTCCAGTCAGGCCATGATCGGGGACAGAGTCGCCGTGACGACCCCTGGCGGCCACTTTCGGCTTACGGGTCTGCCTACCGGCGTCTATAGCATCGAATTCAGTCGAATCGGGTACAGAGGCGTTCGGGTTGAGGACGTTCCTGTCCGGCTGGGACAAGTGACGCCCGTGGCTGGCGGCACTGTGACTCTGGCGGTTGCCGCGGTCGAGGTAGCGCCGCTCGTGGTAGTGGGCAACCAGCCCACGATCGATATCAGCACTTCCGCTATAGCTACGTCGGTCCTGGACGAGACCTTCTTGGCGCTGCCCACGCAGCGCGACTACCGCGACCTGGCTCTTCTCACCCCTCAGGCCAGCGAAAACCTGCGCGGCGATCCGGTGAACATATCCGGGGCAACAGGGCTCGAGAATCTCACCTACGTGGATGGTCTCAACACGACGGATCCGTTCTTCGGCTCTCTCGGAACCAAGCTGCCGTATAACTTCGTGCGCGAGTTCCAGGTCAAGACGAACGGATACGAGGCCCAGTACGGCGGCGCCACGGGTGGGATCTTCAACGCGATCACGCAGAGTGGAGGCGATAAATGGTCCTTCTCGGCCTTCAGCTACTTCAACGGGTCTGGCCTGACTGCGGATGCCCAACTCGGAGTGGGCGCATTTGTCGCGGAGGGAGCGGACGCGTACGACGTGGGAATCTCTGTCGGGGGGCCGCTGGTGAAGGACAAGCTGTGGTTCTTCGGTGCCTATGATCCCTCCTTTGTAGAGAATCGTGTGGAGATTCCGGGGATCGGATTCTTCGAGGATGAGCTGACCGAGCATCTGTTCGCGGCCAAGTTCGACTGGCGGCCGAGCGACAACACGGACGTCGTGTTCACTACCTTCGGCGATCCGACGACACACGACCGAGTGGGCGGAGGACCATTCTCGGGCGACTTCAGCGTCGTGCTGGATCCGGCCGTGTTCCTGAACAGGGTCGAGCGCGGCGGGCTCAATCTCGCTTCCGATATTACGCACCGACTGGGCAGCACGGTGGTGCTCGACTTCAGTGTCGGTGGCCAGTGGAATTCGGCCTTCGACGGTCCGCGCCCGGGTGACGACGCGGCACGATACGTCTGCATCGCCGGCACCGACTGTGCGCCAGGAGTGCCACCGGGCGCCATCGCGGGCGGCTTCGGCGAGCAGTTCAGCTATGACGGAAAGCGGCTCTCCGCGCGGCTCAGCGCTTTCTTCCTGCTTGGCAGCCACTCGCCCGAATTCGGCGTCGAATACGAGGACTACAGCCTGAGTCCGTACGCTTCCTCTACCAGCGGGGAAGGGGTAATCCTGGACGAAGGGCCGAATACGACGAGCCCCAGCCGCTGGTTCGTGATCGTGGATTCCCGCCAGGCGAATCTGCATGGCCGTGTTCCCACCGTGTTCGCACAGGACTCCTGGGCCGTAAGCGACAGATTCCGGCTCAACTACGGCCTGCGCTGGGATGGCCAGTATCTGATCGACAGCGAGGGTTCGGTCGGGCAGTCGTTCACCGACCAGTGGCAGCCGCGAGTGGGCTTCGTGTGGACACCCGGCGAACCCGGAAGGCAGAAGTTCACCGGTTCGGTGGGCCGCTTCTATCAGAGAATGCCGCTGCGCATAGCCTCCGGCAGGTACGTGGACAGACTCGTGGCTGAAAACTCGGTCGCCTATTACGACGATGACCCACGTCTGGGCGGCCAGCAGATCGATCCCACCTTTTTCGCTTTTTGCTGCCAGATCGAAGCCGAGCGGGATCTCAAGGGGACGCATTATGACGAGATCACGCTGGGCTACGAGCGGGCTGTCAGTGACAACGTTCGTCTCGGAGCGCACGGGATTCACCGCACTCTGCGCGAAGTAGTGAACTTCGGTGTTCCCGCCTCGGGGCCTGGTTTTCCGGGGAACCCCGGCCGCGGTGACCTCTCGAACCTCGACAGCCCGCAGCGAGATTACTGGGCCCTCGAACTCACGGCCGACTACCTGAACGATCCGCGCCTCCGGTTGTCCGCTTCCTATGTGCTGTCACGGAATTACGGCAACTTTCCGGGCCAGTACAATTCCGACACTGGCTTCTCTTTCCCCAACGCCAACGGGATCTTCGAGCAGGAAGTATCGATGATCGATAACGAGGGTCTGCTGCCCAACGACAGTCCGCATCGGCTGAAGATGTGGGGATCCTACGACTTCGATTTCGGACTCACGGCGGGGACGTTCTTCTCCGTTCAGTCCGGCGCTCCCATCAGCCGCTACCAGGCTTTTTTCGGTACCGCGGCTCGCTTCCTGTCGCCGCGCGGCAGCGAAGGACGCTACTCCGCGCTCTGGGACTGGAATCTGCGCCTGCAGTATCCGATTGGGTTGGCTTCGGAGCAGGGCTGGAATGCCAATCTGATTGCCGACTTACTTCACATCGGCAACCCGCAGACGGTCGGCCGCAGATCTGAAGTGGAGAGCTTCGGCACCGGCGGACCGGTATTTCCCAACGTTGCCTTCGGCGAGCCAATCGTGTTCCAGCCGCCGTTTACGGTCCGCCTAGGGCTCGAGATTGGGTTCTGACCCGGTGAGGAGGCTCAAGGTAGCGGTCCCGTGGTCCACACTCGGCCAGGTCCTGGCGATCTATCTGGCCGGGGCATGGCTTGTCCTTCAGGTCATCGATGTGCTCTCGGACAACCTGGATCTTCCGGGCTGGATCTTCCGGGCTGTACTTCTCCTTCTCCTGGTCGGGTTGCCCGCCGTCCTGGTCGCGGCCCTGTTTACGAGCCGTTCCGGCGGCGACTCGGCCAGGCCCCTACGTCAGGCGGGCGCTGCGGTGCTCGCCATAGCCGTTATCGGAGGCCTGCTGGTATCGATTCCGGGCGTCAGGCAGACGGGGCGAAAGGCACTTCTGGGGGCTGATCTCCCCGGGGTGGGCATACTCCCGTTCGGTTACGTGGGTGCCGATTCGGCAAACGCCTACCTGGCCGACATGATTTCTGTCACGTTGTCCGAAGTCGTACAGCGTACCGGTGTGTTCTCTCCCAGTTGGCCGGCGGTTCAGAGGTTTCGGGTCCCACTGCCACCCCTGGCCGAGATTGGCCGTGAGCTCAGCGTACAGTACATCCTCACCGGAGATTTAATCGTCCGCGAAGGGCAACTGGAGCTCTCAGTCTGGTTGACGCGGGTGCGAGACAACACGCCCGTGTGGCAGCGGACCTTCAAAGGTAATTCGCAGGATATCGCCGACTTCGAGTTCGACATCGCCCGCGCCGTAGTGGATAGCCTGGCGACGTATGTGGGGATCGAACCGGAGAAGATCCCCGTGCGGCGCTACACTGAGGACACGGTTGCCGACAGCCTGTACGCGCGCGGGCTCTATCTCATGAATCAGTTCTATAACATGGATACGACCCTCGTGGCCAAGCGGTTGTTCGAGCGGGCGATCGAGCGGGACAGCTCGTTCGCACCCGCCTACGTGGCGCTGGCTGGCACGATCAGCGCGTTGAGCCGAGTCGCGTGGCTCATTCCTCCGGCCGAGGCAGGTCCTCAGGTACGCGAGCTTCTACGGCAAGCGCAGGGGATCGCCCCGGAGCTGGCGGACGTGTGGCGTCATCTGGGTTGGTATTACTACGTCTTTGAGTGGGATTGGACCGCCGCAAATCTATCCCTCCGAGAGGCCATCGAGATAAGCCCCAAAGACCCGGAGTCTCTGGTGATGGCCTCCTTTGTTCAGATCGCGACGGGGCACGCGGACAGCGCCGTGAACCTGGCGCGCGCTGGCTCCGCATTGGAGCCCTACAATCCGCTTATCGTGAGCACAGAATGCTGGATTCTGTATCTGGCACACCGCTACTCGCAGGGCGCCGAGCGCTGCCGCTTCGTTGTGGACAGCGTTCAGCCGGGTCACGGCGCCGCCGTGGCTATCGGGCAGACGATAGCGTTTACAGAGCGGTTCCTGGCCTCTCCGGCGCCCGCAGCGGCGCGTGACTCAGCCGCCCAGTCGCTGCTGGCCGCCTGGACGCCGCCCACGGTCCGGCTTCAGGTCCGCGGCGAAATGAGCGACGCCATGCGCCTGGCTCAACTGGGCTGGGACGCGGAAGCGCGGCGTCTGCTGGCGGCGGACATGAGCGTCGACGGATTTCGGCCTCTCCGCGTGGCGAACGTCTATGCCGCCTTGGGCGACATGGAAATGGCCTGGCAGTGGCTCGAAACGGCATTCGAAGCCGGCGATCCGAACCTGGCCGAGATCAAGTCGAGGCCCGAGATGGGACCATTCCGCGCGGATCCGCGCTACGATGACTTTCTGCGACGGATGAATCTGGATTAGAAGCGCTGCGCGCCGGAAGGCCAGCCAGCGTTTCGAGCCCACTACGCCGGCGTGCCCGGCCGTGCAACCTCCACGGCCGGGACAGTCGGATTCGGTTTGATTTAGACTCCGGGCTCGAGCAGCACGCCTTCGCCGCAACCAGTTCCAGCCGGGGAACACTCAACGAAGCTCTCCACCAGGATCCTGGTGCCCTCAGCGTCGCCTGAGACTCCAAGCATGACCCCGTGGCTCACGCTCTCAACTCCGATACTCGGGTCTACGTTGATCTTCCCTGGCAAGCGATCTTGCCACTCGCCGCAGATACCGCGGGATGGAACGCAGGCCTCCACCACGTCAAAAGTGCTCGTCGTAAAGAAGTCCTGCGGGCCAGACGCACTCGTGAGGTTAGCGTCGATGAAGAGGCAGCTGCTCCCGATCAGGTCGCCGCTGAGGTCAAAGCCGATGGCGAACCTGGCCTTCGCACGACCCGACGCGCCATTGACCTGGAAGCTTTCGTCGAAACCTGGGATTGCGCATACGCCATTGAAGGTCGCGACGAACGAAAGTGGTGTCGCCGTCGAGCCAACTGCCGCCAGGGGTCCCACCTGTAATCCCGCCGCCGTCGCCTGAGAGTCCGCCGCCGGGCTGGTAGGCTCGCCCGAACAAGCTGCGACGGCTAGACCGGCCGCCAATACCGCCGCTACGCGTGATGCTCGCATCATATCCTCCTACGTTGAATCGGTCGCCCGGTCGGCCGCTCATTCGGCTTTCCGAGCACTTTTCCTGCCCTACGCGAGCGATAGTAGAAGGCGGCTCTGAGGCCCTTCTCAGCCGATCGCTGAGCTAGTCTCAGCCGGTTCCTGAGACCTCTACGCCTCTCGCCTCGCGGCCGGACGTAGACTCTTGCCTCCCGCGCGCATTTTAATGTATATTATTCGGGATAATAAAGGAGTTGCCAAATGATCGATGTAATTGATAGACAAATACTGAATATTCTGCAGTCTGAGGCTCGGACATCCAACGCCGAGATTGCCCGTCAGGTGGGTCTTGCTGCTTCGGCAACCCTGGAGCGGGTCCGGAAGCTGGAGGACCGCGGCCTGATCAAGGGGTACGAAGCCAAGCTCTGCCCCGAGTGCCTCGAGTGGAGCACGCTCGCCTTCGTGTTCGTGCGCTCCGAGGAAAAGCCGGGTCAGATGTCCACGGGCGACTGTCTGGCGCAGATCCCCGGCGTTCTGGAGGTGCATCACGTAGCGGGCGAGGACTGCTACTTGACCAAAGTCAGGACCGATAGCACAGAAGCCCTGGGCAGACTGCTTCGTGAGGATTTCGGCAGCATTCCCAGCGTTGTCGGCACCCGGACCACGATCGTTCTGGAGACGATAAAGGAGACGTCAAAGCTCATCATTCGAGACGGCGATATCGACGCCGTTGCCAATTCCGTTGCCAACGCCGCTGCCGACCCGGAGCCGGTGGCCGAGCCGAAGCCAGTGGACGAGTCGGCGTCTGAACCTGCCGGTACGGGAGCAAGCGCATGATGATGGAGCGGCTGACCCGCAACCGGAGCCGATACCAGGCTCAGCTGCTCATCGCCTTTGCCGCCGTATACCTGATCTGGGGGTCTACCTATCTAGCCATTCGGTTCGCCATCGAGACGCTGCCAGGATACTCGATGTCCGGGGCGCGATTCCTCCTCGCCGGCGGCGGACTCTACATCTACTCGCGCCTGCGCGGCGCGCCCCGTCCCACTCGCCGCAACTGGGCCAACGCAGCCCTGGTCGGCGCCCTCTTGTTCCTGGGCGGAAACGGAAGTGTGGTGTGGGCGGAGCAGAGGGTGCCATCGGGGCTGGCGGCGCTTCTCATCGCCACCGAACCGCTGTGGATCGTGCTCCTGTTCTCATTCTGGCGTGGCGGGCATAAGCCCAGCCTGCGTACCGCACTGGGCATCGGCCTCGGCTTCGTGGGAGCCGCGATCCTCAGCGCACCGACGAGCGCCCTCGGCGGCGAGGCGCCTCACCTCATCTCGATGATCGTGCTCGTCCTGGCGGCGCTCAGCTGGGCCACCGGTTCGCTCTACGCCAGAGGCGCGGATCTGGTAGAGAATCCGACCCAGAACGCCGCCATGCAGATGTTCACGGGATCGATCTTTCTGTTGCTGGCGGGAACCGTGGCGGGCGAATGGGCTGGCTTCGACCTGGCCGCCGTCAGCGCCAAGTCAGCCGCCGCCTTCTTCTACCTTGCGATATTCGGCTCCTTGATCGGATTCAGCGCATACTCCTGGCTTCTGCGCAACGCGCACCCGGCCAAGGTCGCTACCTACGCCTATGTGAACCCGATCATCGCCGTGTTTCTCGGCTGGTTGCTGGCCGGCGAGCCTTTGGGCCCGCGCACCATGATTGCCGCGGCCCTCATCCTCGGCTCCGTAATCCTGGTGAGTAAGGCTAAGGAATCTGCGGACGTCACCACGGCTACGGCGGGCTGCGAAGCCGCCTGCCTGGAAGCGTCCGGGCCTCTGGCGGAAGCGGCTGCGGAGGCGGCCGAAGCTATCCGAACGGCTGACCGCCTGGCCGACGACGAGCGTCGGGTTCCGGCGTAGGCTAGCTCGCGCTGGCGCAGGCGTCGGTACTCGCCCACTCGCCGACTCGCTGAGTCCCCGGTTCGCGGCGCGTGAGACGTGCCTGAAATTCGGCCCGACCTGGCTATGAACACCCATCGTGCGGTCCCTATGTTACTTATTTTACCCTCAAATCCGCAAAGTTATGCAATCTCAACGCTTTAAATCCCTATTGACCCACTAGTATAGGCTATACTAGTCAGTTCGGGGCTTGTAAGTTGCGGTTGGAAATAAGGTTGCGGAAAAAGGGTCCAAATATCCGAAATAGGGTTCGAGAGGGCGGGTAATAGCGCTGTCGCTCCGGTGCGCAGCAGCTCTGCGCTAGGGCCAAAACTAGAGCGAGGGCTAGAGCGTTCGCAGCACGGCTCGAACCGGACTCCCGTCGAAGCCGACCAGGCGTAAGGGAAGTGCAATGAGTTCGTATTCGCCCGCGGGCACCTGATCCAGGACCAGACCTTCCAGGATATTCATGTCATGCCGGGCCACGGCCGCGTGGGCGGCAAGGTCCTTTGAATCACCAGGGTCGACGCTGGGCGTATCGACGCCGACCAGGACCACGCCCTGAGCGGCGAGCCAGTCCACCAGTTCCGGCTCCAGACCCGCGAAGGCGCTCGGGAATACACTCGGATCCGGAGCGGTACCGGTGGCGATCAGCACCCGAGCCTGAGTTATGCCGCTCGCGTCGCCAGCGGATTCGTCAAGCGCAGCCTCGACTGCCGCGATCGACACCAGCTCACCGGCCGCCACATCCGGCCGCACTACCTGACACGGCCCCAGGAAGAGATCCAGAGGCCGACGGTCGATGGACTGGCCGCCCGCGGCGTAGTGGCTGGGAGCGTCGGCGTGCGAACCGAGGTGAACGGTGGAGCGGAGCGTGGACAGCGTAATGTTATCCCCGGCGCCGATGTCCAGCAGCACTTCTCGGCTTAAGGCTGTATCGCCCGGGAAGACAGCAATATCCGGAGAGAGCGGGGGCGAAATGTCGTAGATCATCTGCAAATCATCTGCGAGTCATCCGAGGCGGCGAGCATTCGCTCATAGGTGATTGCGGATCGCCCACAGGTCCGGGAAGATCGGCTGGAAGAGCGATTTGCGAAGGAACTCGACGCCTGGAGAGCCGCCCGTTCCCGGCTTATCTCCGATCGTGCGCTCCACCATCTTCACATGCCTGTAGCGCCATTCCTGGAGGCCCTCGTCGAAATCCGTCATCAGCTCGAGAAGGATCGCGATCTCCGGTCTCGATCGGTACAGATCCAGAATGTGGCTCTGGAGCGCCGAACTGGGAATCGTCGCTTCATCTACTTTCTGATCAAGTACGTCGGCCGGAAGTTCGATCCCCTGGTGTTTGACGAATTGGTAGAAATGATCCACGAGAGAAGGCTCGATGAGCTTCCGCTCGAGCATGCCCACCGCCGCCTCATTACCGGCATGCACATCGATCATCTCGGCCCTTTTCCGTCCCAGGACGAACTCGAAGGCCCGGAACTGCGGCGACTGGAAACCGGACGCCGCTTCCAATCGGTCCCGGAAGGCCAGAAACGACATGGGGGACATCGTCTCCAGGATATCCAGCTGCGCGACCATCGTCTTCATGATCATCCGCATGCGCTTGAACGTGGCGATGGCCCCGAACAGATGGTTGCCGGCCAGATCGCGTCCGGCCTTGTCGATCTCATGCAGGAGCTGCTTGAACCACAGCTCGTAAACCTGGTGGATGACGATGAACAGCGTCTCGTCGTGCTGCGGCGGGTCGGACTGTACGGCCTGAAGCGCGAGCAGCTCGTCCAGTTTCAGGTACTTCGAATACGTCAAAGACACAGAGAGCCTCTCCGGTTTGTTCTCACCTTTGTTCTCAACGAAATGCTGACCACGTGATCGCAATGAGAAGAAGTATGATGCCGATCAGAATCCCCCGTGCAATAGGCACTTGAACGTGGGAGCGCCGAACCGCATCAGCGTATGGAATCCGGCTGAACGTCACCATGGAATACAGGGGTACGAACCAGCCGGGAAAGGTTCGGTGCAGAGTGCGTTCCAATCCCTTCCCGGCCAGGAACATGGGAGACGCTACGCTGTCCCTCATCTCGATAAAGTTCTGGATCGCGAGGTCGGCCAGCGCGTCGGCGTGCTCCTTCCGCCCCGAATAGAAAGCGGCCAGCGCGGCAGCGACGTCCGGCGCGTGCTCGCGAAGCGCTTCGCTGAGCAGATAGCAGTCCTCGAACGAGGCGTTCATGCCCTGTCCGTAGAAGGGGACCACAGCGTGCGCCGCGTCACCGATCAGGCACACGTGGGCGGCGCGGTGCCAGGGTCCACAGCGCACGGTCATCAAGGAGCTGGTCGGATTATCCCGAAAGTCCCGGATCAGCGTGGGCATGTGCGGCGTCGCGTCCGGGAAGTGGGCCTCGAAATACTCGCGCACATCACCGTCCGACGTGATCGAGGCGAACGAGTTATCACCCTCGAAGGGGGCGAACAGGGTGCAGGTGTAGGATCCGTCCGCGTTGGGGAGCGCGATCATCATGAACCCGCCGCGGGGCCAGATATGGAGCGCATTCTTCTCCAGGCGGAATCCGCCGCCCTCGGCGGGCGGGATGGACAGCTCTTTGTAGGCATGGGTCAGGTATGACTGATCGTAGTCGAACCGGTCCGCGCGCTGAAACGAGGCCCGGACCGCGGAGAAGGCCCCGTCGGCTCCGATAATCAGGTCGGCCTCGGCGCTGCTAGTCTGGCCGTCCGCGCCGCGGAAGCTCACACGTCCGGCCGCGGCGTCCACGCCGGTACAGGCCTGTCCAAACACACACTCGACGCCGGTTTCGGCGTCGGCGGTCTCGATCAGGTGCCGGTTCAGGCCCGCACGCGAGACGGAGCGAATCGCTTTGTCTTCGCGCGCGTCGTAGGGCTGGAAGCGCAGCTTTCCGGCCTGGGAGTGCATCATCCGCCCGCGCATGGCGACCGATTCCGCCAGCACGGGCCTGGCCGCACTAACCTGTTCGAGCGCGTGGATTCCGCGCGTCGAGAGCGCCAGGTTAATCGAGCGGCCGCCCTCTGCGGACGACCCCCTGGGATCGGGCCGCTTCTCGTACAGGCGTACCTCGTGGCCGGCGCGGGCCAGGTAGATGGCCATCAGCGAGCCGCTGAGGCCCGCACCAACGACGATCGTCTTCAAGCGCCGAGCGTCGGGCTCATGCCGCCGGCACAGTCTTCACGCACGCAGCGCCTCGGCAAGGCGCCAGCAGTCGTGAAACGAGTTGTACAGTGGAACGGGCGCCACGCGGATCACGTTGGGCCGGCGGATGTCGCTGACGATTCCGGCCGCGGCCAGCTCGGCCTGCGCCGCGTCCACGTCGCCTCCGACCAGAAGCGACAGCTGGCAGCCGCGCTGATCGGGATCCGCCGGAGTGATGATCTCGGCCCGTCCTTCCGGGAGCTGTCGCAGCAGCCACTCCAGGTAGCCCGTGAGCCGGACCGACTTGGCGCGTAGCGCGTCCATCCCAGCTTCGTCGAACAACTCGAGCGAGCTGATCAGGGGTGCCAGCGCCAGCACAGGCGGATTGCTGACCTGCCAGCCGTCGGCGTCCGCTTTGGGCAGGAACTCAGGCAAGAGGAGCATCTGGAAGCGGGTAGCCGGGTCGTTGCCCCACCAGCCTCCGAACCGGTTGATGCTGGTGTCCGAGGCGTTTCTCTCATGGACGAAGCACGCGGCGACGGCGCCGGGTCCGGCGTTGAGGTACTTGTAGCTGCACCAGGCGGCGAAATCGACGTCCCAGTCGTGCAGCCTGAGCGGCACGTTGCCCGCCGCGTGGGCCAGATCGAGCCCGACCCGGCAGCCCGCCGAGCGGGCCAGCGCGGTGACGCGCTCCATGTCGAATACCTGGCCCGTGAAGAAATTCACCCCGCCGAGGAGAACCAGGGCGATCTCTTCGCCGTGCCGCTCCAGCGTTTCCGCGATGTCCTCATCGCGGATCGTGTGCTCTCCATCGCGCGGCCGAAGCTCGAGCAGCCCATCAGCCGGATCGATCCCGTGGTGCCGAAGCTGAGTCTGGACAGCGTAGCGGTCGGACGGGAAGGCGGGAGACTCGATGAGGATCTTGGTTCGAGCCCCGGCCGGCCGGAAAAAAGAGACCATCATTAGATGGAGATTGACGGTCAGGGTGTTCATGGCCACTACCTCGTGCGGCAGCGCGCCCACCAGACGGCCCAGCGGCGCGCGGAACTGCTCGTGATACGGGTACCAGGGCCGCCGGGCGTCGAAGTGGCCGTCGACCGCCAGGTTGGCCCAGTCTTCCAGCTCTTGGGCCACGGTTCCGGCCGCCGCCCGGGGCTGCAGCCCCAGAGAGTTGCCGCAGAAATAGGCCGACGGCTTTCCGTCCGGCCCGGGCGGAATATGAAATCGCTCACGGAAACCGCGCAGGGAGTCCTCGTGGTCGAGCGCGAGCGCGAACGCCTCGCCGGCCTCGAATTCCTCGCCGGTCTCGAAGTCAGCCAAGCCGCGTCTCGTCGTCGCCGCCGTCGGCATCCAGGTCGAGGGTCAGATCGAGGCTGAGAAACTCCAGCGCGGTTCCGGCCAGCAGCCGGCGGCGGGTGGAATCGCTCAGATCGTCCATCGAGTCGATGAGCGCTCCGGGGTGTGCCTCGCCGAGCGGAAACGGATAGTCCGAGCCGAGCGCGATCTTCTCCTCTCCGACCAGTGTCAGAAGCTGGCGCAGTTGACCCGCGTCATGCACCAGTGAGTCCAGATAGAAGCGGCCGAGGTATTCTCTGGGAGCGACGTCGTTGTTTACCGCAACCAGATCGGGCCGAACGTCAAAGCCATGCTGAATACGGCCGATCGTACCCGGAAATGAGCCGCCCCCGTGGGCAAAGCCGATGCGCAGATTGGGAAGGCGCTCCAGGACGCCGCCGAAGATCACCGAGCAGATGGCAATGGTGGTCTCGGTCGGCATGCCGACCAGCCACCGCATCCAGTAGGACTCCATGCGCTGGCGTCCCAGCATGTCCCAGGGATGCACGAACACGGCCGCGCCCAGGTCGGCGGCGGCTTCGAACACGGGATACAGATCCGGATCGTCCAGGTTGGCGCCGTTTACGTGGGATCCCACCTGCACACCTCGCAGTCCCAGCTCCTCCACGCAGCGCCGCAGCTCCTCGACCGCCAGCTCGGGGGCCTGCATGGGCAGAGTCCCCAGGCCGCAGAAGCGGGCCGGATACTGAGCGGCGATCTCCGCTATGTGGTCGTTGAGGATGCGCGATATGTCCAGCGTGTCGCGCGGCTTGGCCCAGTAGCTGAACATGACGGGGACGGTGGACAGAACCTGCATCTGCACTCCGTCCCGGTCGCAGTCTTCAATACGCCGCGCCGGATCCCAGCAGTTGCTCTCGATCGTTCGGAACTTGTGGTCCCCCATCATCATGCAGGCGCAGCCGTCCGGCTCGTGCTCCAGCCGGATGAATCCCTCGTATCCGTACCGGTCCGCCAGATCCGGCCAGGTCTTGGGTAGGATATGGGTATGGAGGTCGATTTTCATGCGCTTATGCGCCCGGTCGCGCTACTCCGCTGCACGGGAATCAGAAGTCGTCGCGGGCCTGGGGCACGTCCTTCACTGTGCCGCACTTCTCGCAGGTGCGCAGCTCTTCGCTGGCGTAGAAGCGCTCGAACTCCGGCTTGATGTCCACGTCGAGAGCGGTGAGGTAGAACTGGGTGTCGTTGAGCAGGTGATTGCAGTTGTCGCAGTACCATACGAAGTGATCGTTCTCACCCTCCGGACGCCAATACTCGACCACCAGGCCGATCGTGTTGGCTTTGCGGCGCGGACCGTGGGGCACCCAGGGCGGAACCATGAACACGTCTCCCTCCTGGAGCCGCACGTCACAGCGCTCGCCGTTCTCGTCCATGAGTTCCAGCAGCATGCTGCCCTGAAGCTGGTGGAAGAACTCCTCCGTGGGATTGATGTGAAAGTCGTTTCGGTGGTTAGGCCCCCCGATGATCATCACCATCATGTGGCTGTCCGACCAGATCACCTTGTTTCCGACGGGCGGCCGCAGCACATCCCGGTTTTCGTTGATCCATTCATTGAGGTTGAATGGCTGGCCAAGACTCGACATGAAGCCTCCTGTACGTCGCTGCAAGCGTTAATGAAGCGGAAATCTCGGGTTCGCAGGGGCGCGACGCGAGGGCTTTTCTGAAGCCATGCGCGGGTCACCCGCCCCCACAGATTAACCGGCAAATAGCTGCACCCGCCAGTTCGCCGTGTGGGACAGGCCGCGTTGACAGAATCGTATGTTTCGTTTACTTTCGGGTCGCGGTGACAGGCTTTAGGAGCTGAATGACCAGAGATGGTCGTCGGAAAGAACCTGGGCAGTGCGCAAGGTTCTTTTTTTGCGTTTAGGGCGAGTTCACCGCTACTGCCTTTGCGCGGGCAGAATTTCGCGCACAAAGCAAGGTGGTTCTTACTTGGACCGCCCGTAATATTTTTTCAGGAGTTGTAAATGCGTACCAGCGGTAAGGTCAAGTGGTTCGACGATGCCAAGGGCTTCGGTTTCATCACGTTGGAGGAAGGGTCTCAGGACTGCTTCGTTCATCACACCGCAATCGAGGGAGCCGGCTTCAAGTCGCTCACCGAGGGCGAGCGTGTCGAGTTCGATCTGGTCCAGGGCCAGAAGGGCCCGGCTGCGGAGAATGTTACCCGCCTCGGCTTGGCCGAATAAACGGGCGCTCTAAGCGAGCCAACAAAACCGTCCCTGACTTCGGTCGGGGGCGGTTTTTTTTTGTACCTACCCGATTCGGGTCACGCTGACGAATGGCGAAGTGTACCGTCTAATCTCTCCCTCAACTCTCATCGCTGCCCCCTCCCTTGACTCGTCGGCCCGTATCTGCTAGAATTCCAGCATATGGTGGAAATTTAGCAGTTAACGAACGAGAAACCGAACGAGGGATTCGCATGAACGCTGGACCGCTACAGAATCTCAGCAAGCGCGAGAGGCAGGTCATGAATGTCCTGTACTCGGAAGCGCCAGCCACCGTGGGCGAGGTGTTAGCCCTCATTCCGGATCCCCCGAGTTACTCGTCGGTGCGCGCCACGCTCCGTGTCCTGGTGGAGAAGGGACAGGTCGAGCATGAGGTGGACGGTCGCAGGTACCTGTACCGTCCGACTCTGACGCCCGAAACGGCCCGCCGCGCTGCTCTGACGGAACTAGTAGGGACTTTCTTCGGAGGATCGCCCGAGCAGGCGGCGGCGGCCCTCCTCGGTATGTCAGATCAACTCACTGAAACGCAGATCCAGGGTCTGGCTGAGCAGGTAGCCAAGGCTCGCGAGGAGGGGCGTTAGTCATGACGGACGTTCTCGGAGCAATTCAAATGGAATCCTCAAGTCTCATGGTGCTCACCCTGATCCTCAAGGCCAGCGTGCTGCTTCTCGTGGCTGGCCTGGCGACGATCGCCCTGCGCCGTTCTTCCGCCTCAGCCCGCCACCTGGTGTGGTCGGCCGCTCTGGTGGGAGTGCTGGCGCTGCCCTTCGTTTCGTCAGCCATTCCGTGGGACTGGAATGTGCTGCCGGAGATAGCGGTTCCGGCAGCTGAGCCAGTTGCGGAGCCGGTGAGTCCGCCCGCCTCCAACGCGAAGCCGGCGAGCGAAGCCGAAGCCTTAACGGAATCGAACGAGCTTCCGGGCGCCAATGACCGGATGGACGCGGAAATCACGGCGGATGCTGGCGCGGCGGCGGGTGGCGGTGAGGCGGATGGTGCGGGTCCGGATGCGGGCGCCGTGTCCAGCAGTCCGGCAAGCGGGATGAGTGCGGCGGTGGTCGGCCTCTGGGTCTGGCTGCTCGTCGCGGCGGCGCTCCTGCTTCGCTACTTAGCCGGCGCCGTTCGTCTACGGAGCTGGCTGCGCGAGGCCGACGAGATCGAGGATCCAGCCCTGCGCACGGAGATCGACCAACTTCAGCGGCGGATGGGCCTGAGGCGGATCGTCCGCATTATGCACAGCCCTGCCGCCAAGATTCCTATGCTGTGGGGTATCTGGAGGCCTGTCGTTCTGCTACCATCGGACGCCATGTCGTGGTCGGCGGATCGACTGCGGCTGGTCTTGCGACACGAGCTGGCGCACGCGCGCCGCAGTGACGTAGCGATTCTGGCCG
>JBDLJJ010000031.1:0-24234 GCA_039714435.1 Gemmatimonadota bacterium | reverse complement strand
CTCAATACCGACAATCTGACCGCTCTCAGCGCTTTATGACCGCTACGCATACCAGCCTCCGAAGCTCTCTCTCAACCAAGCCAATTAGAACTGCGTACAGGACGCTTGGAATCAGGCCAAAGTTTCAGGTTCATGCCCGGGCGCCCTGGCGAAAAGGTACGCATGCAGAACTCCCAGCGCTCGCTCCAGGGCTGTACGGCCCTGTTCCCCGGCGGCCGTGTCGACTGTGCTGACGAGTCCGGCCAGACTCTCCTCGTAGCGGACAATCTCGCCAATCAACTCCACGACGGGCGTCAGATCCGAGCATTCAAGCGGTGTAGTGTGGAACAGGCCGGCGCACTGCCGCACCATGGCCACATCGGCCGCGTCGAAGGACTTTCCCGGCCCTGTGTCGATCAGTATGCCGGCGTTGATGAAATCATGGATAGCGCTCCTCTCTACACCGGTCACACGGGCCAGATCGTGGGCGCTGAGCGGACCCTGCTCAACCACATCACCGTCTACCATCTGCTCCAGCAGTATCGCCGCGACAGGCGTGGCGCCGGCGTCGATTCGGGCCAGGATTCTTTTGATAGTAGGCAGCGAGTGCGGACCGAGGTGCCCGGACCTCAGTTTGCGAATCAGCGCCAGGCGCTCGACGTGCGCCTCTCCGTAGAGCGCCGCGTTGGCCGCCGTCTTTTCGGGCTCCGGAAGCAGGCCCTCGCGTAAATAGTGGTGTATGGCCGTCCGGGAGATTCCTGACCTCTCTTCCAACTCTTTCATGCGCATGACGAATCTTCCCCGTAGTAAACACGTTCGGACGACTACTTAGTACACAGTGTCGCTCGGTGCTTGTTAGCCTGTCAAGGTGGGTGCATGCTGGGAAGGGGAGAGTATGGTACGAAGGAGGGGGTTCTGTATGAGGGCAGCTCGGCGTGGATCCGCCAGAGATGTTATATCGTGTGTCGCTCTATACTATGCAGCAATCTCTCTACTACTGTGCAGCCATCCGATTATCAGATGAACCAGCGCTCGCTTTCAACATCCGCCTGGGTAACGGAAGCCGGCTCGACTTTTCGCGGCTCCGGATGTCTCGCCAGGATTGCCAGGGCGGCAAGGCTCGCGGACAGGGTAGCGATGACGATCTCCCTACTCAGCTTCATTGTTCCTCCTTGCGGCCAGGTGATTCCTACCCCGGAGAGTGCAAGATCGATGCTATGAAGTGGGGTCTTTTTAAGTCGCGGCTGCGTAGCGGATTACGAAAGCAGGCTTAAGTGGGAAACTCGGTGACTGTTGCAGAGATCCCACATGGCGAGGGAAACCGCGGGAGAGGGGGTCTAGGGAAGCTGGACGCGTGTGACTGAATCCTCGCTCACATGCAGCCAGCGATCGCCGAACTCGCGTCCGGCTGTGGACCGGGCGGAGATGCGAACACTGTCAGCGCGGACCTCCAGGTTGACGCGGGCGCTGTCCAGGGGTCCAAGTGAATCCACGGCGACAGGATCCGCACCAGCCATCGCGTCGACCAGCACCGGGGTCGAGCGGCCGTTCACCAGCCAGAGTCTCAATACCCGCACCGAGTCCAGCGGCTCAGTGCGTAGCCCGGGAACGGCGGGCGTGCTGGCAGAATCTGCTGATAGCTCAGGCGCTGGCAGCTCGGGCGCCTCCTCCGCCTCCACGCAGCCGCTGATCGCGAGAAACACGGCCACGACAAGGAGCAGCTTCACGGTACGAGCACCAGTTTTCCGAACACCCTGCCCTCCTCGAGTTCTGCGTGGGCGGCCGCGATCCGGTCCAGTGCCCACGTGTCGTGAACGACGGCGCGAAACGTCCCGTCCCCGACGAGTTTCATTACGGATTCGAACTCCGCTCTGGACCCCATGGTCGTACCGATCACCTGCAGCTGTTTCCAGAACACGTGCTGCAGGTCGATGCGCACGGCGGAGCCCGTTGTTGCCCCGTAGGAAACGATTCTGCCATTGTTGTCCAGGCAACGAATCAAGTCGGGCCACATGCCCTCACCTACGCTGTCGAGTATGACGTCGACCTTGCCGCCTTGAGTCGCCGCCCTGACAGCCGTCCGCAAATCATCCGCCGCTCTGTCTATTACGTGATCAGCGCCCAACTCGGCGACGCGTGCCACGTTATCCGCTCCACTGGTTACCGCCAGTACGGTCGCCCCGCACCATTTTCCGATCTGGAGCGCCGCGGTCGAAACACCTCCCGAGGCACCGGTGACGAGGAGCACATCTCCCTCTCGCAGACCAGCCCGCGACATGAGAGCACGCCAGGCGGTCTGAAACACGAGCGGCGTCGCGGCCGCTTCGGCAAAAGAGAGCATATCCGGAATCGACCACAGGTTTTGCGCCGGGACTCGGACCAGCTCGGCCGCCGCTCCCGTCACATGCTCCCCCAGCACCATGAACCGGCGACACATACTCTCTTCGCCCGCGGAGCAGAAATCGCACTCCCCGCACCACAGGGAAGGATTGATGACCACCCTGTCTCCCGCCGCCCAGCCAGTCACGCCAGGGCCGACTTCCGCTATCTCTCCGGCGGCGTCAGAACCACCAATGTGGGGAAGATCGAGGGACAGGCCCGGGATTCCCCGCCGAACCCAGAGATCCAGATGGTTCAGAGCTACCGCCCGTACCCGGACGATCACAGTGCCGTGAGCCAACACAGGGTCTGGCGCCTCACCTATCTCCATAACCTCAGACCCGCCGTGTTGGCGGAAGAATCCCGCGCGCATGGGCGGAACATACCGTTCGTCTGACCGGCTGCGCTACTTGATAATGATTCTCATTCTCGCTATTTTCGTGCTCCTGTAGGCCATTGCGGATGCTGCGCCAGGGTCCGCTCGAGGCGCCGCAGCAATCCCACGAGAGATTACCGGAGCACCAGAATACGATGTCTGAATACTTGCTTGAGATAAAAAATCTGCATGTCCGGGTTGCCGGCACTGACACCGAGATCCTGCGCGGAGTAGACCTGGCCGTGCGTCCGGGAGAGACGCACGCCCTGATGGGCCCCAACGGATCCGGAAAAAGCACCCTGGCCAAGGCGATCGCGGGTCATCCCGGCTACGAGATCACGGATGGGCAGATTCTGCTGAACGGCGAGGACGTCCTGGAGATGGAGCCGGACGAGCGCAGCAGGGCCGGCCTTTTCCTGGCGTTCCAGTATCCGAGTGAGGTATCGGGTGTCTCGATAGCCAATTTCCTCCGGACCGCAGTGAATGCTCGGCGGGACGATGCCGAGGGGATCGACGTGTTCGCCTTCCACAAGAGCCTCCAGGAGAAGCTGGCTCTGCTCAAGATGGATGAGAGCTTCGCCGCCAGGTACGTCAACGAAGGGTTCTCAGGCGGAGAAAAGAAGCGAAACGAGATTCTTCAAATGGCCATGCTGGAACCGAAGATGGCCGTGCTGGATGAGACCGACAGCGGCCTGGACATCGATGCTCTTCGCGTCGTGTCCGACGGCGTGAATACGCTGTCTGCTGCAGATCCCGAGCTCGGAGTGCTCATGATCACGCACTACAAACGGATTCTGGGCTACATCCAGCCGGATCAGGTACATGTAATGCTCAAAGGCCGTATCGCCCAGAGTGGCGGGCCGGAGCTTGCGGACCATCTGGAGGAGCAGGGCTACGATTGGCTGCATGAGACGGCCACGGCCGCGGCTTCTTAGGGAGACTTTGAATGCCTGACAACGACTTGGCAGCCGACCTCGGACTGGACGAGTACAAGTACGACTTCGTCACCGAAGACAAGCCCGTGTTCAAGGCTCGGAAGGGTCTGAGCGAGGACATCGTCCGGCAGATCTCAGCCCATAAGGAAGAGCCGGAGTGGATGCTGGATTTCAGGCTGAAAGCCCTTGAGATCTACTACTCCAAGCCCATGCCGGAGTGGGGCGGGGACCTGTCCAAGCTGAATCTGGACGAAATCTACTTTTACCTTCGTCCCCAGGATCAGATGGAGCGCTCCTGGGACGACGTGCCGGACAGCATCAAGGAGACCTTCGAGCGGCTCGGGATCCCCGAGGCTGAGCGGCAGGTGCTGGCCGGGGTAGGCGCTCAGTACGAATCGGAGATGGTGTACCACTCCCTGAAGGAAGAGTGGGAAGAGCAGGGGATCATCTTCGAGTCGATCGAGGATGGGCTCAAGCTCTATCCGGAGCTTTTCCGGGAGCACTTCGCCACCGTGGTTCCGCCGCGGGACAACAAGTTCGCGGCCCTCAACTCCGCGGTCTGGTCGGGCGGCTCTTTCGTGTATATCCCCAAGGGTGTGGACGTGGATATTCCGCTGCAGGCGTATTTCCGCGTCAACGCCGAGCAGATGGGACAGTTCGAGCGCACGCTGATCATCTGCGAGGAGGACTCGCAGGCGCATTACATCGAGGGCTGCACGGCTCCCGTGTACACAACCGAGAGTTTTCACTCGGGCGTGATCGAAATCATCGTAAAGCAGGGCGCCCGGTTCAGGTATACGACGATCCAGAACTGGTCCAACAACATGTATAATCTCGTTACGCAGCGAGCGATCGTGAACGAGGATGCCACGATGGAGTGGCTGGACGGCAACCTGGGTTCCAAGCTGACGATGAAATACCCCTCCTGCTACCTGGTCGGAGAGCGGGCACACGGAGCCATCCTGTCGATTGCCTACGCAAACAGCGGGCAGCATCAGGACACAGGCGGCAAAGTCGTGCACGCGGCTCCTCACACCACGTCGCAGATCACATCCAAGTCGATCTCCCGGGGACACGGGCGTGCGACATACCGCGGCCAGTGCAAGGTGTACGAGGGCGCCGTGGGTTCCAAGTCCAATGTGGAGTGCGATGCGCTTCTCCTGGATGAAACGTCACGGACCGATACCTACCCCTATATCGAGATCGATGAGAACCAGTCCTCGATCGGGCACGAGGCCCGCGTCTCGAAGGTCGGCGAGGAGCAGCTGTTCTATCTGATGAGTCGGGGACTGTCGGAGGAAGAAGCCATGACGATGGTCGTACGTGGATTCATCGAGCCGATCGCAAAGGAACTCCCGCTCGAGTACGCCATCGAGTTGAACCGGCTCATCGAACTCGAGATGGAAGGCAGCGTAGGCTGATGCTGACGGCACATCTGACCGGGCACGAGCCCGGCTCCCTCCAACGCCGCAGGGCGGCTGCCTGGGAAGAGTTCGGCCGCCATCCGATGCCTACTCGCAAGATGGAAGAGTGGCGATATACGGACATCAGCGGGCTCGATGTAGAAGCATACCACCCTCTACTGGGCGGACCGGCTGCGGAGAACGGTGGAGCTCCGAAGAAGCGGGCGATTCCGGCAGCCGTGCAGACCGTGTTGGACAACGGACAGGCTCGCAGCGCGGTCATGGTACAGGACGGCGGACAGGTCATTCACACAGAGCTCGACCCGCAGTTGAAGGACATGGGCGTGTTGTTCGCGCCGCTGCTGGAGGTCCTCGAGACTCATCCCGAATTAATTGAACGGTATCTGTTCGCCAGTTCCGTCGCGCCGGCCGAGGCCAAGCTGTGGGCACTTCATTCCGCCACAGTCTCGGACGGATACGTGCTGCACGTCCCGGCCGGGGTAGCGATCCCTGATCCAGTGCATGTACTGAGGCATCTCGGCACGCCGGAAGCTCTCGTCTCCACACACTCGCTTATCATCACGGAGAGCGGGGCGTCGGTCACCTGCGTGGACGAGTATGTGTCGCCCGATCTGGAGCCGGGTTCGCTGAGCTTGAACGGTACCGAGATCTTCGGAGCCGAGAACGCGAGCGTGAACTTCATTTCTCTGCAGCGTTACGGATCCGGAGTCAAGCACTTCAGCATGCAGCACGCGAATACGCGGCGTGACGCCAGGCTGAGCGGGTTTAACGTCACGCTGGGCGGAGACCTGGCCCGGGCGGATGTCACGAGTCACCTGCAGGGAGAAGCGGGAAGCAGCGAGATGTTGGCGCTGTGGTTTGGCGATGGGAGCCAGCACTTTGACCACCATACGCTGCAGCATCATGAGGCTGCGCACGCACACAGCGATCTTCTTTACAAGGGCGCGCTGACGGGCGGGGCGCGGAGCGTGTTTCGCGGGCTGATACGGGTGGATCCGCAGGCGCAGCTGACCGATGCGTACCAGACCAACCGCAATCTTCTCCTGAGCGACGATGCTGCCGCCACTGCGCTCCCCAACCTGGAAATCGAGGCCAACGACGTGCGCTGTTCGCACGGAGCCACGGTGGGCCAGGTAGATGATATGCAGATGTTCTACCTGATGAGCCGCGGCCTGAGCCGGAAGCAGGCGGAACGACTCCTCGTGTTCGGCTTTTTCGAGGAAGTGCTGGGCCGTGTCCCGGTGGAGGGCGTGCGCGAGCGGGTTCGTCAGGTCATAGAGGAGAAGATCGGTCTCTAGGATGTCGGCATTTCATACCGTCGCGCAGCTTGAGGAAGTCCCCGAGGGCAGCATGATCGGAGTGGAAGTGGGTGGAGTGAAGGTGGCCGTCATCCACGAACAAGGCCGTTTCTTCGCTCTTCACGATTGCTGCTCGCACGAAGAGTTTCCGCTGTCTGACGGAGACCTCGAGAACGGGCAGATAACCTGTATTCTGCACGGAGCGCGGTTCGACCTGGAGACCGGGGTGGCTAAGGCGCTTCCGGCGGTGAGACCGGTGAAGACGTACGAGGTGCGTGTTGAGGATGGCGAAATCCAGGTCAGTCTCGGCTGAGGCCGAGCTCGCCATCGGGCGCGTTCGCGCCGACTTCCCAATACTCGAGCGGTCCGTTCACGGGCGCCCTCTCGTCTACCTGGACAATGCCGCCAGCTCTCAAAAACCGGCAGCCGTCATCGAGACGGTCCGCGATTACTATCGGAACTACCACTCCAACGTCCATCGCGGCGCGCACGCCCTGAGCGTCGAAGCCACCGATGCGTACGAAGAAGCCCGCGGCATCGTAGCCGGTCATATCGGAGCTGAATCTCCCTCGGAGCTGGTTTTCGTGCGAGGCACGACCGAGGCTGTCAATCTGGTAGCGACGGCGTGGGGTGGGGCCAATCTCGGTCCGGGCGACCGGGTTTTGCTCACCAAGATGGAGCATCATTCCAACCTCGTTCCGTGGCAGCTCCTGGCCGCGCGTACCGGCGCCGAGTTGGACTTCATAGACGTGACGCCCAGCGGTGAGCTGGATCTCGACGACTACCGGCGTCTGCTTGGTGGCCATCCCAAGCTGGTGGCGGTTACTCATGTCTCCAACAGCATGGGGACGATCAACCCCGTTGCGGAAATCGTGCGCCTGGCCCACGAAGCCGGCGCCCTGTGCTTGCTCGATGGCGCCCAGGCCGTACCCCATATGGCGGTGGACGTCCAGGAAATGGGGTGCGATTTTTACGCCTTCAGCGGCCACAAGATGTGCGGCCCGACAGGCATCGGCGCCCTGTGGAGCCGCCGCGAAATCCTGGACGTAATGCCTCCCTACCAGGGCGGCGGCGAGATGATCGCGGAGGTTCGGCTGGAGGGCTCGACCTGGGCCGACGTCCCGCACAAGTTTGAAGCGGGGACGCCGAACGTGGCCGGAGCTGTGGGTCTGGGGGCGGCCGTCAGCTACCTGCGCAGCCTGGGAATGGAGGCGATCGCGGCGTGGGAAAGGGAAGTCGCACAGTATGCTCTCAGCCGGCTGGACGAGGTTGCGGGACTCCGCATATACGGGCCGCGTACCGGTCGCACAGGCGTCTTTTCGTTCACGTATGGCGACATCCACGCGCACGACCTGGCCACGATTCTGGACCAGCACGGGATCGCGATTCGTGCCGGCCACCATTGTAACCAGCCCCTGATGAATCACCTTGGCGTCGACGCTACTGCGCGGGCGAGCTTCTACCTGTACAATACGCCCGCGGAAGTCGATGCACTGATCGAAGGCCTGCACATCGCGGCCTCTATCTTCAGACTCGATACATAAGGCCCGCGGAAAGCCCACATGGACGAGACACCGCAGAACGGTCGGCCGATTGACCGCTCAGTCCCCTCTTCGCTGCATCAGCTTTACCAGGAAGTCATTCTCGACCACTACCGGCGGCCTCGTAACAAGGGTCCGGTCGAGAACGCCACCCACAGCATCACCCTGAATAATCCTCTGTGCGGAGATGTTGTGGAAGTGGTCCTGGCCGTAGAGAACGACCGAATTACCAAGGTCGGGTTCGGCGGCAAAGGGTGCTCGATCAGCATGGCTTCGGCGTCCATGATGACGCATCAGCTGATGGGCAAGACTCTCGCCGAGGCGATGGAATTGACCGCGCGGTTCACTGAAATGCTGCACGGAAATCAGGATGCCGCTCACGACGAGGCTCTAGGCGACCTCCGAGCGCTGGCCGGCGTGGCGAAGTTTCCCGTGCGCATCAAGTGCGCCCTTCTCTGCTGGAACTGCCTCGATAAGTTGATCGAGCCCGAGTTGGCGTGAACGGGGCGTGACCGTCCGTTCTACGGGACGAATTCTGCAGTCGGTCGGCGGAGTGTACAGCGTCGAGATCGGGACAGCGGTAGTCGAGTGTTCCCTTCGCGGCAGGTTGAAACGGGGGGGGCTGGCCGCTGCGGTCGGTGACCGGGTAGAGGTCGATCAGCTTGAAGACGGAAGCTGCCGAATCGAGGCTGTTCTCCCGCGCTCTAGCGAGTTCTCCCGGCTGTCAGCCGCCAGACGGCGCGAGCAGCTCATCGCGGCCAACGTCGATCAGGTCGCTGTCGTCGTAGCGGCTCGCACACCGCAGCCGGATTTCCCAATGCTTGACCGCCTGCTGGTTCTCGCGGAACTGAACGACCTGCCCGCGTTCATCGTGTTCAACAAGGTAGACCTTGCCGGGGCTGACGAATCTGAACCGATTCTGGCCATGTACGAATCGCTTGAGTACCCGGTCGTACGAACCTGCGCCAAGTCCGGCCTCGGGGTTCCGGACCTGGCCGAGCGGCTGGCGAACCGGACGACCGTCTTTGCCGGAGCTTCCGGCGTCGGCAAGTCGAGCCTGCTCAACGCTCTACTCCCCGGGCTGGATCTCCGCGTTGGAAAGGTCGGGGAACGTTCCGGGCGGGGTAGACACACGACGGTCTCGGCTCGGCTGATACCCCTTCCGGGGGGTGGCTACCTGGCGGACACACCCGGTATTCAGTTCGTCGGAGTCAGCGGTGTGGGCCCGGCTGACCTGGCTCACGCTTTCCCGGAGTTCCGGCCCCTGCTCGACGACTGCAAGTTCTCGAATTGCCAGCATCTGGATGAACCAGGGTGCGCCCTCAAAGAGGCCCTCGAAGCCGGAAGCCTGGATCGAGGACGTTTTGACAGCTATTTGGCCCTCGCCCGAGAGCCGCAGCGACTGTGAGCGACGCTGCGTGAGCGACGCCGGCAGCTCCCCGCTGGCCCAAGTCAGACAGCAGCTTGGCCGAGCGCTGGCGCGGGCCGAGCCCTTGCAGCTCGAGCCGGGTGCGTTCGAACGCAGAGCCGCCATCACTCTTATCCTGAGGCCCACAAGTGCCGCTTCGCTGGAAGCGCTCTTCGTTCGCAGGGCCGACGTTGAGGGCGACCCATGGTCAGGCCACACGGCTCTGCCGGGCGGGCACGAAGAGCCGGGAGACACCGATCTTCTGGAAACGGCGCGGCGGGAGACGCTGGAGGAAACCGGGGTTCGGCTCGAGAGAAATCATTACCTGGGCCGGCTGGATGAGATTCCGCCTGTGACCCGGCGCCTGCCCTCGATCAGCGTCACTCCTTTCGTAGCCTGGGCGCTGGAAGACACAAGCGTGCGGCTCAATCACGAGCTAAGCGGCCATGTGTGGATTCCGGTGCGCAATCTGCTGGATCCGGGCAACCGCGGATCGTACGAGAGGCCGAACTATGCAGGCGAAAGTTATCCCACGATCGATTTCGCTGGCCATACGATCTGGGGACTGACCTTCCGAGTCGTCGAGCGGTTCCTGGCGCTGGCGCCCTCGGGCCTCCTTGGGGACGGGTGAGCGGCCTGGGCGCCGCCTCGACGAGGCGTTTTCGGCTCATAACCGCGGCCGCCATAGCCGTAGCCGTCAGTGGCGTGACGATGTGGGCCCAGATCCCCGTGGGTGCTGGCACTTACTACGACGACGGAGTCTACCTGGCGCTGGCTCAATCGCTGGCCGAGGGAGACGGCTACACCTATGCAAACCTCCCGGGCGCCATTCCAGGCGTAAAGTATCCGCCGCTGTTCCCCGCAGTGCTGGCCGCCGGCTGGAAGGCGTTCTCGGCATACCCTAACAACCTGGGTCCGCTCAGAGGACTCAATGCACTCATTATGGGCCTTGCGGCCGGGTTGTCTTTTCTGTTGTTCGCCCGGGGGAGCAGAAGGCGAACGGTAGCCATGGCGCTGGTCACAGTATTCGGTTTTCTCACCATCCCATCGCTGTCGGTCAGTACCGTACTTGTCTCCGAGCCCCTGTTTCTTCTCACTACGGCGGGCGTCCTGCTGGCAAGTCAAAAACAGTTTCGGATGGAGGAGTCGAGCGTCATGGCGCTGGCGGTCGGAGGTCTTGCCGCCGCCACGTTCCTGAGCCGGTCCATCGGAATAGCGGTGATCGCCGCGGTCACGATCGCGGCGCTGCTCAGGACCGGGAAGCGAACGGCGATCCTGGTGCTGGCAGCCGCCGCCGTGCCCTCGGCCGCCTGGCTGGGGTGGAGCCAGCTTCGGGCCAGCGCCGTGCCTGGAGGAATCGTAGGGCAGTACGGATCATACCTCGGGTGGCTCGGAACTGACTCCGGCGGCGGAGTATGGGAGTCCCTGAACCGTATCTGGCGGGCGCACGGTCCACCTCTGGTCGAAACGCTTCGCTTCGTGTGGATCCCCCGCTCGCCGAACCTGGGAGTCTACGTCGTGCTGATACTGGCGGCGGCGGCACTTGTGGCCGGCCTGCGGTCGGTGTGGCGTCGCAATCCCGCGCTGGCCCTCTTCATACCGTCTTATCTGGCCATCGTTTTCGTCTGGCCGTACGAACCGTACCGATTCTACTATGCGGCTCTCCCCTTTGTTCACCTCGTTGTGGCGGAGGGCGCGTTGGTCGGCGTGCGAAAATTCAGGTCCGACTTTCCTTCCTGGGGCATGCCGGTGGCGGCGCTGGCCGGATTGGTTCTCCTCCTGAACACGCTCAGCTACCAGGGACAGGGGTATGCGAACAGGTCATGGGCTCCGCCCCAGACTATCCCCGCCGCCGCTTACAATCCGCTGGCGGCCTGGATTCGAGGCAACACACCCGCCGATGCGGTGATCGCCTCGGGACTGGACCCATATCTGTACTGGGAGACCGGGCGGAAGTCGGTTCCCAGCTGGGGCTTCTCAGCCGGCGACTACGGGGTGTACACCAGCCAGCCCGAGGAGCTGGCGGCGGACTTTGACCGCATACGAGACAGCTTCAATCCATCGTATGTGGCGGTGATCGAGGGTGACTACAAGGCTGCGCATGCGTTGGAAGCCTACCTCGAGCTTCATCCCGAGCGGCTGGAGAAGGTTTACGAAACTGAAGATGGCCTACCCACAAAGGGAGTAATCTACCGGCTCCGGCCCGGGCAGTCCGGCGGCCTCAGTCCACCCACCTCGCCATAAACAGATTGGTCTCCCGAGGCTGTTCGTTGCCACGGTTGGAGGCAAACACGAGTTGCGTCCCGTCCGAGTTGAACATCGGAAACCCATCGAAATCGCCTTGATAAGTCAGGCGTTCCAGTCCTTCGCCATCCACGCCGATCGCGTACAGGTCGAACTCACGGCCCTGTGGATCGTCCATGTTAGAAGAAAAGATCACGCGGTTACCATCGGGAAAGAAATACGGACCGAAGTTGGCCGCTCCGTTGTCCGTGAGCCGGTGTTTGTTGGACCCGTCGGCGTCCATGATCCACAGGTCCAGCTGAGAGGGCCGGATCAACCCCTGATCCAACAGGGCCCTGTACTGGGCCAATTCCTCTTCCGTGTCCGGGTGAGAGGCCCGGTACACGATCCTGGACCCGTCGTAGGAAAAGAAGCCCCCGCCGTCGTAGCCCGGCTGATCGGTCAGGCGGCTGATCTGGCTGCCATCGGCTCGCATGCGGTACAGGTCCAGATCCCCATCCCGCACCGACGTGAAGACGATCCACTCTCCGTCCCGAGAAATTGTTGCCTCGGCATCGTATCCTGGCGAATCCGTTAACTGGCGCAGGTTTCTGCCATCGACATCCGCGACAAACACGTCGTAGTCGGCGTAGACAGCCCACACGTAGCCCTGGGAAAAATCGGGCTCCGCGGGGCATGCGGAGTCACCCAGGTGCGTAGAGGAATACACGATCTGCCCACCGCCGGGAAAGATGTACCCGCAGGTCGTCCGCCCTCGGCCGGTGCTGACAAGACGCAGTGCGCTGCCGTCGGTCCGCATCGTGTACTGCTGATCACACGTTCCGCCCCGTGGAGTGGCCTGAAAGATCAGGTGACTATCATCGGCCGAGAAGTACGCCTCAGCGTTCTGCCCGCCGAACGTCAGCTGCCGCAGGTCCGCGAGGTGGGTCTCGGAGTCGTGCAGGAGATGATCGGCCGGCTCGCTGCGCGTGCTGAAGCTCAGCTCTTCCAGTGGCTCGGACACTTCGGAAACCGTTCGGGAATCCGCTTCGGGACCTGGAGAGCAGGCCGCGAGGGTGAAAACGGAAAGCCAAGCCAGGCCGGGCGCAACTGAGATCCGCCTCAGCGCTCTAGCTCGGCCAGGATGCCTGCGGTTACCTGCTCCACGATCTCGCCCCACTCTACCTCCTCCGCCTTGGTAACAGTCACAAAGTTGTCTACGATGAGCAGGGCCCGAACGCCCGAAATGCCGAACAGGCGGTTAGCCAGCGGGTCTTCCGAGGCCGTCGCAGCGTCGAAGTACGATCGACTCGGCTGCGCAGTTTCGCAGCCGTCGAGCACGAATTTCGCCGCGTGAGGGTTGGGCGTGCCCACGACTGTGACTGTAGGTTCGGACATACCGGGCCTTGTACCGGGTTGCGGCTTCATGGAGCCGGCTGCACATGGTCTTGGTTACGCGGACTTCGGCCCGCGGCGACCCAATGTATACGGGCCCCCACCCAGTCGCACGTTGGGCTGGCTAAAGGGCCGAACGCTCAAACGAAAACTGGAAAGACGAATACGTATGGAGCTGTCAGGAATCGTAGCGATGATCTCGGGCGGGACGCAGGGGCTCGGACTGGCTCTGGCACGGCGCTTCGGAGAGGAAGGAGCAGCCGTTTCCATCTGTGGCCGAGACGCCGGCAAGCTGGCCCGTACACTCCACATGCTGCGCGAAGAGGGCCTGCGCTGCGCCGGCCTGGCGACGGATGTAACCGACGACGAACAGGTAGGGGCATGGTTCGCTGAGACAGCAAAAGCTTTCGGCGATATTCACGTGCTCGTTAACAACGCTTCCATACTCGGCCCCAGGGCGCCCATTTCCGCCTACGAACCCGAGCACTGGAGACAGGTTATAGAAGTGAACCTGACCGGCGCCTACCTCTGCGCTCGGGCGGCGATTGAGCCGTTGACGGTTACGCGAGGGTCCATGATTCACGTCTCGTCGGGTGTGGGTGACCACGGCCGGCCTTATTGGGGAGCCTACAGCGCGTCCAAGAACGGGCTCGAAGCGCTATCGCAGATCCTGGCGGGAGAGCTGGAGGAGGTGGGCATCCGATCGAACGTGGTGGACCCAGGCGCCATGCGAACCGAGATGAGAGCCGCCGCGTATCCAGACGAGGATCCGGCCACCCTGCCCGCGCCGGCGCAGATTGCAGACGTATTCGTGTATCTCGCCTCCCAGGACTCGGCGGACACGACCGGACAGCGGTTTCGCGCCAGGGATTTCGAACGGCCTTGAGCCGCTGCGTTAGCGCGCTGGCGCCGGACGGCTACCAATCATATACGGTCCAGCCGCCGCAGGTCTCCGCCGAGCAGACCAGTCGTACGCGGAACGGACTCGACCCCGCGCGCGGCGCTGGATGTCTCTCGACGTGGCGTACCATGGTCGTTGCACAACGCGGACAGGCCGGCTCTCCGCCTGGAATCGGGCGGCGCCTGTCCGCCGCTTCGAGAGCCGACGACTCGTCGGCCCCTAGTAGGAACTGCGTCTCGAACTCCGGTGTTTCGTCGGGCGTATTCGTCGGTTCAGCCATGCCAGAGGATAATTCGCCGGCTGTACGCCTCGCTACTGTGCGCGTCGAACGCTTCACCGAACGGCCCGTGCGCCTGTTTGAACCGGGTGCTATCCTGTGGCAGGAAACTTGAAGGAATGTCTAGCGGGTTTGAATGCGCCTAAAAGTTCGAAAAATCAGTGCTCGGTCCGCGTTTCTGGTCTTTTTGACCCTGCACGGTATCGTGGGCCTTCTGGTCGGCATCGTCCTCGCGGTCGTGTCTCGACTGGAGGTTCCGGCCGGAACCGAGCCTAACCTGCTGAGTTCACTCGGCATGTGGTCGATTTTGGTGTTCCCGCTCGCTCTGGGTCTGCTGTCAGGACTGATGGCGGCGGTGGCCGCCTCATTGTACAACGCTGCTTCGTCGGTCGTGGGCGGTTTGCGGATTGAACTGCACGGACTGTCGATGGCCGACTTACGGAAGGTCGAGGACAAGAAAGCTGAGGAGCTGCATGCCGGAGACTAATGCGGTGAAATTCTTTACGCTCGAAGAAGCCAACGCCACGCTCCCGCTCGTGAGTCGTATAGTCGAGGACATTGTGGCCGAAGGCCAGCGTGTAGAGGAATTGTTGGCTGAGCTCGAAAAAGGCCACTCAGCCGACCCAACGCCTGACGATGGGACCCTCAGAGAGGACGTAGCCAGGGCCTCCTCTCAGCTGGAGACATATCTGGCGGAGCTGACCCAGATCGGCTGCCTGTTCAAGGGACCCCAGGGCACGGTCGACTTCTATTCAATGCTGGACGGCCAGCCCGTTTTCCTATGCTGGACACTGGGGGAGCCGGAGATTCTGTACTGGCATGACCTGGAGGCCGGTTACGCGGGGCGTCAGCCACTCGTATCGGCGTCTGTCCCGGTTCCAGAAATCGGGTATGGCCCGGAGAGCTAGGGACGAGCGCTCCGCGCGCATCCGGGAACTGGTTACCGGCCACCGGATCCGCAGCCACCAACAACTTCAGGATCTTCTCGCTTCGAGCGGGCTGAACGTAAGCCAGGCCACGCTATCCCGTGATCTACGGCGGATTGGCCTCGTCAAGCGTTCGGAGCCGGACGGCTCCACATACTACGCTCTGCCGGCCAACCCCGACGTCCGTGAAGCACGCACACTGCACGGATTACTTCCCAACCTACTCGTCCGGGTTCGACCCGCCGGTCAACTGCTTGTTCTTCGGACGCTCACCGGATCGGCGCAGTCGGTAGCCGCCGCGCTCGATCACGAAGACTGGCCGGAGATCGTTGGTACCGTAGCTGGCGACGATACCGTGTTGATTGTCCTCGAGTCCCCTCGCACCGCCTCGATTGTCGCGGCTCGTATAGAGCAACTGGCCGGCCTCTAGTCCCGAGTGGCCGGCCTCTAGTCCGGACTCTGCCTCTGTCGATGTATTGACTGTTCACCTATGCATGATTATTCATTTCCGTCGTATTAATATGCAAACACATGTAGACCGTGGACATTGCTCGAGCGGATAGGCAAATGAGGCAACCGATTAAGAGTGTGGCGCTGGCTTATTCAGGCGGCCTGGATACTTCTGTGGCGGTCGCGTGGCTGGTTGAAGAGTACGGGGCGGAAGTCCACTGCGTAGCGGTGGACGTAGGACAGGGAAGTCAGGAACTGGAGGGACTGGAGGAACGGGCCCTGAGCGCGGGCGCGGCTTCGTGCCGACTTATCGACGCCCGCCAGGAGTTTGTGAGTGAATTCGTCTGGCCCACGCTCATGTCGGGGGCTGTGTACGGACGGAAGTACCTGCTAGGGACCGCAATGGCACGGCCCCTGATCGCGCGCGAGGTGATACGCGCGGCTGCGGAGGTGGGCGCCGATGCGGTCGCGCACGGCTGTACGGGGAAGGGCAACGATCAGGTTCGATTCGAGTTGACGTTCGCCTGGTTCGCGCCACATCTGAGGGTCATCGCTCCGTGGCGGGAATGGTCGATTCGGGGACGTGCGGACGCTGAGCGGTACGCCCTTCAGCGCGGAGTCCCCCTGCCTCCCAAGAAGACGAGTCAGTATTCGCGGGACAGAAACGCCTGGCATGTTTCGCACGAGGGCGGCCCTCTGGAGGACCCATCGCTCGCGCCCGACCCGGACCTGTTCATGCTCACAGCCGACCCTGAGACGTCTCCAGCGCAGGCCGAGGAGATCGTTATCGGATTCGACTCCGGCCGGCCCTGCTCGCTGGATGGCCGGCCGTACAGCCCCCTCGAGTTGCTTCAGCGACTCAACGCCGTGGCCGGACGACATGGAATCGGACGCGTGGATGTGATCGAGGACCGAATCGTGGGTCTCAAGTCGCGGGGAATCTACGAGACGCCCGGAGGCACACTTCTGCACACCGCTCATAGCGAACTGGAGCAACTGGTTCTGGATCAGAACACTCTGGAGCTGAAGGACGAATTGGCTCCCAGGTACGGCCGGCTGGTCTACGAAGGCAGATGGTGGGGAACGGAACGGGAGGCGCTGGACGCCTTCATACGAACCACCCAGTCGCTGGTCACGGGCAGTGTGAGACTGAGGCTGTGCCGCGGCAACATTTCCGTCGCCGGGAGGGAGGCCAGGTCGGGTCTGTATCGGGAGGAATATGCCACGTTCGAGGCCAGTGACCTGTACGACCACGCGGACGCCTCCGGGTTCATCCGGCTCAAGAGCCTACCGTATCGGATTCGAGGTGGAAACAGCGCAGGAGCATCAGTGCCACTGCGCCGGTCGGGCACGACTGGAAACTGATAGATGGGGTCTGACCACCTGACTCTTTGGGGCGGACGATTCGAGAACGGGCCGGCGCCCGAGTTGCTCCGCATCAATCACTCTCTGTCGGTCGATTGGCGACTCTGGCCGCACGAGATCGAGGTGGACCAAGCGTGGGTCGAGGCCCTGCATGCTGCGGGACATCTTACTGCCGGGGAGGCTCGCGATCTTCAGGTTGGCCTGCGGGCGGTCGCGGACCGCCTGGCTACCGGATCGCCGCAGAACGAACCCGATGAGGACGTCCATACGCTGATCGAACGGTGGCTTACGGCGGAGGTAGGAGATCTCGCCAGTCAGCTCCGGCTTGGACGATCCCGAAACGACGTTGTGGCCACAGACACGAGAATGTGGACGCGTGAAGCGCTGAAGCGAACGGATCTGGAAGTGCGCGCTGTACAGAAGGCGCTCATTGAAGCCGCCGAGGCGGCTATAGATATACATTTTCCGGCGTACTCCCACTTGCAGCGCGCACAGCCGACGCGTGCCGCGGTGTGGCTCCTGTCGCATTTCTGGCCGCTTCAGCGCAGCCGAGACAGGGTCTGGGATGCGCATGACCGAGCCAACCAGATGCCACTCGGGTCGGGCGCCGGCATGGGGAGCAGCGTCCCGGTCGACAGGGGCATGCTGGCGGAAAGTCTCGGTTTTGCGGTCGTACTCGAGAATTCGCTTGACGCTGTACAGAGCCGTGATTGGGTTTCCGAAGCGCTGTTCGTGTGGGCGCAGATGGCGGTTGACCTGTCTCGTCTGGCAGAGGATCTGATCGTGTATTCGACGCGAGAGTTCGGCCTGATCAAACTCGGTGAGCGATTCACTACCGGGTCGAGTCTGATGCCCCAGAAACGCAATCCGGACGGAGCGGAACTGACCCGGGCGGCCGGGGCTAAGTTGATCGGTCTGCTGACCGGAGTGATGAGCGCCCTCAAGGGCCTGCCGAGTGGATACAACAAAGACCTGCAGGAAGACAAGACCGCGCTGTTCGAGGCCGAGGGTAGAGTTTCTCAGTGTCTGCAGGTGATCCGCGGGACGGTCGAAACGCTCGAATTCGATGTCGAGCGCTGCCATGAGTGCCTGGACACCTCTACTCTGGCAACAGACGTGGCGGACTATCTTGTCGAAACCGGATTGCGCTTCTCGGATGCCCACCGACTCACCGGCGAGCTGGTCCGGTACTCGGAAGACAAAGGTGTCGACCTGTCTGAAGTCAGCAGTGACGAAAGACGGTCCATACATCCGGCGCTGGAGGAGTTACCACCTGGGCTGTGGAACGTGGACCTGGCCCTGGAGCGGCGCAGTACTCGCGCCGGCTCGAGCCGTGATGCGGTGGAAGAGCAGATCTCTGTGGCCAGACGGGCCACAGCCGGAGAACCGAGCCAGACCGGGATACCCGGAGTCGCCTAGCCGGCGGGGCTCCAATCCTCGCCAACGAGCGACAGGACTCGTTCCATGGTCTCGCCGATAAGGCTGTCCGGCGTCGAGGCTCCAGCCGTAAGGCCTATTTCCACATGTCCGGCGGGGATCCAATCATCGTCTGTGAAATGCTTCTCGCCCATGATCTGCTTGTGATCGATCGTTCCGGCTTCCGGGTCGATGCACAGCGCACTCTCAATATGGAACGTAGAGGTGCTTTCGGAGCACAGATGAGCGAGGTGGTTCGTGTTGCTGGAGTTGTATCCTCCCACGACAATCATCAGATCAGGTGGGTCGGCCATGAGTTCCAGCACCGCGTCCTGACGATCCTGAGTCGCTGAGCAAATCGTATCAAAACTCCTGAAGCGATCGGGCAGCGACTCCTCTCCGTAGCGGCCGGCGAGCGCCTCGCCGATCCTATGAGCGATCGCCAGCGACTCCGAGGCCAGCATGGTCGTCTGATTGGCCACTCCCACGCGGCCGAGATCCCGGTTTGGATCGAATCCTTCCGAGCACCGTTCCGCGAAGCTATGCAGGAACGCGCCGCTGTCGATTTCGCCCCGGATAAAAGCGCAGACTTGTTCCGTTTCGGCCATGTTTCGCACGATCAGGTAATGCCCCCCTGGATGTCGCTCCACCTGCGAACTCGTAGCGCGAGTCTCTTCGTGATAGTGCTTTCCGTGAATCAGAGAAGTAAACCCATCTCGCGAGTACGTGTCGACTCGCTTCCAGACATTCAGCACTGAACCGCAAGTAGTGTCGACGAGAACGCAGCCGATGTCGCGCAGGGCCTGAAAATCTCCCAGCTGCACACCGAAGGCGGGAATAATCACGACATCGTCCGGCGTGATACCGGAGAAATCGAACGCGCCCGACCCGTTCGGAAACAGGAAGCGGACACCCATTTCCACTAGCTTTTGGTTGACGTGGGGATTGTGGATGATTTCGCCGATGAGATAGATGTGCCGTTCGGGAAACTTACGGCACGTCTCGTATGCGTATTCGACGGCGCGATCCACTCCGTAACAGAAGCCGAGACTGCGAGCCAGGCGGAAGCGGATTCGGCCTACCTGCAGGGTGTAATCACTATCCTTGATGGCCTGCACGAGGGCGCTGCCGTACTCAGATCGGAGTGCCGGCTGCACCTCTGCCTTGAGGCCGAGGCCGCGGCGAAAATAGGTGTCTTGTTCCATGTGCTAGTGCTGAAGCCCGGCGATCGTGTATTGGCTGCCATCCCAAAGGAGATGGACCGTAGCTGGCTGACCGGTTGCTCCGGCCGCGCGCCGCACCGTGACCTTTAACCTAGCGATCGAGGACGCCTCAGCGGATGCCGAGCCAGAGCCGGACTCGGCGTTCAAAGCGCGTAGTCCCGTAAGGCTTATGGTCTGACTCACCTGGCCAGGCACGGCCCGCGCTGTTCCTTGCCCACTACGGCCCTCGTCCCGGTGCTCGAATTCCCAAACATACTCCGCGTCGTCCGCGCCCGGTATCTTCTCCTGAATCGCCAGGTCGTCGAACGATATCTGTACCGCGCCACTCTCCGCGGCGACCAACTCGACACGCTCGATGGGTGTAACGCTCCCGTACCATTGGCGCACGATCTTGTCGCGGCGATGCTGGATGATCTTAGCCAGCGTGTCGGCGGCGGCCTGGGTCGGGAGCCGGCCGGCCGAGACCGCGGCCACGATCTGCTCATCGGTGAACGAGGCTACCAGCTTGGCCCCCCAATACTTGTCTCGCAGCGTGGCGCTTACGAAAGCTCCATTGGGCCAGTTCGCCTTCCAGTCCTCGGGATCGAAGTCCTCGACCGGAAGCCAGCCTAGCGACGGATCGAGTAATTGCTGCTCACTACCCTCCCAGCCCATGCTGTAGAATCCGAGCGTGACGATACGGCCTACCCAGGGCCAGAAATCAAAGTTGTACTCCATGCCCTCCCGCGCATTGTGCGGACGAATCGTGCCGCTACCCAGCGAGGCCGCGAAATCGATCAGGTAGTGGCGCAGGTAGCCAGGCTGCACATAGGCGTCGAGGGTGTTGGCGAACCGCATGTCCACGTGGTTCAGCCAGGACGACACGACGTACAGGCCCCGCAGCTCGCGGCGGAACTCGTGATGGTAGTAGTCGTTCGGGTCGTCCCCGCGAACGCCTTCAAAATAGAACGGACCTTTGGGAATGCCCGGGACGAACTTGCTGGCCACAGCCAGATACCTACCGTCAGGCAGCGGGTCGACGAGGTCCAGCACCGCGCTGATATCGTCGTCTGTCATGGGCCGCTTGTTATGGTCGGCCATCGTGATACGGGAACCCTCACGCAGCCGCAGGCGGTCGCGGTCGAAGACCACGATGTAATCCTCCGGCGTGTGGTATCCGGCCGCGTAGAACAGCCGGTTCGCTATCACGGCGGCCGCACTGCTCAGGTGCAAGAAACCCTGCGGGTCAAACTTGAACAGGTATCGGTCGCCACGCGCGTCCCGCACCGTGAAGCCCGGAGAAATGCCCTGGGCCTTTCCCGCAATGACTTCGATAATCCGGCTTGTATCGGGTCCGGTAACCGTGGAAGCGCCGCGCCATACTTCGTTCGGCGTCATTTGATCACGGCCGTTTCGTTGCTCGAACCAGGCCGAATTCACGACGTCGTCCAGGCGCGTCACGTTTAGCGCTTCATGTCCCGTCCCCAACCAGCTCCGGGGGCTGATGACACGCGACACCTCTCCGCCGAACGCCCCACGGATTATTGTCGGGGCCTCCGGAAGCTCGCGCTCGGCAGGCTCCAGGATCGGAAACGTATCCGCGTACGCGATCGGCTCCGGGCCAAGAGGGAATGGCGCCCGGCTACCGCCGCAGGCGGAAAGCGCAGCAGCGACCAGTAGAGCCAGCCAGCCGGCCGCACGAGAGGCTTCCAGTCTCGATCCCCGCATCAGAACGGCCATCCCGTTTTGAATCCGAGACGGGTCTGCTCGTCACTGAATCCGAGAAACGTGGCGAAAGCAAGTCCATCGACCGTGGCGAACCTGACCCCTAGCCCGTACGAGGTATGCCAGTCAGCACTGGTCACATCGCCGAGCCGGCTCGCGACCGCCCCTTCGTCCAAGAAGATGAAGAACTCCATTCGAGCTCTGGACTGCAGTTCCTGCCATACTTCGTAGCGCCATTCTCCCATGAAGGCCACGAGATCGGTATCGGTGAACCGGTCGGTGCGAAAACCTCTAGAGCTCCGGGATCCGCCCAGCGTATTGAGCAAATAGAAGGGAATTCCGTCGCTACCCACGGCGCCGTCGTCACGCAGCGTGGACAGCTGGCCGCGGATGGCCAGCGTTTGCCGCGGATTCAGCGGCAGGTAGACGTTGGCTGACCCGCCTATCCGATGAAAATCGGAATCTGTCTCGTCCGCACCGCGGTACGTGGAGGCGTCGAACTGTAGCCTCACACCCCGAGTCTGAAATCCCACCCGATTCGTAAAATCGAGCAGCAGGCTGCCCCCGGCCACGACGTACTCCGTTGTCTCACCCAGTCCGAAGATCGGCCCGAATGTCTGGCCCACGGTAGGGTCGTCAGTTCCGACCAGGTCGGTGGCCTTGAAGATCTCGTATCGGAGGTGCGCCTGAAGCCCGACCGAGGGGTGCAGCCAGTAGCGCCCCGAGGCTCCGGCCGTCTGATGTTCGCGCTCGTATTCTGACAGGAGGTCAGGGGTCGTTGAAGATCCGACCCCCCAGAAACGCGGGCTCGCATCGTGCTGGAACGACCACCCAACGTCGATCTGGTTGCCTTTGGGCCAATCACCCAGGCGGACTCCGGCTGAGTGCTGTCTGGATCCGCGCACCGACCATCCGCTGGTGGCGTAGAAAGGCTCAAAACGGGACAGACTGAGCGTGGCGCCGAACCCGCTCCGGGGTCCTATGGACGGAGAGACTCCGATCGTCAGGCCATCCTCCGCCAGACCCCGAATGGCGGCCACGATTGGACTCGGCGGCCTCGGCAGAGTCAGCTGGCCCGCCGCGAAACCAAGCCCTTCTGTCAAGACAAGAAAGGGAAATCCGATGATCTTGAACGGCACCTCGAGAACTGTCGTAAAATCAGCTGGGGGCTTGGCAGGCGGCCGTACAAGCGCCGCTCTAGCCGAGTCGGCCCGAGCCAACCGGTCTTGCTCGAGATCCTGAGCCAGCAGAACGGGGGTACCTGATGAAGTCCCAAGAAACGCCGACCCGAGGAGCGCGTAGCCGACCATTATGCCCGTATGGCGCAGCCAACGCTCTACACTGCCAAATTGTCTGCCAGTGTGGCGTGATGGTGGCAATATCGGGCCTGTTTCCTCGGCGCACTTCATGCACATTGTAGGCTGCTCTTAGCTTGACTGATCGCTCTGGAAACGCTGGCACCTGCTGGCGGTTCCCTGGCTTCGCGTTGTTGAACTTATATTGGATCTTATGTACGACGAAATGAGTGGGCAGAATATATCATCGCCATGGGACTGGCACGTTGACGATGTGGAAATCGTGTGGGATGAAGCAGGAAACGATGGCAGCGGCGAAAGCGATGGCGGCGGCGAAAGCGATGGCGGCGGCGAAGAAGCGGACGACGAGTCCACCACAGAACAAAGCCGCCTGACTCTCCCGGTGCTCCCGCTGCGCGGCACGGTCGTCTTCCCGGCCGTTGCGGCTCCTATCGCGGCCGGCCGCGCCAAGACCCTCAAAGCCGTTGATACAGCTGTCGATGGCAACAAGCTGATCTTCGCGGTCGCGCAGCGGGATACGGAGATCGAGGAACCGGACCCCGACGGACTGTACCGAATCGGTACGATCTGCCGCATTGCGCAGCTTCAGAGAATGCCCGGCGGCGTGCAATTGGTAGTCCAGGGCGAGGGCCGCGGCGTGGCGCTAGAGTACACCGAGCGGGACGGCCGTATTGAAGCGGTCGTACGCCGTATGGTCGAATTTCCACCACTGGATGCGGAGGAGTCCGCTTTTACGGCCCTGTACCGGGAAGTGCGCGAGAGAGCTCACGAGGTAAGCCGGCTCCGCGGAGTCCCGAAGGAGATCGTGGATCATCTGCTGGGGGGAATCTCCAGCGGCGGCGAACTGGCGGATCTCGTGACGTTCTACACCGAGATGGATGTGGCGCAGAAGCAGGAGCTTCTCGAGACGGTTTCAGTGGAGGATCGGCTGCGCCGGCTGCTATTGCATCTTCAGCGCCAGATAGGGGTCCTCGAGGCGCAGGCCCAGATTCGCACCAAAGTGCAGGAGGAGCTGGGAGAGCGGCAGCGGGAAGTCTTCCTGCGAGAGCAAATGAAGGCGATCCAGGAGGAACTGGGAGACGATGTCGATTCGGAGGCCGTAGCCGAGCTTCGTGAGCGGCTGCAGGCGCTGGAACTCGGGGAGGAAGCCCGAAAAGAGGTCGACCGGGAATTGAGCCGTCTCGAGCGTGTCCCACGCGAGTCAGCTGAATCGCAGGTGATTCGTACCTACCTGGAGACGATTGCGGAACTGCCCTGGAATGTGCGCTCCGAGGACGACATCGACCTGAAACTGGCCGAGGAAGTGCTCGACCGGGACCACTTCGGGCTGCAGGACGTGAAGGATCGCGTTCTCGACTTTCTGGCGGTCCGGTCTCTGCAGAGCCAGAGAGCAGCGGAAGAAGCGGCAGAATCGGCGGCCGAAGCAGCCGAGTCTGAAGTCAGCGAGGATGAGGTTAGCGAACCCGAGGCTGCCAAGGCGGGCGAGTCCGCCGAAGCCGGCGAGCCCAGGACCGGCGGCCAGCGAGACGACCGCCACGGCTCAACGCTTCTCTTTATCGGCCCTCCGGGCGTCGGAAAGACCTCCATCGCGCAGTCGATCGCGGAGGCCATGGGCCGGCAGTACGTACGGGTGTCGCTGGGAGGGGCGCGTGACGAGGCCGACATTCGCGGGCATCGCCGCACCTATGTGGGCGCTCT
>JBDLJJ010000030.1:0-24631 GCA_039714435.1 Gemmatimonadota bacterium | reverse complement strand
GATGCGCTCCTGGACCTGGATGAGGTCGGCCAGTGGATCGAGCGCTGGGGCAGGGAACCAGTTCGGGATGCTCTTCGCGATTCACTAGGCGCCGCCCGAGACGCGCTGGCCCTGGACGGTGAGGCGCCGTCGGAGCCTGTCCTGCTGGCGGAGGCCAGGCGCCGGCTCGAGCTGGGGTCACGCCCCTCGCTGCGCTCTTTGCTCAATGGCACCGGTGTGGTCCTTCATACGAACTTCGGGCGAGCGCCGATAGCCCCCGCCGCACTTAAGGCGGTGCATGAGGTGGCAGCTGGTTATTCCAATTTGGAATACGAGTTAGAGTTAGGAAGACGCGGTAGCCGCTATGCTCACTGTGTGGAGCTTATCGCCGCACTCACGGGCGCCGAGGATGCGCTCGTGGTCAATAACAACGCCGCTGCTGTCGCACTTTCCATCAACGAATTGGCGCTTGGGCGCGAGGTCATCGTCTCGCGGGGCGAATTGGTGGAAATCGGTGGGAGTTTCCGGATACCCGACATCGTGTCGCGGGCAGGGGCCACCCTTCGTGAGGTGGGAACGACCAATCGGACCCGACTTACCGATTATCAGCAGGCCATGGGACCCAATTCCGGCCTCGTACTCCGGGTTCACCCTTCCAACTACCGAGTCGAGGGTTTCGTATCCGGCGTCGAACTCCAGGAGCTCGCAGGGGCCGCGGCGTCGGCGGAGCTGCCGCTCGTGCACGACCTGGGGTCCGGACTGCTCATGCCGGAGTGGCTGCCCGGCTTCCCCGAGGAGCCTGGTCCGCGCGCCTCTCTGAGTGCGGGCGCCGACCTCGTGACCTGGAGCGCGGATAAGCTGCTCGGAGGCCCTCAGGCCGGGATTCTGGCTGGGACGGCGAGTGCCATCGGGCGTATTCGGCAGAACCCGCTGCTCAGGGCGTTCAGAGTTGGAAAGATGACGCTGGCGGCGCTGGAGGCCACCCTGCGCCTGTACCGCGACCCGGCCCTGGCGGCGGCTGGCGTTCCCGCGCTCGCCATGTTGCTCGAGCCGGCTGAATCGGTCGAGATGCGGGCGAGGGTCGCTCTAGAAGAGATCAGCGGGACGCCTGGCGAGAGCAACGTGCCGGCCCTGATCGAGGTCGTCCAGCTGCGGTCACTGGTCGGTGGAGGCTCGTTTCCCGGTCACGAGATCGAGTCCTGGGGCCTGGCTGTTAGTCGGGTGAACCCGGACGAGGTGGAGGCCGCCTGCCGGGCGCACCAGCCGCCTCTCATCGGTAGAGTGGAGGGTGGCAGGTTTCTCCTGGACGTGCGCACGCTTATAGGCGGACAGGAGGCCCGGGCGGCTCATATTCTGGCGGGGGCGCTGGCGGCTTTGAAAAAGCCCCAATGAGCATGGATAGACGCGTCCGTGTGGCCGTGCTGGCCTCCGGTTCCGGCACGAATCTGCAGGCGCTGATCGACTGGTCCCGCGCGGCGTCGTCCCGGATCGAGATCGTGCGGGTTCTGTCTGACCGGCCTGAGGCGGGAGCTCTGGGGCGGGCCGAGGCGAGCGGAATCGAGGGAATCTGCCTGCCTGGCTCGTCCAGAGACGAACAGGACGCGTCTCTGGCCAAGCTGCTCGACGAATGTGAAGCGGACCTCGTGGTGCTGGCCGGCTACCTGCGTCTTGTCCCGGCGCCGATTGTCAGAGAGTATGCTGGCCGCATCGTGAATATCCACCCGGCTCTATTGCCCGCTTTCGGCGGGGCCGGAATGTATGGCCGGCACGTTCACGAGGCCGTTCTGCGTCGGGGTGTGAGGGTGAGCGGAGCGACTGTTCACTTTGTCAGTGCGGACTATGACGAGGGGCCCATCATCCTGCAGTGGCCGGTCCCCGTTCTGGATGACGATACGCCGGAGAGTCTGGCGGCTCGCGTTCTGGCGGTCGAGCACCGACTGCTGCCCGAGGCGGTCGAAGCGGTGGCAACCGGCCATGTAACGCTGGAGCCGGACGGCGCCTGCCGCTGGATGAGACCGGAGGCACAGCCGAACACATTTATTCTGTCCAGGGAGTCATAAATTCTATGCCGTATGCTCTGCTGAGCGTTTCTGATAAGACGGATATCGCCCGCTTCGCTGCTGATCTGGTGAGCCGGGGTTGGCAGATTCTGTCCACAGGTGGTACCGCGCAGGCACTGCGCACAGCAGAAATCCCGGTCACGCCGATCGCGGAATTCACTGGATTTCCCGAAATCCTTGGCGGACGGGTGAAGACGCTGCACCCCAAGATCCACGCCGGCTTGCTGGCCCGGACGACCGTGCCCGGCGACACGGAAGAGCTCGAGCGGCACGGCCTGTCCCGAATCGAACTGGTCGCCGTCAATCTGTATCCGTTCCGTGAGACGGTAGCTCGAGCCGACACGACGTTAGCTCTGGCCCTGGACAAGATAGACATCGGCGGCCCCACAATGCTGCGTGCCGCGGCCAAGAATCACGCTTTCGTCTGGCCCCTTTGCGATCCAGCTGACTACGAACAGGTGATCGACGCCCTCGATACCGGGGACCAGGCCAACACGGAGCTGCGCCGCAGACTGGCGGCGAAGGTCTTCTCGCACACATCGACCTACGACGCCGCCGTGAGTGGCTACCTGGGGTCGCAGTCGGCCGATGGCTCAGCGGATCTTCCGGCCGAGATTCTGGTCTCTCTCGTCCGAACCGCGACCCTGCGCTACGGGGAGAATCCGGACCAACGCGCTGCCTTTTACCGGGACGCGTCGCAGGCTCCATTTGGAGTTCCCGCCTTTCAGCAGCTGCACGGCAAGGACCTGTCCTACAACAATCTGCTGGACATCGACGGAGCGCTGCTGGCCATACGGCCGTACCTGGGAGGCGAGCGGACGGCCTGCGCCATTATCAAACACACCACGCCGTGCGGCCTGGCGCTGGGTAAGATTCCAGCCGAGGCGTACCAGAAAGCGCTGGCCTGCGATCCTCTGTCTGCGTTTGGATCGGTCGTCGCCTTCAGTCACCCGGTCACGGAGGCGGCGGCGGAGCTGCTTGCGGACCTGTTCGTAGAGTGCGTTATCGCACCGGGCTACGCGGAAGGCGCGCTGCGCATTCTGCAGGCCAAGAAGAACCTGCGGATTCTGCAACCGTCCGCCGGAGCGTTTAGCGAGTCGGCGGGGCACGTGCAGGCAGGCCTGGACGCCCGCGGGGTGGGAGGGGGACTGCTCGTGCAGGACTCGCCGCGTACGCCGGGTCCAGAAATATTTCACGCCTCCGAAGACGTCCGGGTCGCTACCCAGCGGGAGCCCAGTGAGGCGGAATGGGCAGACCTGGCCTTTGCGTGGTCTGCGGTGCAGTCAGTGAAATCGAACGCGATCGTACTCGTCACAGGCGAGGCGACGATCGGTATCGGCGCCGGGCAGATGAGCCGCGTCGACGCTGTCGAACTGGCGGTAAAGAAGGCAGGGCAAGCAGGGCTGGACACCAGGGGCAGCGTCCTCGCGTCAGACGCCTTCTTTCCCTTCGCCGACGGCCTGTCAGCGGCGGCTGAGGCCGGAGTGGCGGCCGTCGTTCAACCGGGAGGGTCGGTTCGGGACGCGGAGGTGACAGATGCGGCGGACTCTCACGGGATGGCCATGGTATTCACCGGAAGACGCACGTTCCGGCATTGAGCCCCGCATGTCCTTGACGTCCCCTGGAATCCGGCCTAGTGTGCGCTTCCAAATTCCATGACCGCTACTACCGTCCTTACTTGATGCCGATTATTGATCAATAGAAGAACAGGCTGGGCCCGTGCGCTGACGCTAGTCGCCGCTGTGTCGCTCGCCGGTCTGGTTCTGGCTGCGTGCGGCGGAGAGTATACGCAGTCCGCGCTCGAGCCACGATCGGATTTTGCCCGCAGCCTGGATGACCTGTTCCGCCTTATCTTCTGGTGGGCGGCCGCCGTGTTCGTCGTGGTGGAAGGCGCGCTGCTGTTCACGATTATCCGTTTCCGGGACCGGCCGGGGGCTGAGAAACCCAAGCCGGTGCACGGGAACACGGCACTGGAAATCGCCTGGACGCTGGCGCCCGCCATCGTTCTCATGCTAATCGCCATTCCCACGATCAAGACGATCTGGATCGTGGATCAGCCCCCGCCGGGCGATCCTCTCGTCGTCGAGGCCATAGGCCACCAGTGGTGGTGGGAGTTCAGGTATCCGGAGCAGGGCATCGTAACGGCGAATGAACTCCATCTGCCCGTCGATAGGACTGTGGATATTCGACTGACTTCGGCGGACGTGATTCACAGTTTCTGGATTCCGCGCCTGGGCGGAAAAAGAGATGCCATGCCCGGGCACGAGACGTTCGTCTGGTTCAAGCCTGACTCGGTCGGCACCTATACGGGTCAGTGCGCTGAATTCTGCGGAATGGCCCACGCGCTGATGAAAATGGAGCTCGTCGTCGAGGAGCAGGCCGACTTCGACTCGTGGGCCGAATCGATGAGTACGCCTGTGGTCTTGCCCGCGCCGGCAGACTCCGCAGACGAGGCGGCGCGGCTGCTGGCGGCGGGTTCGCTGGCTTTTCAGCAAGGCGGGTGCATCGCCTGCCACCGCATAGCCGGTACCCCCGCGCAGGGGGTCCTGGGTCCCGATCTTACACACATCGGCAGCCGGCGAACTATCGCGGCAGGAATACTGGAAAACACGCCGCAGGAAATGGCTCGCTGGATACGGGACCCACAGGCGATCAAGCCGGGTGTTCTGATGCCGAGCATGGGCCTGAGTGAGGAGCAGATCCAGACTATAGTAGCCTATCTGCAGGGGCTGGAGTGATCACGTGAACCAAACCTTAGCCGCACGGTCCCCGGAAGTAGGAGCGTCCCAGACGGAAAGCACGCACAGCCTGTACGGTGGCGGGCTGTGGAGCTGGATCACTACCGTGGACCATAAGCGTATCGGAGTTCTGTACGGTGTCTCCGCTCTGTTCTTCCTCCTGGTAGGGGGACTGGAGGCCTTGCTCATCAGGCTGCAATTGGCGTCGCCCAACAACACGCTGATCGGCCCCGATCTGTACAATCAGCTGTTCACGATGCACGCCACGACGATGGTTTTCCTGGCCATCATGCCGCTCAGCGCGGCGTTCTTCAATTTCATCGTTCCGCTGCAGATCGGCGCCAGAGATGTGGCTTTTCCGCGCCTGAACGCGTTCAGCTTCTGGGCCTTTCTGTTGGGCGGCCTGTTCATGAACGCCAGTTTCTTCTTCGGTGGGGCGCCCGACGCGGGATGGTTCGGCTATGCCAACCTGACGTCCACACAGTATTCCCCCGGGGTCCGGGTCGATTTCTGGATTCTGGGATTAGCTGTGCTGGGCATTTCGTCTATCGTCGCAGCACTGAATTTCATCGTCACGATTATCAATCTGCGGGCTCCCGGCATGCGCTTCATGCGAATGCCCCTGTTCACCTGGATGACGCTGATCACCTCATTTCTTCTCGTGCTGGCGTTTCCGGCAATTACGGTGGGCCTGGTCCTCCTGTTGTTCGACCGCAATTTTGGCACGCTGTTCTTCAACCCGGCCGCGGGCGGGGACGTTCTGCTGTGGCAGCACCTTTTCTGGATCTTCGGACATCCGGAGGTCTACATTCTGCTTCTTCCGTCTCTCGGGATCGTCTCTGAGGTCATACCGACCTTCTCCCGCAAACCACTGTTCGGATATCCGTTCGTCGTGTTCTCAGGCATGTTGATCGCCTTCATGGGATTCGGGGTGTGGGCCCATCACATGTTCTCCGTCGGGTTGGGTCCGATCGGCAACAGCGTTTTTTCCGCCGCCACGATGCTGATCGCGATTCCCACCGGAGTGAAGATCTTCAATTGGATCGCTACGCTGTGGGGAGGCACAATTCGTTTCCGTACCCCTCTGTACTTCGCGGTCGGCTTCGTCTCCATGTTCATCATTGGCGGGCTGAGCGGCGTGATGCACGCTTCCGCGCCGTCCGATCTTCAGCAGACGGACACGTATTTCATCGTCGCGCACATTCATTATGTCTTGTTTGGCGGAGTCGCCTTCGGCCTGTTTGCGGGTATCTACTATTGGTTCCCCAAGGTCACCGGCCGGCTCATGAGTGAGACTCTTGGCAAAATTCATTTCTGGCTGATGCTGATTTCCTTCAACGTGACGTTTTTTCCGCAGCACTTCCTGGGGCTGGGCGGAATGCCCAGGCGGGTGTTCACGTACTCGGAGGGGATGGGATTCGACACGCTGAACCTGGTTTCCACGGTGGGATCCTTGTTCATGGGTCTGGCGATGATCGTCTTCGTCATCAACATGGTTCGTAGCCTGCGCAAAGGAGCGCCGGCGGGGGCTGATCCATGGGAGGCTCCGACGCTGGAGTGGTCCATTCCGTCGCCCCCGGTCCACTACAACTATCAGGCTATTCCGACCGTGAACAGCCGGGATCCACTGTGGCACGAAGGTGGGGTTTCTCTGCCTGATGCGGATGGCGAGCCTCATATGCCCGACCCTTCGTTCTACCCGTTCGTGTTAGCTCTGGGCGTGGTCACGCTGGCCATCGGAGCACTGACTACTCTGGCCGTGGTGTTCGTGGGTCTACTCCTGGTTCTCATCGGGGTGTATGGCTGGGCCTTCGAGCCGGGTGAGCACTAGATGACGACCCAGACTGCCACCGGACTGCCGAGCCGGAAGCTGGCCATGTGGACCTTCATCGGTTCGGAGTGCATCCTCTTCGGCTCGTTGATCATCACGTATCTCGTCTACCGTGGACGTAGTGTGGTGGGGCCCTATCCGGATGAGCTGCTCAATATTCCGTTTATCACCGTAACGACGTTCGTGCTGCTGATGAGCAGCCTCATGATGGTGCTAGCCCTGGCCGCGGTGCAGCACGGAGATCTCAAATGGGCCAAGGTCTGGCTGCTCCTGACGGCCGCCTTCGGAGTGATTTTTCTCGCGGGGCAGGCGTACGAGTTCACGCACTTTTATCATGAAGGTCTGGGTCTGAGCACCAACCTGTTCGGCGGCAGCTTCTTCCTGCTGACCGGATTTCACGGGGCGCACGTCGCCGTAGGCGTGATCTGGCTCATGTCGCTATTCGGAATGGCCGTGGGCGGGCGACTGACGTCCGCCGACGCGGAGACGGTGGAAGTGGCGGGACTTTACTGGCACTTTGTGGACGTTGTGTGGATCGTCCTGTTCACCGTCATCTACCTGCTGGTCTGAGGATCGAATGGAAGAACTGGCTACGGGCACCAGCCAAGAGAGCAAACACCCGAGTAACCGGGTGTACATCGGAATCGCGGCGATTCTGGCTGTGATCACAGCGATCGAGGTGATGGTGTTCTACGTGGACGCTTTGCGGCCGGCGATTGTCCCGATCTTGCTGGTGCTATCCGCCACCAAGTTCGCGCTAGTAGTGATGTTCTTCATGCATCTGCGCTTCGATTCGCGCGTGTTTTCGGCGGTTTTCCTCGGACCACTACTTGTAATCGTAGCTCTAATAACAGCGATGCTGGCCCTGTACGGAGTTTTTACAGGAAATCCGGCCTAGGGCCGGCAAGGCTGGTTTAGCCGGTCAGTGTACGTCGGCCGCGGCGTTGGATTCCTTGAGCCGTTCCACGGCCTCCACTGGCCCGATGCTCCAGTTACGCTGATAGATATCGGCGCTTCGCAGCACCCCCCGGCGTTCCACGAACTCGACGATGAGGTCCGCGATCGTCTCTTCGGCGCTGAACACTACAGGCGCCCCGGCGATCGTTGTCGCACCACCACCACCCGACTGGCGGTAACTGTTGACCGCTAGCGTCAGTGTATCTCCAGCTCCCAGCTCCCGGCCGTCACGGCTGAGAGACGCCACTCGCTGTCCCACCGGCCGTGTCAGGTCGAGCTCGTAGTCCAGCCCGCTGATCACATCGAAGTTGAAGCCGGGCACCGAGTCGTTCACGAGCTGGCGCGTAGGCCAGGAGTGATAGTAGCGGGCGCTCCACTCTAGATAGGCACGCAGGTCCTCGCCCGTCACCCGAACCGCCTTCAGGGTGTTTGGATACACGTAGAGTCCGAGGATGTCTCGCCGCGAAATCGGTCCGGGACCGAATCCCGCTTTCGGGTTGAAGGAGGCGGTGCTGGCCAGATCGGCGCCTGTGAACTCGAGCTGCACCGCGTTGATCAGGTCCAGTATGGGCGAGTCCTCGAAGCGGGCGCTGGCGGCGGACCATCGCTCCGGCGTGCTTCCTATGGGCTCAAGCACCCATTCGCGGGTAGCCGTATGCGCCTCAGTGACGAGGCTTTCAACGGCCGGATGAACTGCCGCTCCGGCCGTGGGCAGCAGGAAAGCGCGCCGGGTTTCGATGCTCCACTTGCCGCCGCTCCTGGTCAGCCCGACTTGCACGGCCGCGACATTCTGAGCGAAGCGTCCCGCCTGCATGATTACGGCGTTGCCGACCTCTTCTCCCTCTATGCGCAGGTGCGAGTGGCCGGAGAAGATCACGTCGATTTCAGGCACTGTCTGGGCCAGACGTACGACGGCGTTCTCCTCCGGAACACCGGTGCTGGCAGAGTAGCTCGAGCCCGGGCCGAGTCCTGAGTGCGCTAGAGCCACGATAATGTCCGGTGATCGATCCAGGAGCTGCGGCATCCAGCGCTGGGCGGACTCGACGATATCGGCCAGCCGAACCCGTCCTTCGACATTGCCACGATCCCAGAGCGCGATGCCCGGATTCGTGAAACCGATTATCCCGACCCGTAGCCCCGCAGCCTCGAGCACGGCAAAGGGAGGAAACACCAGCGAATCCGAGTGAGCGTGGTACAGGTTAGCCGCGAGGAAAGGGAACTGCGCTCCGCCCAGCGCGCTGTGCATGAAATCGAGCCCGTAGTTGAACTCATGGTTCCCGGGCACGGCCGCTGAGTAGTGCAGCTCGTTCATGGCAGCTACCGCCGGGTGTCCTTCACCCTCTCCGAGATAGGCCTGTCGTGTGTTAAGGGCCGTGCCCTGAAGAAGGTCACCGGAGTCGAACAGAAGCACTCCGTCATTGGTGGCTCGGAGACTGTCTATGAGGGTAGCGGCCTGGGCCAGGCTCCCGTCCTCGGGCTGATCTGTGGCGTAGTTCCAGGGCAAGAGATGGCCGTGCACGTCAGTAGTGCCCAGAAGCAGGATTCGCGCTGTCTCCACGGGCGGAGGTGGATCCAGCGACGCGCAGGCGGTCCACGTCAGGGACGCGACAAGAGCGACGAACGCTACGCCTGGGGCTGTCCTGGCGTGGTCCCTCATAGTCTCGGGCTGGCCGTCAGGGCGTAGAGGAAGATGTTGACCCCCATGCGCAGAGCCTGCTCGCGCTTGGACTCGGGGTCCTCATGGACGGAGGCGTCTTCCCACCCGTCCCCCAGATCGGTCTGATACGTGTAGAACAGGGCCAGTCGGCCGTCCACGAACAACCCCAGACCCTGCGCCGGGAGGCCGTCGTGCTCGTGAATCTTCGGAAGCCCTTCCGGAAACTCGTACAGGATATGATAGATGGGATGGTCCAGGGGAACGTCGACAAGAGCCCGGGCAGGATACAGCCGCAAGATTTCGCGCCGAAACGACTCGTCCAGCCCGTAGTTGTCATCCGCGTGCAGGAAGCCGCCGCCTTCCAGATAGTCTCGCAGCAGGCCTATCTCATCATCCGAGAAACGGACGTTGCCGTGGCCGGTAAGGTGGAGAACGGGGTAGTCAGCCAGATCGGGGTCTGTCAGCCGCACCTCTCCGGGACGGGCCGCCACCCTGATGGTTGTTCTCTGGCGGATGGCCTCGAGCAAATTGGGTAGACTGGACGGATTCGCGTACCAATCACCGCCGCCGTCATAGTGCAGGCGGGCCACAGTAGGAAGCCGCGTGGTGCCCGGTTCCTGCCCCACAGCCGGCTGCGACGTGCCTGCCAACGCCGCGCAGGCGGCGGCCAATGTCACTGCTTTGATTAGTTTCACGCCTGCAATCTGCGCTAGCTGTACCGCCGGTCAAGGGGAAGGCCCGCCGCGGGCAGAACTAAGGTTGGCGCACGAACACCGTGGCGGTGCTGTCCTTATACACCTGTTGCCAATCAGTCCGCAGAGCGAGCACCTCATTGATGGGCTGCTTCGTCTCGGTCAGGGTCCAGTCGATCTGGTGCTTGACGAGGAGAGAGTCCCAGCCTGGCTGGGCCGACAACATGGTCAGGTAGTTGCGGGTCAGCTGCTCGCCATAAAAATCGGTTTGTCCGTCGATGAAGACTGGTATCTCAGGGGCAGAATAGAGCAGATAGCCGCCCCAGGTAAACTGATTGAAGACCCGGCCCTCAATTCTCTCAGCCTGCACCCACGGCACGGCTTCGACGGGGAACACGTCACCCGCCCAGTGATAGGCGTCGCGCCGGCCCGGCGCCAGGAAAACAGCACCTACCACAATCAGCACGGCGATCAGGCCGATCGGATTGTCGAGACGGGCATCCTGCACAGTCATCCGAGCGGACCAATCGCGAAAGCGCCGCGCCGGCCCGGCGCTGCGCGAAGGCGACTCCGCCAGTTCCTGGATCACTCTGGTGGCCCACAGGGCCAGGAACGGCGTCAGGACGACAGAAAAAATCGGAATGTTACGGCTGGCGAACAAAGCGGCGGAGAGCCAGAGTACGAACAGGACACTGCCCGCAAAGCTGGGTCGAGCACGGCCGGAGAGCAGGAGCACGAGGCCGAAAAGAATATTGTAGAGAAACAGCTTTCCGGCCAGGTGATGGAAGCTCGGGGACTGATATTCCTGCGTGAAATCCACCAGGAACTGTTCGCCCAGGTAGCCAGTCGTGTGCAACAGGATGATCGGCCCAACAGGATTCACCAGCGTGGCCGCCACGCACAGCAGGCCAACGAGTGTCAACACCCGCAGTGGCTGGGAGGCTTGCCGGTCCCTGTCCCAAATGACTCGCCACAGGACTTCCGCGCCGAATACTCCCAGCAGCATGAACCCGATTAGGAATCCGCCGTGAAGATTGGCCCACACCGCGAACATGGGGGGAAGGGCCCAGAGCCAGCGAGCGTTATATGACCGTCGGTACTCCAGGAGAAGTGCCAGTGTGGCAGTAGACAGCAAAGTGGTGAACAGGTGAGGTCTCGGCAGTAGGTGCGAACTCTGCAGAACGATGCTGTAGGCGGTCAGTACGGCGGCCAGGGGGCGGCCGGCTCCCAGCCGGACCGTCGTCCAGTAGACGAGCGAATTGGTCCCTGCGAAGAGCAGGGCTGTGAGTAGCGCCACTCCGGCCAGGCCGAGCAGCAAGTGGGCCTGTGCGAAGATAATCTCTGACAGCCACTCGTACGGGATGAACTCTTCGCCGGCCATGGTATGAGAGAACAGGTCAGCGCGGGGAATGGACCCGGTTTCGAGGATGTGCGTGCCCAGGCGGATGTGCCGTCCGACATCGCCGTCTCCAGCGAACAACTTGAACGCCAACGGCCCCAGAACTCCCGCAAAGGCCGCCAGCGTCACCAGAGATCCGACCGTGGGAAGCACCCACCGCAGCGGGTGCCTGGCCGGATTGTTTACGGCCGGCGTCAGACCTCGTCTCCGGCCAGGTACTTGGAGGACCCGCCTCCCGGCATGTCCAGGAAGTAAGACTTGCACGCCTTGTCCAGAAGGTCGATCGACAATGAGGCGTCGATCGCTTCGTACTTGGCGACGTTACACAGTGTGTCCACGACATCTCTGGGATGGCACCCGCGGGGCGGGATCTGAAGCCGTTCGTAATAGTTCTGGTATACGTAGCGAACCCGCTCCGGATCGAACAGGATGCCGCGGCTGTCGCAGACCTTCTGGAATATGGCGTTGTACTGATCATAGCTCGGACTCTCAACCATGATCTTGTACCGAATTCGTCGCAGGAACGCCTCGTCTACCAATTCGAGTGGATTGAGGTTGGTCGCGAAGAGAAGAAAACAGTCGAATGGAACCGGGAACTTGTGCCCATTCCGAAACGCCAGGTAGTCAATCCGTTTTTCCAGCGGAATCATCCACCGATTCAGTAAGTCGCGGGGCCGAACGAGCTGCCGGCCAAAGTCATCGATAATGAACACCCCGCCGTTGGCTTTCACATGCGGTGGGGCCTGGTAGATCTTTGTCAGTGGATCGTACTGGAGATCCAGTTGCTCCAGCGTCAGCTCTCCGCCAACGAAAACCACGGGGCGTTTGATCCGTACATAGCGCTGATCGTGAGAAATGTCCTGCCGAAGCCAGGGGCGCGCGCCGTCGGCGCCGTTTTCATCACCCTCTTCCTCGATCTTCACGTGATAGACGGGGTCGTACAACACCATGATCTGACCCTCGACTTCTATCGCGTACGGTACATACGAGTCGCCGCCGAGCATCTGGGCGAGCGCCTCCGCGATGGTCGTCTTACCGTTTCCTGAATGTCCGTACAGAAACAGGGAGCGGCCCGAGTTGACGGCCGGGCCGAGTTGGTCGAGGAAACCCTCATCATACACCAGGTGGGCGAAACCCTCCCGGATCTGGGCGTTAGTCACCATCACGTTGGCCACTGTCTGCCGCTCGACCGTCTCCTCGTACTGAGACAGCGGTACAGGCGCTGGCCCAACGTATCCACTGGATGTAAGGGATTCGCGGGCTAGCTCACGGCCTTCGGCGGTCAGGTCGAACGTGTAACTGGCCCTGGTCTGGCCGCCCGAGCCACGCACTTCGGCCAGCCGCCTCTGCTGGAGATCGTGCATGATCTCGTCCAGGATGGTGAACGGAACACACAAACCCGTGCGCAGAAGCTCTCCCGTCATAGCTCCACGGGCGTAGAGCATCTTGATCATGAGGTTCGTGATCATGCCCTCCGACAGGCCTGTAGCCTCCAGCGAATCCGGTACGGGAGGTGGCGGCGATAGATTGCTCGGGGCTACGAGAGCCGGACTGTCAGTCATGTCCTGTTCCATACCAGTTGTCCTCTGCGTTGGGATCGGTAACTCGCCCGCCTCAGTCAGCCTGAAGAACGGACAGTCGATCCCCGGGTTGCGTGTCTGTTTGCTCTAGGGTCCCCACAGGCACCTCGAGCGCCTGTCTGGCGGCACGATGCCATTTCGATTTCTTGCCCGGTTTCAAGGCGTGGTAGGTAGCTACGACGCTCCCATCCTGAGCGAGAAAAGCGACATCCAGCGCGTATTTCATTCCCATCATGTGCACACCGCTGCACGGCTGAATCAGCAGCCCTTCACCGGGTCCTGGTTCAGGACGGCCAAGCAGGCCACGAAGGCGGGTCCAGCGCGTATTCGCCAGAGAGATCCTCTCTCCGAGCATCGTCTGCCGTGTGGTATTGCGGATCTCGACAGTCTTCATGGCTCACGTGACGTTGCTGAGCTCAGCGATGATGCTGAGCACGGCCGGTCCGAGAATTACCACGAACATGGATGGGAAGATGAAGAAGGCAAGCGGGAATATCATCTTGATAGTTGTCTTCGCGGCAGCCTCTTCCGCCCGCTGCCGGCGCTTGATCCGCAGTGAGTCCGAGTGAACTCTGAGCGCAGTGGCGATAGAGGTTCCGAACCGATCCGTCTGCACGAGCATCGTGGCCAGAGCCCTCAGGTCGCGTACGTCCGTCCGCTCGCCCAGTCCTCTGAGCGCGTCCTCGCGGGCCGTTCCCGCCCTGATCTCCACGTTGACGATGTGCAGCTCCTCGGCCATGGTCGAGCTGATGTGCTCAATCTCGTCCGAGACTCGCTGCAGGGCCTGATTCAGCCCCAGTCCGGATTCGACGCAGACGACCAGAAGGTCGAGCGTATCGGGCAGGGCCTTTTGTATTTCTTTCTGCCTCAAGCGGGTCTTCCGCGAGACGATAGCGCCGGGAAGCATCCAGCCCATCAGCGAACCAGCGAGTATGAACACGAGGCTCTGATTGCCGGCCAGGTCCAGGAAGGGAAGCAGGAGGAACACACCGGCCACGACGGCTACCAGACTGACGATCCGAATTCCGAAGAAGATGGCCGCCGCGTTCGCATTCCGGTAACCGGCCATGGCCAGCTTGCGGCGCACGGACAGCCAGTCGCTCTTCTCAGCGGCAACCCGCTCACCAAAGTTCTGCAGCCAGGCTTCGACCTGCTCACGTTTCTGGGTTCTCTGCCGCTTATGAGCCACTGTCCGCTTGGACGCGATGGCCTCCAGTTCAGCCAACTTCCGTCCTACGGCCCGCTCTCTGACGGGCATAGCTTCGGACACGGCCACCACGATGAATATGGCCGACACGGCTGCCAGAAGAACGATAGCGATAGTCATCTTTAGATCTCGATGTCGATGATGCGGCGAATGATCAGGGCCCCGACGAGCTGCATTACGCCAGCCGCAACGAGCATGACCCGTCCCACAGAGTCCTCGAACAGAACAGCCATGTACTCAGGATTCAGCAGGAAAATCACGAATCCAACAGCGATCGGCAGGCCGGACAACAAATATCCGGTCATTCGGCCCTGAGCGGTGTAGACGCGCAGCTGCCGCAGAATCATGAACCGTTCGCGGATCGTATACGCGATCTTGTCCAGAATCTCGGCTAGATTACCGCCCACCTCGCGCTGAATCAGGACCGCCGTGACGAAGATCCGCGTGTCTACCATGTCAATGCGGTCGGTCAGGCTGAGCAGCGAATCTTCCAGCGGAAGGCCGAACTTCTGCTCGTCGAAAATCTGCCGGAACTCAGCACCGATCGGGTCCGGGGACTCCTCCGCGACTACCTGGAGGCCTGTAGCGAAGGCGTGTCCGGCGCGGATCGACCGGCCCAACAAGTCGATAGCCTCGGGAAACTGCTCCTCGAAGTCCCTGAAGCGCCGAGTTCTCTGTCTGCGCAAACGAATTAACGGAATCATCATGGCCACGAGCGCTCCCAGGACCACGAAAATGATGTGGAATCTCATGAGCATCAGGGTGAGGCCAATTCCGAGCGCCAGACCGGCGCTGAGCATGAGAAACGTACTCACGCTCCAGGGTGATCCGGCCTGATGGATCAGTACTTGAAGGTCGACCGTGCTGGGAATCTTATTGAAGATCGGCTGCAGCCAGGCGATTTCGACCGCATCCTGAACGAGAATGCTGCTCTTGGGACCTTCCCCGACGGGTTTCTCCACGAGGTCCTTGAGCTGGCGCCGAAAATCACTTCCTCTGCGCGCTTCACGCAGAGTTTCGACAAGGAATGCCAGCGCCAGAACTCCCAGGATGACAGCGCCGCCGACGAGCAGGGCTTGAATAGTCTGGTCTGTCATGGTTCTAACGTCCGTCTGGATCGATGTTACTGAACAAGGCCAACGGAAGATCGATTCCGTACGCCTTCAACCGATCAGCGAAGCGCGGCCGTACTCCGGTAGCACGAAACTGCCCGATCACCGCACCGTCTTCGTCCATCCCCTCACGCTGATAGACGAAAATATCTTGCATGGTGATGATGTCGCCCTCCATGCCGACGATCTCTCCGATCGTCATCACCTTACGCTGACCATCCGACAGGCGTCCTACGTGAAGCACTACCTGAATGGCGCTGGCTATCTGTTGACGCATCCCCTTTTCAGGCAGATTCAGGCCAGCCATCGAGATCATAGTCTCGAGACGCGCGAGCGCATCACGCGGCGTATTGGCATGGACCGTGGTCAGCGACCCGTCATGTCCAGTATTCATGGCCTGGAGCATATCGATCGCCTCACCGCCTCGAACCTCACCCATGATGATGCGGTCGGGACGCATCCGGAGAGCGTTGATAAGCAGCGCCCGCTGCGACACTTCACCGGCGCCCTCGATGTTGGCGGTTCGAGTCTCGAGCCGAACCACATGCGGCTGCCTGAGCTGAAGCTCGGCGGAGTCCTCGATCGTCAGAATACGCTCGTTTGACGGAATAGACTCGGACAACACGTTGAGCAGGGTCGTCTTTCCCGCACCCGTACCGCCGGCGATAAGCACGTTGAGCCGAGCCTTAACAATCCCCTGCAGCAGTTCGAGCATGGGGGCCGTAAGGGTCTCGGTGCGCATCAGGTCCGGAGCCGAAAGCACGTCCTTCTTGAACTTACGGATCGAGACATGCGGGCCATCCACGGCGAGAGGCCGGATGATGGCGTTCACCCGAGAGCCGTCCATCAGACGGGCGTCTACCATCGGCGACGAGTCATCGATTCGGCGGCCCACAGCCGACACGATACGGTCGATGATCTGAAGCAGATGCCGTTCGTCTTTGAACCGCACGTCGGTTTTCTCAAGCTTGCCGTCACGCTCGATCATGACCTGGTCGGACGTGTTGACCAGAATGTCAGAAATCGTCGGATCCTGGAGTAGTGGCTCGAGCGGTCCCAGCCCGAAGATCTCGTCCAGGATCTGGTTGATCAGGATCTCTCGCTCGTCGAAATTGAGCGGCGTGGCTTCTCTGGCCAGCAGATCATGAACGACGTTTCGGATCTCGGTGGCGACCTCTTCCGTTTCGAGGGCGTCCAGGTTGCTCAGGTTGAGGCGCTCCAGCAGTTGACGATGGATTCGCACCTTCGTTTCCTGCATGACCTGCGCGTCCCGCTCACCGCCAGCCCCTCCTGGCGACGGTGCGGGCGCAGCCGTGTCGGCACGGTCCCACGCGAACTCGTCTCCCGCTGCCGGGCCCTGTGTGGATTCTAGCATCAGCTCCTACTTCCTGATTTCTTCGCAGTTGCCTGGCCGGACTTGCCGCTCTTCTTCTTGAATTTGCCCAACCAACCGTTCTTGGACTCGTCCATGGGTTTGAGCCCGGTGACGCTGGTAGCGAAACTACGGATGTCCTTGGCCACACTGGAGCGATCCTGCAAAACGATAGGCTTACCGGTATTGATCGAGTTCATGACGCCTTCAAAATCGTTGCACAGTGTGTAGTTCACCGGCATGCCCAGTGTCTTCTCGACCTCCTTAAGGCTGATCGGACCCGTCGGCTGATATCTATTGATGACCAGCCGAAGCCAACTCTCTCCCTTAGGCCCGCCCATTCGTTCCAGCAGGGGAAGGCAGCGCGTGATGTTGCGCAGTGACGGCAGGTCAACATTCGTCACCAGAAACACGGCGTCGGCCTGTTCGAACGTAGCCAGCGTCGGGGGAGCGAAGGACTTCGAAGTGTCTACAATGACGTAGTCAAAATGCTGCTTCAGAAAGTGCAGAATCTGGCGGATCTGATCCCCGGTCACCACTTCGGTCTTGGCCGGGTGATATGGAGCTGACAGTAGCTCGACACCGGTTTCGTGGCGCTCGATGTACGAAGCCAGAAGGCCCGCATCGACCCTGTGGAAGTTCCGCACCAGATCGACAAAACTGAAGCGCGGTTCCACGCCAAGCAGGAGCGCGGTCTCACCCAGCTCCAGATCCAGATCCACGAGCAGCGTACGCTTGCGGGTCAGACGGTGAAGGGCGACCGCGAAGTTAGTGGCTACACAAGTCGATCCCGTTCCACCCTTGGGACTGAAAAAGGCGAACAGTTTTCCTGGGTCTCGCCGCTTATCCGTAGCCTTGCGGCCGAACTTGCGTGCCAGGCGATCGATCGTTTCGTGAATACTGTCGCTGGTCACCGGCTTGGGCAGGTATTCCGAGATGCCCGCCTGCATGGCTGCCAACAGCAGATCCTGTGATAGGATCGGACCGATTCCGATCAGCCTGCGCGACGGAGCCGATTCCACCAGGAACTGGGCGAACTTGAGCCCCATCGTCGGATCCTCTTCCAAGTCCAGGAAGATGAGCTCCGGGTCCAGCTGACGGAGTTGCTCCAGGTGGCTGTCGTTGATATCGGGAAACGGAACCGTGATTTCCTGCCCGATGACCACCGGAGAAGCGTCCTCCTCGATCACTTTCTTGAGCAGATTTCGCAGCTCGGCGTCCGTCGAAATCAGCGCGCTCTTAATTGTTACGCCATCCATGGACTTTCCTTGTTTGTCCTTGAGGATTGGTGATATCGTTACGGCTGACCGACTCCCTGGTCCTCGGAAGTATCAGCATTCTCATCAGTTTCCGGCCGCATCGACTTCGTCCAGTCCCAGCCTTCCGGTTCTCCGGTCGGAACCTCCGGGCTCACGTCCGCAGGCATGACGAGTCTGGGCGTAACCAGGACCAGAAGCTCCGTCCTGTTCTGGCGCATGGACTTGGACCGGAACAATGAACCCAGAATCGGGATGTCACCGAGGACGGGAATCTTGCTGATCGTCTCAGCCATTCCGTTGTCGACCAGCCCGGCGATAGCGAACGTCTGTCCGTCGGCCAGTTCGATCTCTGTTTCGGCCCGGCGGGTCAGCAGGGCCGGTACGGTGAATCCTGACAACTGGAGTCCGTTAGCGAAGTCGAGCGCCGATACTTCGGGCTTGACCTTCAGGCGAATGTTTCCACTCGTCGTGATCGTCGGCGTGAACCGCAGTTGAATCCCGAATTCCTTGAACTGAATCGTTACCGAGTTGGTCGTACCCCCTCCCTGTAGAACAGGGAACGGGAACTCTCCGCCAGCCAGGAAAGACGCTTCGACTCCATCCGCGGCGAGTAGATTCGGTTCCGCCAGGCTGCGGAAGAGTCCGTTCTGACGCAGGGCCTGAATAAAGGCGCCCACGTTGGCGTCCGGGCTGAAGAAGAACAGGCTGACCGCCTGTGACAGAGTTTGGTCCGGACCATCGAAGCCCAGCAGGCTCCCGCTCAGCGACCCGGGGCTTCCCGTGGTGGTTCCGACCTCGGTCTCGCCCCTGACGTTGAACGGGTCCATCTTAATGAGGCTGATTCCCAGGTCTTCCAACACGCTCCGCCGCACTTCGGCGAATCGGACCTGGAGCAACACCTGGCCCGGATCGGGCACCGAGAAGTTGTCGATGATCGAAGCGCTCTCACCCAGCGTTCCCTTGACGATGTCCATCGCCTTGCTGGCAACGAGCGCATCGCCAATATCACCACTGAGCACTACGCTTCCGTTAGATGCCTGAACTGAGATGTCTTCGTCAGGAAACAGGAGCCGGAGGTCCTCTTCGAGCGAGGCCGCATCGGCCGTGACACGAACCGTGTACAACTCACGCCCTCCAGAGTTGTCCCAGAAGATGAGACTGGTCGTTCCCGGCCCTTTCCCGCTGACCAGAATCTCGTTGCCGGCAACGACGAGTACGTCCGCCACCTCCGGATTTCCGACGGAGACGCGGCGCAACGCCACGGGATGCACTACAACGTGGCTCCCCCCAACGGCGACTCGAATGATCGCTGTCGGATCGAGGCCCTGACGCGTCGGAGTCTGTGCCTGTAGTGGGCTGCTCATGAAGAACACCGCCGCGACTGCGGAAAGTACTCCCATGCAGCGCTTGGTGGCCGTGAGGCGCGACCCGAGTAGATGAACCTTTCGGACAATCATTGGGAGTCTCCCGGTACGGTTTCGGTCTCAACGTCGGCGCCGCGGATTACCTCTATCTGAGGTGCTCTGCGAGGCGCAGGCGCGCTCCGCCGGCTGGTAGTGGTTCGGCGAACGGGTTGGCCACCGGGTACGAGCCCGGTGACTCTCATTCCGGGTGTGGTCAGCGAATCGAGATCCAGAGTATTGCGAAGAGCAAACTGGATCCGGCCCTTGGTCGCGGCCAGAACCAGACGTTCCGCTTCTTCCGGCGTGACGAGCAGCGTGCTCGTAGATACCACCTGCGGCGTCCCGTTCGCGTCCTGCGCGATGATCTGGCCCGCCGACAGGACGGCTATGTTCTGCATGATCAGCTTGGTGATGGGATTGTCTGAATAAGTCGCTTGATCCAGGGTCACCAGGACATCGACCCGGTTACCCGGCAAGACAAATCCCGCCACGGCGACCACTTCGTCCACCTGCACGCTGACCGCGCGCTGACCCTCAGGAATAACGATTGGCAACCCGCCCCCGGCCTCAGCAAGCGCCATCTTGGTGGAAAGCAGCGGTTCGTTTTCAGCTACTGGCGTGATCAGGCCCCGTCCAAGCACCTCTTCGGTGGACGAGCTGTATCCCACTGGTAGAGTGTTCCCGGGCCACTCAACTAACTTGATGTCCTGGGCCGTGAGAACACTGCCAAGAGGCAGGTCTCGAGCTGCCACGACGACTTCGCTCAAGTTTGCTCGAGTAGTGGCGATCGGACTCTCCCGCTGGTTCAGTACGTTCAGGGCCAAATAGGCCGCTGCCACTCCTGAAACCAGCGCCAGCAGAAGAACGATGAACATCCTTCTTCGTCGCATGGCTGCTTACCTTGCCTCTCGGGTCGTTGTTGTACGCGTGGGCACGATGTAGCCCTCGCTGGTATTCATGCTCTTGTTCATAGCAATAGCCCTGCCACGGCTCCGGCTGCGATAGCCACGCCGTAGGGGACGGTGATCGCACCTGGAGAGCCGAGCTTCGGTAGAGTGACCGGATGTCCGGGCCGAAACGGCTTGAGAATCAGGTCGCGCAGAAGCCGGCCGGTGCCGACGATGGTTTCCTTGACGGCTTGCCCGCGAATAGCGGCGATGAGTCCGAGAAGTCCGCCCACGATCGCCGTAGCGAGTAGCGCGATGACCAACTTGCCCGGTCCTAGAAAGGCTCCGACGGCAGTGAGGAGCTTGACGTCTCCGCCACCCATCCCGCCGGCTATGAAGAGAGGGAAACTCAGACCGAAAGCGAGCGCGGCTCCAAGAAGTCCGCTGCCCAGGTCTGGCACGCCGCTCATTCCCCGTAGGATGAGCGCCAGTGTGAATCCGCCGACTGTGAGTAGGTTGGGAATACGGCGAGTGCCAATGTCCAGCGCTGCCGCGGCCGCAACCATCACAATTAGCGCGATGGCTTGTATATCCAAAGTTTGCCCCGTTTGGTCTTACTACTGCCCTTATGTTCCCGCGAATTGTCCGCCAATTGGCCGGACAGGCCTAGACCTGCCCGGCCGTATTGATCAGGCGGTTGCCCGTACCCGCTCTAGCGAGCGCGGGCCCGACGTTTAGCTACCAGCGTTGCTGATGGCGCTGGCCGTGTTGTTAAACGAGGCCGAAATCGCCGGAGCGAGCGTGTTGATGGCTACGATCACGACGATGGCGATGAGCGCCAGCAAAAGGGCGTACTCAGCCATGTCCTGACCCGACTCATCCAACCAAAGGTTCTTGAAGGGTGCCAGCATTTGCGTCCTCCCGGCCAAATCGGCCGTTTGCGTTGTTGCGCGGCTTCAAGACCCGCGCATTCTCAAATCGCGTAACGACCTGAGAAAATCCTGCTATCCCAGCAGGCGTATCATGGCGCGCTACTGCCGCAAGGGCCATACCGTAGTCCGCCCCCGTGCCACGCGACGTGTAAGTTATTGGCTGAACCTGGTTTACACATGCAGTCATTCGACTGCTGACGTGGGTCATCGTTCGGAAAGCGGTAAGGATTGTTGCATAGTGCTAGCTAGTATCGGACTCCCCCTAAGAACGTACCCGGTCTTCGCTTGCTATACCGGTGGAGTTTTGTCCGGCCGATCCTAGTCCTGTTCGGCGTCAGCTGCCGCCGGATCACAGTATCGGACCTGCCGAAGCGTATCCGCGCTCACCACCAACTCGCATACGGATCGACCACGAGCATCTATGAAAGGCTGCCGCCTACTGGCGATGTACCACTGTAACCGCACTTCCGAATCGTCCCCAAAAGAACGCCAGTAGGCGTCTCCTCCGACACCGGTGCGGCGGGGGTTGGAAACGGCCTCAATCGCCTGTGTACTCATACCCTCGACAAAGATTCCCTCCAGCACGGCCGCTTTGACTTCGTCATCGATCTGCGGATGCATCTGCACCCACTCTTCGCGCTCGGGAATTCCGCTCAGGTCGGTGTTCAGGCTTCCGGGCTGACCCGGGAGGTAGGCGTTGCCGGTACAGGCAGTGCTTGCCAGGGCAATTCCGAGGCAGAACCAGCGCATATTCAGTCGTCCATCCAGTGTATAACCCGTGAAATTTGCTCGATCCACTCATAATGTGGCGGCGTGCCTAGGGGCGCCACCGAGAACGTAAAGCGTCATGTCTCTTGCGGGCCGCTCCTGGCCATGAGCCGCTGGCTGTCGCGGCGAACCCAGACCATCAAGATGGATCCGCCCGCAACCACTGTAAGATAGGCCAGAAATAACCGCCATACGGCTGTATAGGCGACCAGTAATGTGCTTGGCAGGAACGGGCTCATTACGGCAGACACCAGAACCTCCGCGATGCCTGCGCCGCCGGGCGTGGGCATGAGGTACAGCAGAAACTGAAGCATGACGTGCAGCAGGACGATATTCCAGAAGCCCACATCAATCCCGAAACCCCTCAGAACCGCCCATCCGAGGAGGAACCGGCCACCGAAATGGAGCAGTCCGGCCAGGGTCGCCAGAAGTAGAGCCAGCTTTCCTTTACGAGCATAGATAAGGAGGCTCCCGTGAAGCTCCTGCAGCTGCTTCAGAATCTTGCGAACTCGCCGTCCCCGCCCGAATAGACGGATCAGAATGGCGCGCGGCAGTCTCGGGCTGAAGGCGAAGAAGACGATGGCGGCAGCTATCGTACCGATAGCCAGGGCCGACCACTCAAACAGAGAGGCGGCCGAAATGGAGGCTACGGGGAGCTCAATATGCCGGATTTCTGACGCCGCGCCGAAGAACCAGGCCCCAATGCCGGCCAGCGAAAGAAAAGTCAGGTTGACCAGAACACTCGCGAAGTTGCTGGCCACAGCCCGGCCCAGCGTCACGTTGTTGCGCATCATCCCGTACAGGTGCGCCGGCCCCCCTCCCGATCCCGCCGGGGTCAGGTATGCCAGAGCGGCCGTAGTGCCGCTGATGGCAACGCATTTCATGTAAGGGACCCGGATGTCCAGCGGCTTGAGAAGAATCCATATCCGCAGTCCGCCCCCGAACCAGTCTCCCGAAGCAAACACGAGACACGGGAGGGCCCACACCAGATTGAATTGGCGAAAGCCGGCCAGACTGCCCGTCAGATCCTGTGATACGAGGAGGAGAGTCGCGAAGCCGAGAAGCGAGGCGGCGACGAAACCGATGATTCCCCAGCGAATAGCGCCGGGAGGAACCCGAAGTCTGCCTGTGTCAGCTTCTGTGGTCACTGGTGCCGTTGTGTCGATGGAGCATGTGCCATCCCGTTTCGGTGTCGCGCCTGTTCCGGTACGATCAGTATAACCGCGTGACAGTCGGCTCGGGAGAACCCCGATCCTCGTCCGCGGCGACCCAGATGAGGACGCCTGAGTGAGACGCTTCAGTGCCTTCGATCCACCCGAGTATGTCGGCTGGAGTGCGGACGCCGACCTGGTGGCCGAGTTCGAAACGCGGCTCAGGGACGACGAGCGCCGCTGGGCCGAGGTCGAGGCTCTGTCGTTCGAGCGCGCGCTGGACATGTACCGGGGGCTGCTGCGGTTCCGGTTGCATGACATTGCGCTTCAGCGCTGGGTGAAGCAGGGAGTTATCTCCAAGGCCTGGCTCGGGACCGGAGAGGAGGCGGTGACCATCGGCGCGGTGCATGCGCTGGACAGGCGGCCGGGCCGGGATGTCGTCGGTCCGATGATTCGAAACGCTGGCGCCTGCCATGAGATGGGAATGTCCGTCGCTGACATGCTGCGCGGCTACCTGGCTACCTTGGACGCTCCCACGCGCGGCCGTGACTTGCACATTGGCGATCCGAGCCGGGGGGTCGTTGCCCCGATCAGCATGGTAGGCGGTCTGGCGCCCGTCATGAACGGCTACGCGCTGGCGTTCAAACTGAACGCCGAGGACCGCGTAGCGCTCACGTGGGTCGGGGACGGTTCGACGAAGAGCGGCTCCGTTCACGAAGCCTTCAATTTTGCTGCGGTTCAGCGGCTTCCGGTCGTGTTCGTGATTCAGAACAACCAGGTCGCGCTGGGGACACGGCTGTCCCAGCACCATCGCCCGGCTGACTTCTCCGGCTGGGGTAAGGCGTACGGCATGCCCTTGTATGCGGCGGACGGCAACAACGTGCTGGACATGTACGCGGCGACAAAGCTGGCGGTACAACGCTGCCGAGCGGGGCGGGGTCCTTGCTTCGTCGCGCCGCTGACGTTTCGCATGGGAGGGCACGCCACTCACGACGTCAAAGAATCCCGTGAGACCTTTGAGCCGGGGTTATTCGAATACTGGGGGCGCCGCGATCCGATAGGCCAGTACGAAGAGTACCTGTGCCGGTCGGAGCCTGGGAACCGAGAGCAGTTGGAGAGAATAGAGGCGGAGGTTGTAGCGGAAATCGAGTCAGCCGCCGTCGAGGCGCTGGCCAGCCGCGAGCACGCTATCGTCCAGCCGGCCGAAGATCCCGCCAGTGAGTGCTACGCTCCTTAGGTGGTGCGCTCCAGTCGCCTCTCGGCGACCGTGAGGAGCGACGACAGTGTCTGGCCATCGTCAGGACAGCTGGCGAAGGCCAGCCGGTCTGCGGGGTGATCCAGGCCGGCGTCCCGTAGGGCGAGCTTTACCCTTTTCGCTACCGCTAGGGCTCCTTCGCGCTCGCTTTCAGGCAGTCCGACGACGATGAACTGGTCCACATAGCGCGACAGAAGATCGTAATCACGCAGATCTTCCTGGATCACCTCGATTCGCCTCCGCAGTTCCTCCAGGTCCGAGGCTTCCACACGCATGAGAAGGAGACCGAACGGGCGCTTGTGCCGTCTGCAGCGTTTGAGCTCCGCTCCGGCCCGGACGTCAAAGCCCTCCCTATTGTATGCGCCAGTAAAGCCGTCACGGTACGCCTGGGT